>JANPIL010000479.1:0-17317 GCA_031424975.1 Sphingobacteriales bacterium
CCGGGCATCCGCGTGGATGATGGCTTTGAGCAAGGCTCGGACATCCCGATTCATTACGATTCAATGATTGCCAAACTTGTGGTGTATGGCCAAGACCGCCCCGAAGCCATTGCCCGCATGAAACGCGCCATTGATGAATACCAGATTACGGGCATCGAAACCACGCTGGGTTTCTGCCGTTTCGTGCTCGACCACCCCGCTTTTCTGGATGGCAGCTTTGACACGAATTTTGTTGCCCGGCATTTCAATCCTGAAGCATTGGAGCCGCAAGTGTCTGAGAGCGAGGCCGAAATCGCGGCGTTGCTGGTGGGCAAGCTGCTGCAAGCCAAGACCGTTAAGCCGGAAAATGCCGCCGTCCGAGCCGCCAGCCCGAGCCGCTGGAAAGCCAACCGGCGTTGACCTTCCCCAAATCCATCCAAAAGGAGAGCGTTGGGAATAAATAGTATCTTTTCAAAAGGCAAAACCTGCCTTCGGATGAAATTCGGGCAAGTCCGCTTGAGATGGTTTCAGATTTTATCATGCCGGACAAACCTGAACAAGTGCGCCCAAAGTGGAAATAAACGCAACACGTTGCGCCTATACCTTCAGAACAACCGGTAAGCTGAAACCGATTGCGTTTATATGGATATTATGTGCTATTTTAAATGACCGACACTGCTAACATAAAACGACAATTTCTTAACTCGTTAAAACGTGGGACGGGCGAAGCATTTTTAATTCTCAAATACAATCCAACTATTGACTTTTCCGACTTGATTATTAAAGGTGCAGTAACAAATTATTCATACGACAATCAATCAGAAGGGAGTAGAGCCAATTATATTTATCGCTTCATACAAAAGTCAAAACAAAAAGATAAAATTATAAAAGCGGTTTTGACAAAATTACAATCAGAGAAGAAAGACTATTGGGGACTTGACCAAATGTGCGACTTAGCTGTGAGATTTCATAAAGCCGGTTATATTGAAGCAAAGGCAGCACTTTATAACCGATTTGAAAAAAATAGTCTCGAAGGCTATGAATTCTGTGGACAAGAGCAATTAATGGCAGTTGACGGAATGAATGGCGTTTTAAAGGTTGCTGAAATTTTTGGCAAGGCACTTTTTGAAAATACAGATGATTGTGAAGATAGTTGGAAAATAGATGATTTTCAAAAACGTAATAAGTCGGTTGACGTTTATACGGAACTGAAAAAGGCTTCTGTCAAAAACAAGTATGTTGAGGCTTATTACAAATCCATCATTAATAACAAATGGACGTTATCAAAACATAGAAAAATTAAAAAATTTACTTACGAACTGATAAAAGAAAAGATTGAGAATGGACGATTATTCTTTCTTTCATCAGACAGGAATCGAGAATTAACCGATATTGAAGTAGAGAAACTGGCAAATGAATTTTTATCAGAGAAAGATAATAAGCGAAAAGAATTGTATTTGAGATTTTTTAGTTCACGAAAGTTTCCTTTTGAATATGAACCGATATTTCAAATTGCAAGCGGCAAAAATCCGAAGAAGACAAGAATGGTTGAATACGCAGTAGAGGCACTCAAACATTTTACTGCAAAAAAAATACGACAACTTACATTAGACAAGTTTAGTACATAGAAAAATCCTTGCGACTATTTGAACCTGTTGGTTAGTAATTACGAAAATGGCGACCACAAACTTTTAACCGAAATAGCAAGCCGTTCAGACGACTTTGATTTTATTCATTCTATTGTTTTTGGTTTCATAGATATTTATGAAGCAAATTCAACAAAAGATTGTAAAGAACCTTTGGAAGTGATATATAACAAAATGAATTGTGGAATTCATCGTAAAGACATAATAAAAATCTTACTTGACAATAATGTGCTGTCCGATAAAATTTTCGCAGAACTGGAATTTGACAGCTATGATACAGTACGAAAAATATATAGACAAAACAAAAACGGCAGGTAATAAGGTATTGCCAAAAGCGGGGCTGAACGTCTTCGATTGGACATTTGTGCAAGGTTCAACTTCCGTTCTTTGATTGAACTTTTTTGCTTCGAAATCCCCGCCAGAACGCCAAGCCCCAAACCGTTAGCGGCAATCCTCACCAACCAGCAGGTTTGGGGTTTTTGAAAGATACTATTTCAAGCGCACCATTTTTCCTGTGGACTATGGGCTGTCGTCTGCGGACTATTTTCATTCTTCCGATAAAAAATGGTAGATTTCCGGCTCCAAACGCTTTCATCATCCCATTCACTTTCCCTGCACCGATGATACTTTTCCCCGACAAGAACCGGACATTTATCCGGGTGTTTTGCCTTCTGCTTTTGTGTTCCGCCCCAGCATTCGCGCAGCAAAAAGGCGGCGAGGCTGGCAACCTGCCACTCAGCGATTTGGCCGGTTTCAAGCCGACGGGCGGCAACTGGCAGATTGTGGGCGATGTGAATGCCGACATGAACCAGAATAACATCCTGAAAACCGCCAAAGGCAGCGGAATACTCGCCAACCTTCCCGATGCCCGGAACCAGACCAATATTTTCACGGCTTTTGAACACGGCGATGCCGATGTGGAACTGGATTTCATGATGGCCAAAGGTTCCAATTCGGGCATTTACCTGCAAAGCCGCTACGAGGTGCAACTGCTGGATAGCTGGGGCAAAAAGTCGCCCAACTCAGGCGACTGCGGCGGCATTTATGAACGCTACGACGATGCCAAGCCCGAGGGCCGCAAAGGCTACGAAGGCATTCCGCCCCGCACCAATGCGTGCCTGGCTCCCGGTTTGTGGCAGCACCTCGAAATCTCGTTCCAAGCACCCAGATTCAATGCGGCCGGCAGCAAGATTGCCAATGCCAAAATGCTGAAAGTGAAGCTGAACGGAATGCTGATCCACGAAAATGTGGAGGTGTCCGGCCCCACCCGCTCCGCTGCCTTCAACGATGAGAAGCCAACCGCCCCGCTCATGATTCAGGGCGACCACGGGCCGGTGGCCTTCCGCAACATCCGCTACCGCAGCTACGGCTCCGGTGTCCCGAACCTGTCCGGCTTGCGTTTCGCGTACTTCCAAGGCGATTACAACCGCGACACGCTGCAGGCGAATCTGGTATTCAAGGCTGGGAAAACAGGGGCAACCGCCGACCTGACCAGCAAGATATGCCCCGCACCCGATGATTTCATCCTTAAATATACCGGCAATGTAAATGTCGAAACGGCGGGCAGATACACGTTCACGATGCAGGCGGGTGGCAAGAACCTGCTCAGAATCAACAGCCGCACGGCACTGCCTTTTGAATGGTCGAACACGCCCGACAAGCGAACCGCTATCGTGGATATGCCCGCCGGAGTCTCGGCCTTTGAAATCGTCATCGCCAAGGCCGAGGCTTGGATGAAACCCGGCCTCGGGCTGTTTATCGAAGGCCCCGAAACACGCCGCACGCCATTGCATTCGCTCGGCTCGCTGCCGCTCGACGAACCCGTGAACCCGATCATGGTGGCCGTGGCCGGTGAGCCGCAAATACTGCGCTGCTTCATGGATGTGCGCAAGCCGGGGCGGCCTGCCAAACGCCTCACCCACGCGGTTTCAGTGGGCACCACCGATGGGGCGCATTTTACCATGAACCTCGACAATGGCGCGTGGGTGCAGTGCTGGCGCGGCGGTTTTCTGGATGCCACGCCCATGTGGCACGACCGGGGCGATGGGCATGCCGAGCCGCTGGGTAGTGTACTCACCTTAAGCGATGCCCCCGACTTGGCCGTGCTGTCCGATAAAAACGCCCCTTGGCCCGACTCGCTGGCCGCTGCCGCCAATTACCAGTTTCGCCGCTACGAATTGGATGCGGCGGGTTTGCCCGTTTTCAACTATACTATTTTCGGGCTGGATGTGCAGGATGTCACGCGCCCCGGCGACAATGGCAAACGCCTCACGCGCAGCCTGAAAATATCGGGAGCCGCGCCAAACCTGTACTGTCGCTTGGCCGAAGGAAAAGACATTGTGCCGCAGCCCGATGGCTCGTATCTGGTGGACGACAAATCGTACCTTATCAGCATAACCGATGCGGCGGGGGCAAAGCCAATGGTGCGCACCGTGGCCAACAACCGGCAGGAACTGCTGCTGCCCCTGAACGGCAGGGCGGCCTACTCGGTGGTGTGGTAGGCGGAAAATAGTATCCCCGCTGCAAAAGCGGGGCTTGCAGCTTTTGAAAAGCCCAAACCCCCTTGTTAATCCAAACGCCGACAGGCGCTTCCAGTCCGGCAGCAGTGTCCGGCCTGCGATGCGGTCTTCCCAAAATAGTATCCCCGCTAAAGCTAAAAGTTCCGCCAGAGGCGGAAACGGGGCTTTCAGCTTTCAAAAAGTCCAAACCCCGGTGGCCGGAGTTCCTGCATTTTTGTGTTTCCAGACAGAAAACTTGTTCGCGGCGATTTGTCTTTTGGATGATTCGAGCCTAAGTTTGGCGTTGTCCCGTTGGAACAATCCTCCGGGTGAATCAGGGCTTCCGTATTTTGCCCGACCGTTGCGGATTCCGGGCAGGCAGGGGCCTTGACCGAAACCTTGGCCTGACATTGATCAATAAACTTTCCCCATGCTGAACAGACTGCGTACCATCCTGACAATTACGGCTTTGCTGTGTTTTGCATCCGCGTTGCGGGCACAAGACACTACGGCCACCGAGAATTTTGACGAGTACGGCGATGTGGACAGCAAGCCCGTCAAAACCTACTGCACGCAGAAAGTGCTGTACCTGTCGCCCACCAAACTGATTTCCATCGGCTATGAGGCGCAACTGCCCTACACGCTGACTACTCCGGCTAATTCATTTTTCGTCGTGCCGGGTCCCAGACCCACCCCTCCGCCTGCGCCGCCGTCTCCCACCGATTTTGCCACGGCCACGCGGGGTTTGCGGCTGGCGGTGAACACGCCGGTGGTGTCGCGGTCCAACTTCATTCTGAATCTGGGCCTCACCTATTGGAATAGCGGCTACCGCATTGACGACGTGGCGAGCCGGGAGTCGGGGTTGGTGCGGAACCTGGAGCAGAACGGCCTCCGCAGCACCGGCCTCAACGCCACGGTGTTCAAGCCGTTTGACAACAAGCGGTTTATGATTGCGCAGCTCAACGCCGACCTCAACGGTGATTACCGCCGCACCGATTATATCAGCGGACGCAACATGACGTACAGTGCCACGGCCATCTACGGCTGGAAAAAAAGCGACAACCTGATGTGGGGACTTGGCGTTTCGCGCACTTACCGGGCCGGGGCGTTGCTGTACGTGCCGGTGTTGTTTTACAACCGCACGTTCAACCAAAAGTGGGGTGTGGAGGTACTGCTTCCCGCCCGCGCCAGCCTGCGGCGCAATTTCGGCACCAAGGCCCTGTTGCTTGTCGGCTACGAACTGGAGGGCAATGCCTATTACCTCAGCCAGAGCGACCTGTACCTGCGGCGCGGCGAGTTGAAGCCCCGCATCACGTTTGAGCGGCAGGTCAAGGATTTTGTATGGCTGTCGGTGCAGGCGGGACTGCGCTATAACTGGCGTTTCGACGCGTACCGAAGCCAGAACCCGCAAGGCGGCGACGAAAAGCCGGTCATTGAGAACCGGCTGGGCAATCCGCTTTACTTCAGCGTGAGCCTGAATCTGGTGAGTCCGTGAGCCTTTTTGAAAGTAACCAGCTTGTATTTTGGCATTGTCTTTGCTATTCTCCGGCTTGAACCGTCAATCTGCCGCATCCGGTCAGCTTATCCAATCATCCAAACAAACCAATTGAAACCGCATGAAACGCACCCTGAAATCCGCATTGCCCCTGTTGTTGCTTGCCCTGTTGGCGGCTCCGCTCCGTTCCGCCAACCCCGGTGCCGATGCCATCCTGGGGGTTTGGAAAAACGGCGAGGGAACCGGCCTGGTTCAAATATACAAGAAGGGCGACAAGTATTTCGGCAAGATCGTGTGGCTCAAGGTACCCAACAACGAAGACGGCACTGCCCGCACCGACATCAGCAACCCTGACGAAAGCCTGAGGAAACGCCCGCTCAAGGGCTTGGAGAACCTGCGCGACTTCGTGTACAAAGGCGACAATCTATGGGAAGATGGCAAGGCTTACGAACCCAAATCGGGCAGTGACTACAGTTGCCACATGAAGCTGGTGGACGAAAACACCTTGGAGGTGCGCGGCTACATCGGCGTGTCGCTCTTTGGCCGCACCGATGTGTGGAAACGGCAGGGGAAGAAGAATTAGGCAAAAGCCCGGCCGCGTAGCCGGGCTTTTGCTTAAATAGTATCTCCCGGAAAGCCCAAACCCGGCTTGCCCGACCATGCATACGCAAGCCACGGGCTACGCACTCAAGCCATGTTGTGATACACGTTCTGCACGTCCTCGTCTTCCTCCAGTTTCTCCAGCAGCTTGTCCACATCGGCGGTCTGCTCCTCGTTCATGGCCTTGGTATCGTGGGGGATGCGTTCAAAATCCGCGCCTTGCAGTTCGAAATTACGCTCTTCCAGTGCTTTCTGGATGGCCCCGAAGGCCGTGAACTCGCCGTAGATGACAACCTGTCCGGCTTCCTCGTCCGCAAAGACTTCATCGGCCCCGAAATCAATCAGTTCCAGCTCCAATTCTTCGACGTTGACCTTCGGGCCAGCGGCAATCTTGAATACGGACTTTCGTTCGAAGATGAAATCCAACATCCCCGAGGTGCCGAGGCTGCCGTTACACTTGTTGAAGTAGCTGCGCACATTGGCAACCGTGCGCGTGGGGTTGTCGGTGGTGCATTCCACCAGCACGGCTATCCCGTGCGCCGCATAGCCTTCATAGACCATTTCCTTGTAGTCGGCCTCGTCTTTTGAGGTGGCACGTTTGATGGCACGTTCCACGTTTTCCTTGGGCATATTGGCCGCTTTGGCATTCTGCATCAATGCCCGCAGCCGCGAGTTGGTGTCGGGGTCGGCCCCGCCCGACTTTACGGTAATGGCAATGTCCTTGCCGATCTTGGTGAAAGTCTTGGCCATCTGGCCCCAGCGTTTCATTTTTCTGGCCTTGCGTAATTCAAATGCGCGTCCCATATTGTAATGTGCGGTGAAGGAAAGGTTGACAGGATTTGTACTGGCAAAGGTAGTGATTTTTAAAAAAGGGGTTTGGCCATTCCGAAAGATACTATTTTCAGTAGATTTGGCTTTGGGCGCAGCGGCGTGCCGGGCATGGTTTGCCTTCCGGTTCGCCAAAAAGCATTTGCGGCTGGTCTTTGAAGTGAAAGCCAATACATAACTCACCAACCCGATTCGTGCATGAACAATGTGTTTCTGAAAACAAGTATTGCCTGTTGCCTCATGGCTTTGGTATCCGGGTGCGGCAGTGCCACGGCGCAGTCCCGGACTGCGGTGGTTACGGGCATCAGCCAAGTGGTGCGGCTGTCGCCTGCGGTGCGCAGTGTAGTTGGTGAGGAGAGCTTTCCCGATTACCTGAGCCAGCGGCCCGACTTGCAGAATAGTATCCTTGAAACCGTTAAAACCTCCCTTGCCGCCCAACAGGCCGTGAACGCGGTCACGTTCAGGCAGCCCGCCGGTGGCTGGCTGGACTACGGCAATGCGGTGGCTCCCCTGCACATAGACCGCAACCGGGGCGATGGCGACCTGTACGTGGGCATCCAGCAGGTGGTGCAACTGACCACTACCGCCGCCGACTCGGTGGGTATGCCGGTGCGCAATTTCCTGAGCCACTGCACCGTGCGCATCGAAGACAAGGACGGCAAAGTGGTTTTCACAAACAAAGTCGCCGTGCCATTCAGCACCGTGAGCCGGGCCGGACAGATGCAGGGCGGCGTGGAAACCAGCCCCGACGACTGGACGCGGCTGCTGAAATTAGGCATCAGCACCGCACTCGAACACAAGACCCAACGCCTGCCGACGCAGGTATTCAGCCGTCCGCCGCTGGAAGTGCCGGGGTTTGCGGTTGCTGGCGGATACTATTTTTTCACCTTGCAGGAAACGGAAAGCTTTGGCAGCTACAAGGGAGCCAGCCGCCGACGCGAAATCACGTTCCGGGAACAGAACGCAAGCCAGCCCATACGCCTGACGTATGAGCAAAGCTACTCGCTGAACGAGAGTTATCTGAAAGGCGAATACCGCAGCCGTGTGCTACTCAAGGACAGTGAATTGGGTACCGAGTACGACATCACGGCCACGACTGGCCTAATGCGCGACTCGATGAATTACCTGAGCAAGACCATCCAGCCAATCAATACGCGCTGCACCGCCCAACGCCTGTTGGTGGGCGATTATACCATGGATGGCAAAAAATTCGAGGGGCAGGCTGGCTACGATGTCTGGTCGGTGCGGGCAATATTGCCGCGCAACACGTTTGAAATCCGCGTCAATGACCGCGTGAGGGCCGTGGTGCAGAAAGGCGGGCTGCGCAGCCAAGCCACTGGCCGCCGCCAGACCACTTACTTCCAGATGCCCCGCAACACCCCGCGAGCCGAGCAGGACAAACTGCTGCTGACCTACCTGATTTACCAGTTGAGCAGTGAAATGGGGCGCGACTTTCTTGGATACTGACCGGTAGTTCGTTTCCGCAGGGCTTCACCCTGCGTTAACGGCTTGCGCCCTTTCAGGGCTGTTTTCGGCGGGTGTTGGGGCGGGCGGGTTTGGCCTTTCGGGAAGATACTATTTCTCCGGACACGTAGGGTTGCCACTCGGCGGAGCCAAGCGGCGGCGGCTTGTGAAACCCGGATCTGTTGGCGGTTCGGCGGGTTTTCGGTTATGCCCGAGTCATTTGCCCAAACCTTTTCGCACTTCTTCAACCTGCTCGATGCTCAAATCCAGTACTCTGGCGATGATTTCAGGTTTCATCCCTTCACGCAACAGATTGATAGCGATTTTTAACGCCCTGTCTTTGTAACCCTTCTTGTAAAGGGAGGTTTCCTCAATCTTTATCTCGTCCAGCATGGTGTGTTCCGGTTCGGTAATTATACTTCCCGAATTGTACAAGTCGCCCAAGATTTACAACTGGCATACCGACCGGCGGACTGTTGCGGGAAACCCGAAATCATCCGTGGGTCGGCGGGTTTGTGGCCATGCCCGAGTTACTTTCCCAGCCCTTTTCTCAGCTCTTCAATCTGTTCGATGCTTAAGTCCAGTGCCTCGGCAACAATTTCGGGTTCCACCCCTTTCCTTAACAAAGTGGCAGCGGCTTTTAACGCCGTGTCTTTACCTCCCTTTTTATAAAGAGAGGTTTCCTCAATTTTGATTTCGTCCAGCATGGTATGTTCCAGTTCGGTGATTATACCCCCCAAATTACGCAAGTCGCCCAAGATTTGCAACTGGTAGGCAAACTTCCCCAGGTCAACGGTGTTTCTTGAAACTTCGGCGAGCTTACCGATGATGTTCTTTACTGCGGCCTCTCCCGGTTCATTCCCGAAGTCGCCAAGCACAGCCAGCAGCACAACCGACGGATTGTCGGAAGCCATAATTTGCCGGTAGGGAATCTGCCGGAAATCAACCAATTGGTACTGGTAAGTGAAGTCGGGCATGATGATTTGCACGGGCATGGTTCCGTTTTCACCGCCAATGTACAGCACCAGTTGCTTGACGGGCAGTTGGTATTTGTCGTAAAGCAGCCCGGCATAGAGCAGCATCCGGCCATGCATCCGGTAATCTATCTTGCGCTGCACTTCTATGTGCAGAACCACAGTATCGCCCATGAGTTTGGCACGATAGAGGAAATCGGGTTTGCGCGACAAGGTTTTGGGCAGGTCGGCGGGTAGCGGCTTGGCATCAGTGTATTCCGACCCCGTAATCGCCGACAAGGCAACCGGAAAAATGTCCTGCAAGTTTTCCTTGAAAATCCTGTCAAACGGCTGCGAATTATCTTCTTTCATGCCCGCAAGGTAGTTTGGCAAACCGGAAAACAAAACAACCCGCTTCTTGGCACATTTGCCCGTAAACGGATTGCCCCGTGCCCCGCAAGGTCGGTTTTGCGCCTCGCAATCACAGTCTGGAAGCCGCCCATGTGGATGGGTTTCCCGCCTGCCGCCGAGATGGGAATCTCGGCACATGGGCGGCACGAGGTAGGAACCTCGCGCCAGTCGGCGGGAATCCCGCGCCAGTGGCTACGAATCCCACGCGTGTTTGCCTTCAGGCAATCTTTCGCCGGTTGCGGGTATCCATGAATGCCGCGCCGCCTACAAAGGCCAGCAGCAGCACCGAACACACCAACGCGATTTGTTCGCCTTGCCGGTAGGTGTTGCCGATGAACCGGAACGTGACCGTGTGGCTGCCCGCCGGAACCACCATGCCCCGCAGGATGTAATTGGCACGCAGGTGCGGTACCGGTTTGCCATCAATGTCGGCCTGCCAGTAGTCCTTGTTGGCGTAATATATTTCCGAGAATACCGCCAGTTGCGGCGTTTGGGCATTGGTGGCGTACGTGAGTTTCTCAGGTTCGTAGCTGGTGAGCCGGATGCTGGCCGTGCTGTCGGGCATAATTGACAGGCCAGCCAGTTGGGCCGCAAAGCGGGCATCAACCACGGCCGTGGTGCGCGGCTCAAGCGTGTCGAGGGCTTGCAGTTCGGCATCGGCGTTGGGTACTATTTTATATCCGGCCACAAACCAGGCATTGCCGAGGGCTTCGGGGTTGCGCTGCACCACGGGTTGCTGCGTTTGCTGGTCGGGCACGATCAGGTACTTGGTGTTGAGCATATTGAGCACCTTGATTTTGCCCTTGGACAGCAAACTGTCCAGCACGTCCTGGTAGCGGCGCATCTTGGCCCCGTGGTAGCCGCCCACGGAATGGTGGAAATACGAGGTGATGGCATCGCTGGTAACGCCGCCCGCATAATTGAACACCCGGTACTGCGTGGTGTCCTGGAGTATCTGCTCGTTGACGGGTGTGGACTGGATGTAGGCCCGCTGCTGCTCCCGGCGGCTGACCGTGAAATTGGCATCGTTCAGGTAGCGTTTGTTCACGGCAAACATATCGGCCAGCACTGTCAGGGCCAGCAGCAGCGCAAGCACCGTGCCGTTGAATTTTTTAAACACGTAGGCCAGCAACAACCCCGCCGCCGCCGCAATGAACAGGAAACTGCGAAAAGCATCGCCGCGCAGCAGGGCTGCACGGTCGTCGCGCAGGGGGCCTACCGCCCAGTCGGGCAGGCGGGCATCGGTGAGTGTGTTTTTGAAATCAAAGAACGCCCCGCCCAACACCGCGAAAACCAGCGCAATGCCCGCCGTGAGTCCGAAGCTCCAGAGCAGCGGCTTTTTGAAGGTGTCCCAGGTAAATTTGGTATTCACCAATTCGTGTACGGCCAGCGAGGCTCCCAGCGCGAGGAAAACCTGCACCACGGTGAGGGTCATGGTTACGGCGCGGAACTTGTCGAAGAGCGGCACGTAGTTGAAAAGCAGGTCGTTGAGGAAAAAGTTGCGCCCCCAGGCCAGCATGACCATCAACGCTACCGAAGCCAGCAGCCACCACCTGATGCGGCCCTTGATGATGAACATACCCAGCACAAACAGGAATACAACCACCGCCCCGGCGTAGGCCGGGCCGCCCGCAATGGGCAAATCGCCCCAGTAGAGGGCTGGCGATACCTGCTCGGCAAACTGCCGGGCCTGCACATCGGTGGCCCCTTGAGCCATAACGGCCCGGTAGGTCTCCGAGTTCTTGCCCAGCCCGCGTGCCATGCTGCCGCCGCCGTTGAAATTGGGAACCAGCAAGGTAAATGTCTCGGCCAGTCCGTAGCTGTACTGGAACGCATATTCGTAATTAAGGCCGTTGGTGTTGGCCTGCTTGTCGTCGCCGGTGGCTTGGCGGGGCGTGAGTTCCGATTTGCCCCGGATGCTCTCCTTGGAGTATTCCTGAGTAGTAAGCAGCCGCGACGCGTGCGACCCCACAGCCAGCACCACGCCAAGCAGCAGCACCGCCGAGGCAAGGAAAAACGGCTTAAGCCGTTTGTGGCGGATGGCCGCACCAAACTCAATGGCCGCGTAGATGCCGATGGCCAAAAACATATAAAAAGTTATCTGCACGTGGTTGCCGAACAGTTGCAGCCCCACAAAAAGGCCCGCCAGCGCACCTCCAAGCCAGTAACGCCCCCTGTAGGCAAGAATCACCCCGCCCAAAATGGGGGGCAGGTAGCCCATGGCAATAACCTTGGATGCGTGACCCGCCTCGATGTTGATGAAATTATAGGAGCAGAACGCATAACCAATGGCTCCCATGACGGCAACCCAGGCATCCACGCCAATGGCCACGAGCAGAATGTAGAAACCAACCAGGTAAAGGAAAACATAGTTGGCCGGATCGGGCAGGAGGTTGGCAAAAAACCGCCCGGCCTTGGTGGTCCAGCTATTGGGGTAGTCGGCGGCTATCAGATAGGTGGGCATTCCGCCAAACATGCTGTTGGTCCAGAGCGGATAGGCCCCGGTTTTCTCGCGGTGCAGGTTGGCTTCGTGCGCCGCCCCTTTGGCTTGCAGTATGTCGCCCTGCTCCAGGGCTTTGCCATCGAGTACCGGCGAAAAATAAACAAACACAATGATCAGGAACGCGGCGATGGCCAGCAAATGCGGCAGGGCGCGTTGGAAAATACTCGGGTTTTTCATGCGGGGTGGCAGGGTGGTTGGTTGCGGGAACCGGCGAAGCATCGGTTTCAAAACGCCAAATATAGGAACTATCGCGGAAGTATGGCGGGTTTGGCATGGGGTGTTGCGGGGCGCGGCGGCGGTTCTTTTCTTCACCCCGCGCTGGCGGATAACGCCCCTTCGGAGCTGTTTGTGGCGGGTGGTTGGGGCGGGCGGGTTTAAGGTTTTTGGACGATATTATTTTGTCTGTCCCGTGCAAATGCTTTTTTGTCATTCCGACAAAGGAGGATTCGGGCGTGAATCAGGCACCAAAGCCCGGGCTTGCCGGTAAGTCAACGCCGGATTCCTCGTCCCTGAAATGACAAAAAAACAGTATCTTTTTCAACTGCCAAACCTCCGGTTGCCGGTTTGGGCTGGAACATCACAAGCCCGTTGCCACGGCAAATTTGCCGCGTTCGGCAATGCGTTTTGCCCGGATTCTTTCCATCCTGAACACATCCACCGGGTTCAGCGCGCCGCCTTTCCGGCGCATGGCTTCTGCCACCAACGTCCGTGTATCAAGGGCAAAGGCATCCTTCAGGATTTCCTCGGCGGCCAGCACGTCATTTTCTTCCTGCGCCTGGGTCAGGGCATTCCTGTCCACGAGCAGGGCTTTGGCATACGTATTCAGGATGGCCGCAACCGATTGCAGCAAATCCTCGATGGGGTCTTTGGTGTTGTGGCTGGCATCAATCATCCAGGCAATGGCGGGGTTTTTTACGGCAGGGTCGGTCATGCCATCCACCAACTCATTGAATATCAGGAAAAACTGGTAGGGTTTGGTGCTGCCCGTGGTCAGGTCGTCGTCGCCGTACATGGAGCCGTTGAAGTGGAAGCCGCCCAGCCGCCCGAAGTGCAGCAGCCGCGCCACAATCTGCTCGATGTTGGTGTTGGGCAGGTGGTGACCCAAATCCACGAGAACCTGCGCCTGGCTGCCCAGGTTCTGGCAAAGCGAATACGAAGTCCCCCAATCGGGAATCACCATCGAATAGAAATTAGGTTCGTAGGGCTTATACTCGATCAGCATGGTCCAGTCGTCGGGCATGGATTTGCAAATGGCCGACAGCGAGTCGTTGGTGTGTTGGTAGGCTTTGCGCAAATGCTGCTGGCCCGGAAAATTCGAGCCATCGGCCAGCCAGACGGTGAGTACTTTGGAGCCAAGTTTCCTGCCGATTTCCACGCAGTGGATGTTGTGTTCCACGGCCTGCCGCCGCACATCGGCTTGGGTGTGGCACAACGAACCGAATTTGTACGAAAGTGCCTGGTCTTTCTGATCCTGAAACGTGTTGGAATTTACCGAATCAATGAAAAGGTTGTTTTCGGAAAGCAGTTGCTTAACGGCCTGGTAGTCGGATGGGATATCCCATGGGATGTGCAGCGAAATGGAGCCGGACGACCGGTTGAGTTGGTGGATCAGGCCGATGTCGGCTATTTTCTCCTCCAGATTGCGCGGCTCGCCACCGATGGCAAAACGCCCGAAACGCGTGCCGCCCGTACCCAACGCCCAACTCGGGATAGCCACTTGAAAATCCATTATTTTCCGCACAAACGCTTCACAATCAATGCCTTTTCGGCTGAGCAACTCAGAAAGGTAGCCGAACTGGAAACCGTGCTGGGCTTGGTGTGTCTCGTTGTTTTTGTCAATTGCATCGGGCGAAATCATGGTCTTGCGGTTGCGTGTTGGAAAAATGGAATCCGTAAAATAGTATCTTTTAAAAAGCCGAAACCCAAGGCCTCCCCCCTGTCTGCCGATTCGTGCGCCGTGGCGTACAGGCAGGCAACCCCCTCCGAAGGAGGGGGCTAAAAAACTCCCCTCCCCTTTGGGGTCGGGTGCCGAAATAGTATCTTTTTCAACTGCCAAACCCACTTGTTCTCTTGGAAGCCGATAGACGATTCCCTGTCTGCCGACAGGCAGGCGGTCTGACACACAGTGTCTGACCTGCGTTTCAAAAAATAGTATCTTTCAAAAGGTTCAAACCCGCCGTCTCAAAAACCTCACTTTTCCGCGTACTCAAACACGTACTGCCCGGAGCCGGTTTCTATTACCGTGTCGCCGTTGTCGGCTTTCACAGAAACGGAACTGAGCGGCTGGCCTGATTCGCGCACCGCACCCGCTTCTGTTTTTGGCAGCCGGATGGTAGCCGTGGTGTTGGGCGGAATGGTGACCGAGAATTTCAATTGTCCGGCATTGCGTTCCCAGCCCGAAACTATTTCGCCGTAGGCACTTTGGAAGGTGACTTTGGCGTGGGTCAGCCGACCTTTGGCGGGCAGTTGCGGCTGTATCAGAATGTGCTTGTAGCCGGGCTTGCCGATTTCAAGGCCCGCCACCACGCGGTACATCCAGTCGCCGACGGCCCCGTAGGCGTAGTGGTTGAACGAGTTCATGCCCTCATCCTGAAACGTGCTGTCGGGTTTCTGCGCATCCCAGCGTTCCCAGATCGTAGTCGCGCCCATTTTTACCGGATACAGCCACGACGGGTAGGACTGCTGCAAAAGCAAGTCGTAGGCCACATCGGTGAAGCCGTTTTCCGAAAGCACGTGGCATAAATACGGCGTGCCCAGAAAGCCCGTGGAAAGGTGGTTTTTGCGGCTTTTAATGTCATTGACCAAGTGCTGCGCGGCTTTGGGCCGGATGTCGGCGGGCAGCAGGTCGAACATCAGGGCCAGCACGTAGGCCGTCTGCGAATCGGAAGCCACGCGGCCCGAAGCGGTCACGTATTCCTGAATGAAGGTTTTCTTGATGCTCTCGAACAAGTTTCCGTAGAAAACCTCGTCTTCCTTTTTGCCCAAGGTGCGGGCGGTTTCGTGCAGCAGCCGGGCGGAATACGCGTAGAAGGCCGTGGCGATGAAGTCGTTGTTGGTGTAGCCGTCCGGCTCGGCAAAACTGTGGATGTGCGGGCGGTAAAACAGCCAGTCGCCAAAAACGCTGCCGTTTTTCCAGATGTTGCTTGGCCCGGCAGCCTTGCGGATGTATTCCACGTAGGCTTTCATGCTCGGGTATTGGGTTTCCAGCATCCGCTTGTCGCCGTACACTTGGTACACGGTGTGCGGCGTAATCAGGGCCACATCGCCCCAGCCCGCCGATGTTTTCCAAGCCCCCACCAAGGTGTCGGAATACTTGTTGAGTATGTCGGGAATCACAAACGGAACCGCGCCATCGCGAAGTTGGTCGGCGGCCAAATCCTTCATCCACTTGGTAAAAAATGCGGCCACATCCATGTTGAAGGCGGCCGTGCGGCTGAAAGCCTGTGCATCGCCCGTCCAGCCAAGCCGTTCGTCACGCTGCGGACAGTCGGTAGGCACGTCCACGAAATTGCCTTTTTGCCCCCATTGGATGTTGTGCTGCAACTGGTTGACCAGCGAATCGGAACATACAAAACTGCCCGTCGGCGGCATATCCGAATGCACCACCACGCCGGTCAGGCTTTCAGGCGCGGGCTGGCCCGGAAAGCCCTCAATGGCCACGAACCGGAAGCCCATGAACGTAAAATGCGGCTCGTAAACTTCCTCGCCGCCGCCTTTGAGCGTGTATTCGATGCGCTGTTTGGCCGTGCGCAGGTTGGCCGTGTAGAAATTGCCATGTTTGTCGAGCACTTCCGCGTGACGCAGCGTGATTTTGGCTCCGGCGGCCCCGCTCACCTTGAGTTTTATCCAGCCCACCATGTTCTGCCCCATGTCGGCCACCAAGGTTCCTTCGGGCGTTTTGAAAATCCTGACGGGCTTTATTTCCTGGATTTTGCGAACAGGAACGCTTTCGGAAGCTATAAGGTTGGCAAACGGACGCTTGGCGGTGATGGTTTTCTGCCAGCCTTTGTCATTGAACCCAACCATATCCCAGCCTTTTTGCTCCATGCGGGCATCGTACACCTCGCCGTTGTAGATTTCCGAACGGCGAACCGCGCCCTCGGTGGTGGACTTCCAAGTATCATCCGACACCACCGTCTGCCGCGAACCGTCGGCGTAGGTGATGCTGAGCTGGCAGAGCAATGCCGTGCGTTCGCCGTAGAAATTGCGGTTGTCCGACCAGCCGAGTACGGTCTTGTACCAGCCTTCGCCCAGCATGGCTCCCAAGGCGTTTTTGCCCGCTTTCAGTTGGTTGGTCACGTCATACACTTGGTATTGGAGGCGTTTGTTGTAGCTCGTCCATCCGGGCGTAAGTTCCTCATCGCCAACTTTTTGCCCGTTCAACCGCAGTTTGTAAATCCCGTAGGAAGTAACGTAAGCCACGGCCGATGCAACCTGTTTTTTCACCGTAAATTCTTTTCTGAACAGGAAAGCGGGCTGCACTTTTTTGGGGTCGGGCTGCTTGTCGGCCTCCATCCATCTGGCTTTCCAATCGGCGGGCTGGTAGCCGGTATGCCAAGAGGCCGTTTCGCTCCACGCCGATTCCTTACCGCTGCCATCCCAGATTTTCACTTTCCAAAAATACCTTTTGCCCGGTTCCAGTGGCTTGCCTTTGTATTCCTGCAAAACGGATTCGTCGGAAGCCACCTTGCCCGGGTTCCAAACCAGATTCTTACCGGAAAAATCGCTTTGTGCCGCCACTTGGATTTCGTAGGCCGACTGTTTGAAATTTCGCTCCGGGCTGGCTATTTTCCAGCCCAATCGCGGCTGCTTGGTATTCAGGCCCATCGGGTTTTGCCGCTGCTCGCAGGTCAGGCCACCCACCGTTTGGGCGTGGCTCAGGCAGCAGAAAAAGAACAGTACAAATTGAATGGCTGCGTATCTCATGGATTATCAGTTGG
>JANPIL010000480.1:0-16510 GCA_031424975.1 Sphingobacteriales bacterium
CCGCCACGATGGTGGTGGTCGAAATCATTGAAAAATCCATGTTTTGTAAGGATTGTTTGGAAATGAATCCGCAAAATTACGCGGTTTTTTCGGAATTCCGGCAGCGGTTCCGTTCCCGATACGTACGGGTTCCGGGCCTCACAGGTTTTCGGGACGTGTGAGGTTTTCGTACAACGCGCGGTATTGCGCGGCAACCACGCTTTCCGAAAACTGCCGCACAACCGTTTCACGCGCATTTTTCGACAGCCATTCGCGGTGGTTCTCGTGCAGCACATACGCAATGCCCGCCGCCAAATCCTCCGGTGAGCGGTACTCGGCCAAGTAGCCATTGTGCTGGTGGTCAATGAGTTCCGGCAATCCTCCCGTGCGGAAAGCTACCGTTGGCGTGCCGCAAGCCAAGGCTTCCATGACGGTGTTGGGCAGGTTGTCTTCCAGCGAGGGCAGCACCATCGCGTCGCAGACGATGTACAAATCCACCAACGCGGCATCGCCTTTAACGGAGCCATAATCATGCGCCCTGAACGGCAGCCGCGCCAACGTTCCGGCATCGGATTTGCCAAAGATGACGAGTTCGAGTTGGTCTTTCAGACTTAAATTATTCTCATCCAACAACCGCAAGGCGAGTTCCAGATAAACAAATCCTTTACGCGTATCCTGGGTGTTCATCGCCCCGAAAAGAACCAGTTGCTTGTCGGGTGGCAGGCCGAGTTTGCGCCGGACTTCGCGTTTGTCCAGCGGCCGGTATAGTTGCGTGTCAATCGGGTTTGGAATGGCCGTAATTGGAAATCCTTGCAGTAGTTCGCTCTGCTTCGCCACACCGGCCAGCCACTGGCTGCACGCCACAAAATGAATATTTGGATTTTGAAATAGTATCTTTTTTTTCTCGAAAACCCTGTAGGACAAGTCTTTGGCCGACGGGTTTTTTAAAAACGGACAATCGCGGCAGTGCGACAAATAGTTGGTGCAGCCGCCACTGTAATGGCAGCCGCCCGTAAAAGCCCACATATCGTGCAGCGTCCAGACGATGGGTTTGTTCAGGGCGAAAAGTTTTTCAAGCGAACCGAGCGACATGAAGCCGAAATGGATCCAGTGCAGGTGCAGTACATTGGCCTGGCGCACCGCCGGATGCCGACTGATGTTAATGCCAACGTTGGCGGGTGAGAAAGCGAATCGGACGCTTTTAGACTTTTCAAAGAATCGGAAATACAGCCGTTCGGCGGCGAAGCGGGCAAATGCGGCTTTCCGCTGCCACACGTTGGCGGCGAATGGCACGACAAACGGTTCCGGCCCGGACTGCTGCTGCACCAGCAGCGTTGCGTCGGTTTGGTGCACGCGCAAGGCCCGCAGCAGCCGCCGACAGGCCACCGCCGCCCCGCCGCTGGCTTGGTAGGTGTTGATGAGGGTGATTTTCATGGGGACAGTGGCACACGCGGTAGCACACGCTTTAGCTTGTGCCAAAACCGCAGGTTTGGGCTTGTGAGAACATACTATTTTGCACGCGGGCGGCGCAAGCCGCCGCCCCGCGCAAGCTAAAGCGTGCGCTACCGCTTTTGCAAAACTTGCGATAATTCGTGACTTTTAGCCGGGCAAAATAGTATCTTTTTTAACCGCCAAACCCACCTTTACCGGCCAACCATGAAAACATTTGATCCGATTGACCTTTCGGTGCCCGAACGCCAAGGCTTGCTGCAAAGCCTCGTTTGCCCGCGCCCCATCGCGTTTGCCAGCACCGTGGATGCCGCCGGAAACGTGAATTTGAGTCCGTTCAGTTTCTTCAACCTGTTCAGCGTCAATCCGCCCGTGGTCGTGTTTTCGCCCTCGCGCCGGGGGCGGGATGGTAGCACCAAGCACACGCTGCAAAACGTGCTGGAAGTGCCGGAAGTGGTAATTAACATCGTGAACCACCGCATGGTCGAGCAAACATCGCTGGCGAGTGTGGAATACGGAAAAGGCGTGGACGAGTTTATAAAGGCCGGATTTACCGCCCTGGAATCCAGTTTGGTGCAGCCGCCGCGCGTGGCCGAAAGTCCGGCCAGTTTGGAATGCAAAGTAACCCAAGTGATTGCGTTGGGGCAGGAGGGGGGAGCCGGAAACTTGGTCATCTGCGAGGTGGTGATGATCCACGTGAACGAAGCGGTGCTGGACGCGGGTGGCCTGAAAGCCGACCCGTACCGGCTCGATGCGGTGGCGCGGATGGGCGGCGATTATTACTGTCGCGCCAGCGGCGAATCCATTTTTACGGTTCCCAAGCCTAACCAGAAAATTGGCATAGGCGTGGATATGATTCCGGCGCGCATCCGCCAGAGCCGCATCCTGACGGGCAACGACCTAGGACGCTTGGGAAATGTGGAGCAACTGCCCGACAGCCCGTCGGTTACTGAATTTTCGGCAAACGCGCAAATCCGCGAGATTCTCGTGCGGTTTGCGCACCACGCCGAATCGCTGGTAGACCATCTGCACGCGCTGGCCAAGGATTTTCTGGCCGCCGGTGACACGGATTCGGCCTGGAAAACACTGTTGCAAGGGCCGAAGCGGTAGCCGGACTTTTCAAGTCCGGTGGGTTGTTTCGTGCGTCGGATTTCCGGACAAACCCGGAAATTCCCGAATCCGGTTGTGTGCCGATTTCCCCTTCCGGTCAGACACACAGTGTCTGACCTGCGTTTCTTTGGGCGGGTTTGGGCTTTCCGGGAGATACTATTTTGGCTTTTACTCACTCCGCAGTGACTTCACCGGGTTGGCCAGTGCCGCCTTCACCGCCTGGAAACTTACCGTGAGCAAGGCAATCAGCAAAGCCAAAACCCCCGCCAAGGCAAAAACCCACCACGAAATGTCAATCCGGTAGGCGAAATCCTGCAACCAGCGGTTCATAGCGTACCAGGCAATGGGTGTGGCGATGACAAAGGCAACCGTCACCAGTACCAGAAAATCCTTGGATAACAGCGTGACTACCTGACTTACCGACGCGCCGAGTATCTTGCGGATGCCGATTTCCTTGGTGCGCCGTTCGGCGGTGAAGGTGGCCAGCCCGAACAGCCCTAGGCAGGCAATGAGAATGGCAAAGCCGGTGAAGGCTTCCAAAACATTGGCCAGCCGGTCTTGGTATTGATAAAGCCGGTTGAATTTTTC
The DNA here is from genome assembly GCA_031424975.1 of Sphingobacteriales bacterium. Classification (GTDB taxonomy): domain Bacteria; phylum Bacteroidota; class Bacteroidia; order Cytophagales; family 172606-1; genus Xanthocytophaga. The sequence continues at coordinate 3,127 of JANPIL010000480.1, forward strand.
GTCCAGAAAAAAATACTCGAACGGCTTTTCCGGCTCGTAGCGGCTGTACATCTTACGGAACTGCGCGATTTTTCCGGGCAATTCCGCTTTCTTGTCCAGCCGCACGCTCAGGTAGCCGCCTGTCTGCATGAGATTTCCGGCCGTGTCCTGCACTGGCCAAATCATCATCGGGTTGATTCGAGCTTGCAAGGATTCGATGTTGAAATCTTTCAGGATGCCGACGATTTCTACTTTGTCTTCGGGTTTGTTGCCCAGCGGAATGTAGCTGCCCAGCGGTTCGCAGTAGCCCAGTTCCTTTGCCGCCGTTTCGTTGATGAGCACTTTTTTGGCGAGTCCGGCAAATGATTCGGCGGCGGGGGTTTTGCGGTGCCACCGGATGCCGTAGGTTTTCAGGAAATCACTGTCCACACTGTTGTAAGTCAAACTGACCAGCCGTTTATCGGCCAGTTGGGTGGTCATTGAATTGGTGCCTTTTGAATCAAACGGAACGGACGTGGAAGCCCCCACACTGACTACGCCCGCTGTTCGGCGGATTTCTTCTTTCAGGTTCAGATACTTTCGCCCCACCGAGCCTTCCACCGGAATCACCAGCATCCGGTCTTTATTCAGGCCAATGTCCTTGCTGCGCATGAAATCCATTTGCCGCTGCATGATGAGGCTGCAACAGATCAGCACACCCGAAACGGCAAACTGAAACACGATGAACACGCGCCGCACGCGGGCACTGCCCCAATCGGTTTTAAAACCGCCTTTCAGCACGGAAACCGGTGCGAAACCCGATAACAGCAAAGCCGGATAACTGCCCGCCAACAGGCTGCTGGCCAGAAACACAACCGCCGCGATTCCCAGAAAAGCCGGTTGCCAGAGCAACTGCACCGGCAACTTGACTTGCAGCAGTTGCTGGAATACCGGCAATGCCAATTGCATCCACACCCACGCCAGCGCAAAGGCAACGGAACACAACAGCACCGATTCGCCGAAGAATTGTACGGCCAATTGCCGGCGACTGGCACCAATCACTTTGCGCACGCCCACTTCCTTGGCGCGTTGGGTGGCGCGGGCGGTGGTCAGGCTCATGTAATTGACCAAGGCCAGCGAAAGAATCACCAATGCAACGCCCAAGAAAACATAGACGTATTTTAGGTTTTCAGAAGAGGTTTTGCCGTACAGGTGCAAGTCGGGCAGGGCTTCCAGCAACACGGTCAGCTTGGCTTCGGGCATGGGAGCCTTGACCAACTGTTTCAGTGATCCCCGTATTTTGCCGACTTTGCTGGCATCAGTGAGCAAAAAGTAGGTTTGGTAATTGCCGACACCCACATCCTGCCAAGCGAAGGCGTTCTTGTCAAGCATCGCCAAGGTGCTGAACGAGGCCACAAACTGGTAGTCAATGGATGAGTTGGACGGGGCCTTTTCTATAATACCCGTCACTTCAAACAGGTGTTCGACCGACGGATTTCTGTTGGCATCCAGCGCAAAAAAATCGGAGGTGGTCTGGTACGACAGCTTTCTGCCGACCGGATTTTCATTGCCGAAATACTTGGCCGCCATCTCCGGTGTGATCAGGATGGTGAACGGACGGTTCAACGCTGTTTTTGCGTTGCCTTTCAACAACGGGAAATTGAAAACCGATAGGAATGAACTGTCGGCAAACAGAAACCTGTCTTCGTACAGCCGCCGGTCGGGGCTGCCCGTGGGCCACAGCAAAACCCGGTCGTAGGGAGCCATGCGCACAAAATTCTCTATCTCCGCATTGTTCTGCTTCAGCACCGGAGCCGTCATCACCGAAAACCGATCCGAGTTGAAGTCTCGCTCACCAAACCGCATTTCGTTAGAAGCCTTGAAAATGCGTTCGGCGTGGGCATGGAACCGGTCGTAACTGAATTCGTGGAAAACGAACAGGATGATGAGCAGACTCACCGCCATGCCCACCGACAAACCGACGATGTTGAGCAAGGCGTAACTCCGCTGGCGAACCAACGTCCGCCAAGTGGTCAGGAAATAATTGCGCAGCATAAGCGGGCGGGTTTGGGGTTTTCAGAAAATACTATTTTGGAAGCGGCCAAATGGACGCGGAACCAACAAACAGTATTAACCGAAAACGTGCCAAACCGAAAAAATGCGTTTGGAGGTAATGGGATGGGGTGCAAAACAAAAAAGTGTCCGGTTTCGGACACTCACCGTCCGAAACCGGACACTTTTTTGCTTACGCCGCCGAGATGAGAATCTCGGAACATGGGCGGCACGAGGTGGGAACCTCGCGCCAGTTAGCCGGTGACTACGCCTGTCGCGCGTTTGCGACGCGTGACGGCTGGTTTCGCGGTTGCAACGCGTTTGGGTTAGTGCCAGACAGGTCAGACTCCTACGCCACCGGCCAGAGGCCGCCCGGCGGCGGCTGTGTTTGTTCGGATTGTATTCCGAAACCGGAAATCTGCATTCCGCATTTTATTCTCTCACTCCTTCACTCAAAATTCAACATTGAATCGGCTTGTCAGATATTGCCCGTAGCCGATGTTTCGTTTATCTTGATCTTGTCGTTTTTCTGTACGCCCGACATTACCTCTATATTTATGCCGTCCGAAATGCCGGTCTTGATCAGGCGTTTCTCGAACTTCTGCGGGGCGGTTTCCACTTCCACAAACGTGCTGTCCTTTTTGAATTGCAGCAGGCTTTCTTTGATGGCCAGCACCTTGTCGCGTTTGTCCAGCACAATATCGGCATTGGCACTGTAGCCCGCGCGGATGAATTCGTTTTCGGGCAGCACCACGCGGGCTTTTATCTGGAATTTAATCGCGCCTTCCTTGGTCACGCCCTTGGGCGCGATGTAATACAGGTCGGCCTTGTATTTTTTCTCTTCCACGGCTCCCAGCGTCAGTTCCAGCGGCATTCCCTCTTTGAGTTTGGCCACTTCGCCTTCGTCCACTTCGCCCTCGAAAATCAGGCTTTTCATGTCGGCTACCGAGGCAATGGTGGTGCCTTCGTTGAAATTGTTGCGTTCAATCACCGAACTGCCCACTTTCACGGGCACGTCGAGCAGCATTCCGGCAATAGTGGACAAAATCACGTTGGAAACCGAGCCTTTGCGCCGCGACGTGCCGCTTTTCAGGATTTGCAATTGGTTGGCGGCGGCATCCACGGCTTGCTTTTTCAGGTTGTAATCCGACAGGTAGCGGCGGTATTCCTGTTCGGCAATCACTTTCTGGTCGAAAAGCTGCTGGTAGCGGTCGAATTCCTTTTTGGCTTCGGTCAGTTGTATTTGCGCTGTTTCCAGGCTGCTTTCGGCCTGGTTTATATTGGCCAGGTTCGGCACAATCTTAATCTTAGCGATGGGCTGCCCCGCTTTTACCGTTTGTCCGGCCTCCACGTACAGTTCCTCCACAATGCCCGACACCTGCGGCTTGATGTTCACTTCGCGCAGCGGCACAATCGAGCCGGTAGCGATGGTTTTCTTGGTGATGCTGGTTACAAACGGCTTTTCGGTCTTGTAAACCGTGGGTGTGTTCTTGGATTTGTTGTAAAAATAATAGCCCAGCCAAACCGATCCGGCAATCAAGGCTAAAACAAGAATAGAATAAATGACGCGTTTCATGGTTGCAGGGTGTGTTTATTGGTTGTGAAATGTCTGTATACTGGTTCTCTGTGATTGTTTTTCAGGGAGGTTTGGGCTTTTCAAAACATAGTATTTTGTCCTTCCGGAAGAATCTTGTGACAAACAGAGCCATGTACGGTTCCGGAAGCCGCCGAATTTGCCACAGGTTCCTTCCAGGAGGACAGTTGAACATGGAATGTCGGACAATCACTGTCTCCTGAAAACCATTTGACAACCAGCCATCCAACCACTCGTTTCACTCGTCCCGCAGCGCCACCACCGGATCCACGCGTGCCGCCTTCATGGCTGGTACCAGCCCGATCAGCGCACCGCCAATTACCAGCACCACGGTGGCCCAGAAAGCCATGTTCAGGTCCACTTCCGGGTTGGCGAAAAATGCGCCCTCGGCATTGAATTTCTTAAGCAGGAAATTAATTCCCGCAATGATTCCAGTGCTGGCCAGCAAGCCCAGATAGCCCGCCACCGTGGTAATCACAATGGTTTCCTGCAAAATCATGCCCACAATACTGCCCGGCGTGGCCCCCAACGCTTTGCGGATGCCAATTTCCTTGGTGCGTTCCTTCACCACGATTAGCATGATGTTGCCCACACCGATAACCCCGGCAATGATGGTGAAAATGCTGACGAACCAACTGAACGTGCGGATGATCCAGAACAAACCCTGCACCTGCATGAACTCCTCCTCCACGTTTTCCGAGCCGATGGCGCGTTCGTCGTCGGGATGGATGCGGTGGCGACTGGCCAGAAATTTCTTGATTTTCTTTTCCACCACCGCCGATTTTATGCCTTCCTCGGGCACAAACGCAAACCAGCCGATTTGGTTTACCAAATTAAATGTCTGTTGCAAAGCCGTATTACTGACAAAAACCTGTTTCGACATCCACATCACGGTTTCGGCCTGCGTGCTGCGGATTGTGTACACGCCCACAATTAAAAACGGTATGCTCTTAATGCGGATGTATTTGCCCACCGGATTTTCGCCGTTGAACAGCACATCGCGCACGGTGGTGCCGATTACGGCCACTTTGCGTTTGTCGCGGATGTCCAACTCGTTGAGGTAGCGGCCCTGCAACATGGCAAACGGCTGTACCTTGAAATAATCGGGATAGTCGCCATAGACTTCAAACGCGCTGCTTTTGCGGCCGTAAACCACCTGCGCCGAACCGATGGAAAGCCTCGGCGCAATCACTTTCAGTTCGGGCATATTGCGGCGCAGGGCGGCCACATCGTCGTTGTTGAACTTCACGAACCGGCCCGGCTGCACGCCCTTGTAGGCCATGCTGGTGCGCTGCGACCACAGGAAAATGGCGTTTTTGGCCACGTTGAACTGTCCTTCAATGCCGTTTTCAAAACCGCGTCCGCTGCCCAGCAGAATCACCAGCATCCCGATGCCCCACGCCACGCCAAGGCCGGTCAAAGCCGTGCGCAGCTTGTTCTTACGCACCGTGGCGTATATTTCCTGCCATTTGTCCAGGTCAAACACAGTGTGGAATGATAGAATTAATGAATGATGGAATTAAAATGCGATGGTTAATTGTCAAATGGTTCAAAAAAAGTATCCTTCAGAAAGCCCAAACCCGCCTGTTACTCCGAAAGCCAATGCCCGTTTCCTGTCTGACACACAGTGTACGACCTGCGTTCTGGTTTATCCCGAGAATCCCGGAATCCGGCAAATTCCGGTTCAGATAAAAATAGTATTCTTTAAAAATGCCAAACCCGCCAATTGGTCTATTCACTCATTTGCTCATTCTATCATTCACCCATTGATTTCAATCCGCCCGTAATGCCTCCACCGGCTTCACATTGGCGGCTTTCATGGCCGGAAACAGCCCGGCAACGGCTCCGGCGGCCACCAGCAAAACAATGGCGATGAACACCAGGCTCAAGTCCACGGTCGGATAGGTGAAATAGCGGATTCCGTCGTTGGCCTGCGTGATGAAATAACCGATTCCTTCCAGCATCCCGACCCCGGCCAGTAAGCCCAGATAGCCCGATACAGAAGTGATGACGATGGATTCCTGCAACACCAGGCTCACGATGGATGTTGGCGTGGCCCCCAACGCCTTGCGGATGCCGATTTCCTTGGTGCGTTCCTTGATGATGATGAGCATGATGTTGCTCACGCCCACAATGCCCGCCACCAGCGTGAGTATGCTGATGAACCATACGAAAATGGCGATGCCGTTGAACAGGCCCATGAAACGCTGGTAGTTTTCCTCGTTGTTGTTCATGCCTACCGCCTCCTTGTCGTTCACGTCGAACTGGTGCCGGTTGGCCAGCAGTTGGCGCACTTGCTTTTCCACCTCGCTCACGGGCACGCCGGGTTTGGTGGTTATGGCCAGCGTATGCACCTTGTTGTACAGGTTGAAGATGCCTTGCAGCGTAGTTATCGGCATCACCGAACGCTCTTCCAGCCGCCCTTGCTCACCTTTGTTGGTGAATATGCCCACCACTTGGAAATATATGCCCGTGGGACGCTGATTTTTGAGCTTTTCAAGGCTGTCTTCGGGCGAAAGTTTCTGCTTTTGTCCGGCGGTGTTATCGGCCTCCCTTTCTTTGAGCACCATCACTTTCACGTACTTGCCAATTGCGTCCGCATCCGCCGTTTCCTTGCCGAACAATACTTCTTTCACGCGCCGCCCCAGCACCAGCACCTTGCGCTTCTCCTGCACGTCGAGCGGATTGACGTTGCGGCCTGCGACAATCTTCGAGCCGTTGATGAGCAGGTAGTTGCGGTTGGCCCCCATGATTTGGTAAGAGCCGTTCTTGTCCTTGTAGCTGAGCGTGTATTCGCCCCAGAACGTGGTGCGCGGGGCCAGTAATTCGGTGCCGGACACTTGCTGGCTTATCATATCCAAATCCTGGTTGTTGAAGATGATTTCGCGGCCCGGCTTGGTGCCTTTGTAGGGCATGGATGTCTGTCCGTTCCATACCCAGAGGCTGTTTTTGGCTTCGTTGGCAAATTCCTTTTCAATGCCTTTCTGCATCCCGTTGCCCGCGCCGAGCAAAACCACGAGCATGAAAATGCCCCAAAACACGCCAAAGGCAGTCAGGATGGTGCGCAGCTTGTTTTTCTGCATCGTCGCCAGTATTTCCTGCCATTTGTCCAGGTCGAACACAGTGTGGAATGATAGAATGAGTGAATGATTGGATTAAAATGCGATGGTTAAATGGCCGGTCGCCTGCCGTTTACAAAATAGTATCTTTCAAAAAGCCCGAACCCGCTTGTAGAGAAGTTGCACACGACGCCTCTATTTCATTTTCCGGCATTCGGCGATGTTCGCTTCCAGGCGGCGTTTTATTTCCTTCACCAGATTTTCATCATCGGTGGCCAGCGAAAAACTGTACTGGTTGTCGTTTTCCTTCGATTTGTAGGGAATCAGCCGGAGCGTATAATTGCCTTTCTCTTGCTCATAAGCCACCTTTTCAATGGCATCCAGCGTGGTTCCGAAACTCATGCCGAAATTGAAGCCTTCGTCGTTGGTCTTGATTTTCATGTCGGCCTCGCAATCCTTCAGGCTGAAGACCGGATTCTGTGACTTGTCTTTCTTGTCGTGCGTCAGGGTGTTTAGTTGTTTTTCGAGCCACAGGTTGTTCTGCCTGAAAGCTTGGCTCTGCGCCAATGCCGACGAAACGGAAAATACTGAAGCGATTAAAAAGAGATAGGTTTTCATAGTTGAAGTCGGGAAAATGGAATGTTGGAAATAGTATGTTTCAAAAAGCCCAAACCCGCCTGCCGGTGTTGCAAACGCGTATCAGGCAACCACCTTTTCGGTTATTTTTTCTCCGGACACAATCAGACCGTCTTTGAGCCGGATGGTGCGTTGCGTCTGTTCGGCCACATCGTGTTCATGCGTCACGATAATTACTGTCATGCCTTGCTGATGGACATCCTTGAAAAGTGCCATCACCTCCGCCGATGTCTGCGTGTCCAGCGCCCCGGTCGGCTCATCGGCAAGGATTATCTTGGGTTTGGAAATCAAGGCCCGCGCAATGGCCACGCGTTGCCGCTGCCCGCCCGACATCTCGTTGGGCATATGGTTTGCCCAGTCCAACAGCCCTACTTTTTCCAAGTATTCCAACGCCGTCCTGTTGCGCTGCTTGCGGCCCACTTTCTGGTAATACAGCGGCAAGGCCACGTTTTCCATCGCATTCTTGAACGACAACAAATTGAACGACTGGAACACGAAACCGATGAAATGGTTGCGGAAATACGCCGCCTTGGTTTGCGACAGGTTCTTGTCAATCAACTGGCCGCCCAACGTGTAGGTGCCCTCGTCGTGGTTGTCCAGAATGCCCAAGATGTTGAGCAGCGTGGACTTGCCCGAACCCGACGAGCCCATGATGGAAACCAGTTCGCCTTCGTGGATGGTCGCGTCAATGCCTTTGAGCACGTGCATCCGGTTGTTGGCCAGCGAATAATACTTGTGGATGTTGCGCAGTTGGATCATAATCCTGATAATTCACCACCTTTATTGTGCAATGCAAGGTAGTGGGTTTTATATGGCGTGAAACCGGTTTTTGGATGGAGTGTTTTCTTCCGTGATGGCTGGTTGGAAACCGGGATGGGGAGAGGCCTTCCCCCTGTCTGCCGACAGGCAGGCAACCCCCTCCCAAAGAGCAGGGCTTTCAAAATGGCATTTCCTGAAACTCTTGAAGCCTGCCCGCACATCAGATGCGCAGGAAACCGGAAAGGTTGCACGGGGCGGGAAAAATTTACCGGCTGATTGTCAAACAATTGGTGCCGTCCGTGGGGGCAACCCTTGCGGTTGCCCAACGGGGCTGGTTGATACCTGTAAAAAAAATAGTATCTCTTAAAAAGGCGAAACCCCCCGCCATTCAACGGCCAGCCGTTCAGTTTCCAAACACATTCAAGTCGAGTACAAAGCCGGGAAGCACATCCTCGCCAGAAAGAGACCGGTCGAAACCGGTGGTTTTTTCTTGGCTGCCATCGGCCCTGAAAACGTGGGCGTTTTGGTTTTTGAGGTCAATGAGCCAAGCCAGCCGGCAGCCGTTGGCAATCCAGTCGCGCATCTTTTGCTCGGCATCGGCCAGCCGGTCGGAGGGTGACATCAGTTCCAACACGAAATCGGGACAGATGGGGGCGAATTTTTCCTTTTGTTCTTCAGTCAACCCATTCCACCGCGCGTTTTCCACCCAAGCCACATCCGCCGACTTCACCGAGTTATCTGGCAGCGTAAACCCGCCGTTGGACTCGAACATTCTGCCAAGCTTGCGTTGGCGGTTCCAGATTACGAAATCAACCAAAATCTCAGCATTTGTATTGCTTGTCTTGCTTCCGGTGGGCAGGGTTATGTAAATTGTTCCGAACCTGTCGCGTTCAAAATTCAAGGGGCGGTTGGCTTGGCAGAAATCAAAAAACTCGTCGTCGGTGAAACGGTGTACTGTCGGTGGGATTTGCAAGTGAATCCCTTTGTCGGTCAGCGTTTCGGGTTGGGCTGTGGCAATCATGGTCGGGCGGGTTTGGCGTTTCCGAAAGATACTATTTTTTTCACTCCCCTTCGAGGCCGGAGCTGGCCATGCCGATGCGGTCGGCAATCAAATAATCATTGTTTTTCTGCGGGTTGTTTGTGGTGAGCATTTCGCCCAGAAAACCGGCCAGGAACAACTGCACACCCACAATAATTGCCACCAGACCCAAGAAAAACAGCGGCTGGTCGGTGACGCTGCGCACGGTTTTGCGCAGGTACACATTGTTGTAAATCTTCTCGCCGATGAGCCAGAACGCGAGGATGAAACCGATCAGGAACGAGGCCGTGCCCAGCGTGCCGAAAAACTGCATGGGCCGTTTGCGGAAACGGGTGATAAACGAGATGGTGAGCAAGTCCAGGAAGCCAAAAATGAAGCGTTCCAGCCCGAATTTGGTGTGGCCGTACTTGCGCGGGCGGTGCACCACCACTTTCTCGCCGATTTTGGTGAAGCCGCTCCATTTGGCAATGAACGGGATGTAGCGGTGCATTTCGCCATAGACTTCAATGGTCTGCGTCACGCGGCTGCTGTAGGCTTTGAGTCCGCAATTGAAATCGTGCAGTTCAATGCCCGAAAACCGGCGCGCCACGGCATTATAGAGCTTGGTGGGGATGGTTTTGCCGGGTGGGTCGTGGCGTTCCTTTTTCCAGCCGGAAACCAAGTCGTATTTCTGTTTGGCAATCATCTGGTACAGGGCCGGAATCTCGTCGGGACTGTCCTGCAAGTCGGCATCCATGGTGATGACCACGCCGCCCCGGGCACTGCGGAAACCCACGTGCAGCGCGGCCGATTTGCCATAATTGCGGTTGAACCTGATGCCTTTGATGGCCGGGTTGTGCATGGAAATGCGCCGGATCACGTCCCACGAATCGTCGGTGCTGCCGTCGTCAATGATGATGGTCTCGTAGGCAAAGGCATTTTCGCGCATCACGCGGTCAATCCATTCACAGAGTTCGGGTAGCGACTCGGCTTCGTCCTTGGCCGGAATCACGACCGAAATTTGGGGTTTGTCAGACATCAATCACTGTTAAATGAGCGAATGGGTGAATGATTGAATAAATAAATTCTGTCATTCACCCATTCCTGTATTGGTTATTGGGTGAATACCTCGGGGTTTTTCTTCATGATGGCGGCGATAATCAGGCTCAGGAGCGAGCCGATGATGGCGTAGGTGAGCATACCCGTAAACAGCGTTTTGACCGGGCCGGTGTTGTTGAAATCCTCGCGCACCTTTTCAATGGCCGTGTCAATGTCGCCTTCGGGAGCGTTGAATTTCTTCATCATCTCCTCCGATTTCTCGACCGTATATTTCAACTGCCGCTCCCGCTGCGACGGATCCACGTAGAACGAATAAATGACCGTGAACAGGCTCACCAGCAACCCCACCACCAGCGAGGTAAGCGCACCGGCTCCCAAGCCTTGGCCGTAGGTCATGAAGCCGCCGTTTTGTTGGCGAAAAGCCTTGAGTGCCAGCACAATGCCCCCGACAAGGATGGCAAACGAAACCATGCCCAGCGCAAAATTCAAGTCAAGCCCGGTAATGATGAGCAGCAGCGTGTAGATAACCAGGGCCAGGCCCGTGTAAAGCCCGAACTGGAGGGCGGTTTTGACAAGCGATGGCGCGGCAATTTCCTTGGTTTCCATGATCGAGGGTTTAAGGTGAAAAAGGTTGGGGTTTGGCGTTTTTGAAAGATACTATTCTTGACCTCTGATTGAAACTGATTCCTAATGATTTAAGTGATTGATGTTATGCACGGTTTTGATCAGTTGAATCACAAAAATCAGTTCTAATCAGAGGTTCAGACGATTTCCTTAAACATGCGACACGTTTTTGCGCATCAGCGCGGCAACCATGCCCGTAACGAGCAGGCTAATTACAAAATTCTTGATAAAAATGCCACCGGGAAAGAAAACCATGTTGAACGGCGTGATGGCGGGAAGATTGGCCAATTGAGCCTTCAGCGCGGCTTGCTGCACGGCACTTTTGCGCACGGCATCGGTTTGCAGCTCGGTTTCAATGTTTTGCCGCATCAGTTGCACAAAATCGGTGAGGATATTGGGCGCGAAAAAGCTGATAATCAGATAAATGGCAAGGCACGCGAGCAACGTGCCAATCAGGTTCACTTCAATGCCGATGATGGCTCCCTGCCAAAAATGCAGCATCCCGCCCTGCCGCCGGTCGCGGTAATAGCCCATGGCAAACAGGATGCACACCAGCGTGATCACAATGTCGAGCCGACTCATGTTCACCAGTGCATTGTCGCCGATCCAGTATTGCAGGGCCAGGAAATAGAGCACAATCATGGCCGCCGCCGCCGCGCCGAATTGCAGGGATACGCGCAGGTAATTCATGTTCTGTTCTGGATTTCGGATGTTCGGTTTTCCGTCATGCTCATTCGGTCTTGGTTCACAATCCCGATCACCCGGCCTTTCAGTTTCCGGCCAATGAAAGGCGTGTTCCGGGATTTGGAGCGGATATGCGTCTCATTGAAAACCCATTCGGTTTCCGGGTCGAAGAGCGTCAGGTTGGCCGGTTGGTTCTCAGCGATTCTCACCTCGGGCAAGCCCAGAATCTGGCGGGGTTTGGTGTTGAAAAAAGATACTATTTTGTCGAGCGGCAAAGTTGTGTTTTGCGTGCAAATCACCGCAAAAGCCGTTTCCAAGCCGATGAGTCCGAAATCGGCCAAGTCGAACTCGAGGTTTTTCACTTCCGCATCCAGCGGGTGGTGGTCCGAAACAATGGCATCAATTGTGCCGTCGGCCAGGCCCGCCCACAATGCATCAATGTCGGCTTGGCTGCGGAACGGCGGATTGGTTTTCAGGTGCGTGTCGAATTGCATCAAATCGTTGTCGGTAAAGGCAATCTGGTGGGCGGCCATGTCGCAGGTCACGTGCAAGCCCTGTCTTTTTGCCTGCCGCACCAACTCCACGGATTCGGCACTGGAAAGGCACGAAAAATGAATTTTGCCGCCCGTGTATGCCAGCAGCCTCAGGTCACGCATCACCATCATGCTTTCGGCCATGGCGGGCATTCCTTTCATGCCGAGCATGGTGGCCGCCAAACCTTCGTGCATCGTGCCAAACTGCGAGAGCAGCGTGTCTTCGGGCCGACTGATGAACAGGCCGCCGAACGGCTGCAAGTATTGCAGCACTTTGAGCACCATGTCCGGGTTTTGCAGCGGCGCGTGGCCATCCGAAAACGCGACCGCACCCGCGTGGTGCAGGTCAATCATGTCGGTCAGGTCTTTGCCGTGCGTGCCCAGCGTCACGGCGGCCACGGAATGCAATTGCACGGCGTGGCTTTGGTTGCCGTTGGTTACGTAACCCACTGATTCCTTGGTTTGTACAACCGGATTGGTGTTGGGCAGCACCGCAATGTCGGTAAAGCCGCCCGCCGCCGCCGCCCCGCGCACCGAGTGCAAGGTTTCGCGGAACTCGTAGCCCGGATCGGGCACGGAAACGCGCATATCCAGCCAGCCGGGCGATAGGTGCAGCCCCGGCTGTTCGATTATCGTATCAGCCTGCGCCGCAATGTCGTCGGCGATTCGGGTGATGATGCCATTTTCAATGAGCAGGCTTTTGGTTTGCCCGTTGTACGGCGAGGCGGGGTCAAGGATGCGGGCGGCGCGGATGAGGATTTTCATGGATTCGGGCAGGCGGCTTTCATGGAGCGTTCCGGCGCAAAGCTAACCAAGCCGCACCGGTTTGCAAGGCGCGGGTTTGGGCTTTTCGCGGGATACTATTTTTCACTACATTTACTTTCTTGCATTTGCCCGAACCAACAACCGCCCGCCAACCATGATTGCCGTCGCAGAAAAACGCTATTCAGTGGAAGAGTATTTTGAACTGGAAACAACCGCCGAAATCCGCCACGAATTTGTGGACGGAACCCTTATCCCCATGCCCGGAGAGTCGAAAATGGCGAACAAAATCGCCAAGAACTGCATTATCGCCCTTGACCGGGCTTTGGCGGGAAAACAACAGGAAATCTACAGCCATGATGTGCGATTGGCGGTGAGAACCGGCTCCGTGTACCGCTATCCCGATCTGGTGGTGGCTCCCGAAACCGACAATGCCGACACGCACGCCATTTTAGAACCAACCCTGATTATCGAGGTTCTCTCAGAAAGCACGCGCCATACAGACCACAGCAAGAAACTCACTGAATACACCAACCTGCCCTCACTGCACTGTTATTTCTTGGTTTCCCAGGACGAATTTCTCATAGAAACCTACAGCCGCAAAAACCAGGAGTGGGTTTACAATTTCTACACCAAACCCACCGAA
>JANPIL010000481.1:0-12024 GCA_031424975.1 Sphingobacteriales bacterium
TGGCGTTTTCAAAAGATACTATTTTCAATTGAGGCGTGCCCCGTACCCGCAAAGGCCATACTTGCCGGTGAAAAGCCGGCCGGACACCGAATGCGCCGACCGGATTGCCAACCATCTTTCAGGTCACTCCTTTAGCATTTCAGTTCCAATTAACTGTAATTTTCCGGAAATAGACAGCTTTTGGGTCTTGTTTGGATTGTTCCAGGCAGAAACATTATCATTGGCAACGGCCAAGGTGATTGTCAGTTTGTTGTTGAGAATAATCACCCTGTCTCCCGCGATTTTCTCCACGGGCTTTGTTTGTCTGTTTAATACGATATCATAAGATCCGGCAACCGGCCCGCTTACGGTTCCCGCATATTCGCGGTTGAAGTCGGGGTCTCCCACAACTTTCACCGTGGCACCGGAGCCATTTCTGGTTACGGTGACCTTTACATTGTAAAGATAGGCCACTTGGGTCACCGGGTCGTTGGACACCTGGATGCTGCCGGCAAACGTGCCGAGGTTGCCGTCCGGCTGGGGGGCGGCCCCATTGTCATCGTTCTTGCAGGCAAAAAAAGTAGTCGTCAGAACGGCGAGCACTAATCCGAAAATTTTTGTCTTCATAAAAATAGTTGGGAATGAAAATGATGGGATAATTGGTTTTCAAGATGGGCATATTGGCAATCAATATACCGTGGGAAGAGTTTTGGCGGCGGCAATGCTATGTCACGTGCAGGTATGACGGACAGGTGGAAAATGAGTCTGTAGTTTTTTCACTTAAGAAAAAGGTCTGAATATGGCAACCACTCTGCTTCGCTATAATTAATTTTTTGCCTGTAAAGGTTTTTGGTTATTTTCAGTGCTTACCCATTTCCAGGCAGTCCGAATTATTATTACCAATAAAACAACTTCTATGCTGGCACAAATAATATAATGAGGGGTTAAACTGCCACCACCAATAACGAAGATAATGGTTACAATACCAGCGATAATATTCAAGATGCGGTTAGCCTTATGGTTAAGTTGCCTTGCAAAATAAATCATAAGTATGGGAATATTCGTTACTACAGCCGCAATTGCCATAGTTGATTTAATTTCCCCGATTATGTTAAGTGTGTTTTTATTCACAAGTTCTACCATGATTGATAGAATATCTGCAAACAACAGATTAAACATTATTGCAATCCACAAGGTGGAAAGTTTGGCTTTTGTATCCATTGATGATATTTTTTGCTTTACGGCTTTAAAATTTGACACCAAAGTGAAGTCCCGGCTCAAAAAGAAAATAATTCGGCCACTTGCTGTCTAACCGCGCAAAAGATTCGGGAACGTTTGTATTGACCGGCCAGTGTGTCATGGCTACAGACGGCTCGATGAAAAACCGGTTTTTTAAAAGCTGCACATGGTAACCCAACCGGTAGGTCATGAACAACATATACCCGTTCTGAATCTTTTTGTTGTCCTCGTCCGCGTATCTTTGCAGCGAATTCATGGCGTGAACGGCCACATATGCCCCTTTCCACCAGAAACGCTGGTAAACAAACGCCACTCCGAACGACCGTACATATCCCGGATATTTTTCTTCAGGAGCCTCAAACGAATCCCCGTAGGGTATGCCCAACGGCCACGCGTATTTCCAGGTTTTCAACTCTATTGAAACGGCATTCTTGGGCGTAATCCGATATCCGAAATTGAGTTGGGCAAAATCAGGCGAATTGTTGTCAGGAATCAAATTGGACAATACGAAAAGTGTACTTCCGACAAAGAATTTCCTGTAAGTGGAATCTTGCGTCTGGCCGTTTGCCTTTGTGAAAACCAACGCAGAAACCAGCATTAATAAAAATAGTCTTGATTTCATAACCGTGCATTTTGTGGAACAGTGTAAACTGATGCAAAGTTAGGCGGGCGGCACGCTTCGATTTGTTCACTTAAGTTAAGAAAAGACGGGACTTGCAGGAAAAGACAAGTATAGATTCATTCATCTGATGAATCGGGCAGGTCTTCAAAAAACGGAAGGTTCATTTGTGTTGCACCGCCAACCTTTTGCGGATACGGCTCAAGGATTGGGGTTTAATGCCCAAATAGCTCGCCAATTGGTGTTGCGGCACTCTGCGCAATAAATCGGGGCGGGTTTCAAGCAGATTCAGGTAACGCTGTTCGGGGCTGGAAGTCTTGAAACCGTCAAACGAAGCCCGGTTGTTGGCCAGCAGTTCTGCGGACAGAAGGCGGCACAGCGTCTCGAACCGGGGGAATTTCTCAAATATCACGCTTTCCATGTCCGGATTGGCAACCGTGACAATGGAATCCTCCACACACGACACGTAATGCTCCGACGGTTTGTTGTTGGTGACGCACAACGGAGAAAAAGACTCGGAGTCGATATGGAAGGCGGTGGTTTTCTTCTCGCTGCCAATTACATAGTAGCTTCTCAGACATCCTTTGACAACAAAGTAGCCATCCCTTGAAATGTCTCTTTCTTGTAAGCAGCACCTCCGGAGGAGATTCAGGGAAGGTGTTTCGTATAGACAATAAACGAAGCTCCTCCCGCGTCCGTAGGCGACATTCCCTTTATGCCGCTCCGCTTCACATGGTTGTTGATATCCTTAACCTTTACATTTCTTTTGCCATTGATTGAAATTAAGTCGTTTTCTGATTTTATTTTTATCCAGCCGCCATTGTTAACCAAATAGAAATCATTGTCTATGGCAAAGAACAGGTTATTGTTTCCTTCCTTGGCTTTTTCGACTTTTGCCTCAAACCCTATTTTTTTCCTGATGTTTTCAAATTCCCCTTTAACGGATTCGTAAGACAGGTTCGGCTTGTCAGTCAGTAACTGGGAAAATTCTTTTGTCTGTGCCGATTTGTCTTTCAATCCGAAATAAAAAATAGCCTTCGCATTGCCTTTGAGGTCACCCCAGTGTTCTTTTTGTATGTAGCGTCGGTAACCGGGCTTGAGAATAATCAATTGGAAGTCCATTTCACCGTTTCCCACAGGATTTATTTTTACATTGAAATACCCGTCGGCGTTGGTGGAACCTAAAGAATCTTTATTCGCGTCATAAATAATGGCTCCTGCGATTGGAGACAATGTTTGTGAGTCAAAAACCAACCCGGCAATGGCGATGCTTCTCGTTTTCACCAGATTTGCGAATGTCTTTGTCCCGGCACTTACGCCGTTGGCAAGCGTAAATATCAAGATGATTGCGATGGTTCTGAACGTTTTCATTGTTTTCGTATTGGACAAGTGACTGTATTGACTGGTTTGTATAGAGAGACGATATAAAACCCGGCGTTTTTTTAAGTGTTTTAAACGATTTTTATCCACAACACTGGATTCATTCACTGCGTAGCGACTTGACCGGATTGGCCAACGCCGCTTTTACCGCCTGGAAACCCACCGTCAGCAAGGCCACTCCCACCGAAACGGATCCGGCCAGTGCAAAAATCCACCAAGCAATGTCGGCGCGGTAGGCGAAGTTTTGCAGCCACTGGTTCATGAAATACCACACCAGCGGCACGGCGATGAACAGCGCAACAACCACCAGCCGCACAAAATCCTTGGACAGCAATGCCACAATGCTCGCCACGTCCGCGCCCAGCACTTTCCTTATGCCGATTTCTTTGGTGCGCTGCTCGACCATGAACGTGGCCAAGCCGAACAAACCCAGGCACGCGATGAAAATGGCCAGGCACGAGGCCACCGTGAAAATGTTGCTGTACTGCTGTTCGGTGGCGTATTGCTTGTTGTAGTTTTCGTCCACGAAGAAATACTCGAACGGATTGCCGGGGAATTGCTGCCGGTACAGACCTTCCAGTTCGCCCATTTTGGGCTGTAGCTGGTTGGTGCTGAGGCGCAGCGTGAAATAGCCGCCGTTGTAGCCCGGAAAAAACACCACTGGCTTGATGGCCTGCTGCAACGATTCATGGTGGTAGTCCTTGACCACACCGTAGATTTCGTATTCCTGCGTGTCGCCGTAGCCGCCCCACTTGATTTTTTGGCCCACCGCTGCCTGCGCCGAGGCAAAACCCAACTGCGCCGCCGCTTTTTCGTTCACCAGCATTTGCCGGCGCGTTTCGGCAGGGCGGCGGCAGATTTCGGCGGTCACGTTGCGTCCGGCGGCCATGGCGATGCCGTACGTGTCCAGAAAACGGTCGTCTATGTAACAGACGGAATAGTTCTTTTTGTCGTCGCCGGGTTTCGGGTTCAGCGAAGTAATGCCCGCCGCCGAGAAATTGTACCAGTTGCCCGGCACAGCTCCGGTGTTGCAATAGTCTTTCACATAAGACAATTGGCTCAACTGGTTCTGGAACACTTCGCCCGCCTGCTTGCGGTCTTTGGAATCCCCGATTTCTGCTCCCTTGATTACCAAAAGCTGGTCGAGTTTCATGCCCAAGTTCTGGTTTTGCATATAATTCAGTTGGCGGTACAAAACAAATGTCCCGGCCATCAGCGCAATCGAGATGCTGAACTGGAACACCACCAGCGACTTGCGCAGCCAAATGCCCTTGGCCGATTTGGCAAATACGCCCTTGAGCGTTTGGATGGGCCGGAACGACGACAGCGCAAAGGCCGTGTAGCCGCCCGACACCAGCGAACCCGCCAGCAACAAGCCCAGCCCGGCCACCCAGAGCGAACTTTGCCCCAGTATCGCCAGCGACAGTTTTTTGCCGATCAGTGCATTGAAAACGGGTTGCAACGACACCACAATCACGGCCGCCAGCGCAAAACTCAGCACGTTCAGCAGCAGCGACTCGCCCAGGAACTGCCCGATCAGTTGCCCGCTGCTGGCCCCGACTACCTTGCGGATGCCCACTTCCTTGGCGCGTTTCAGCGAACCGGCGGTACTCAGATTGATGTAATTGAACCAGGCGATGACCAGAATCAGTACGGCCACGCCGCCGAGCAGGTACACAAACGCCAGGTTGCCGTAGGTTTGCAGGTAATCGCCCAGCGAACGGGCGAGGTGCATATTTTCGGCGGGTTGCAGGCGGATAATGTTTTTCTCGTCGGGTCGGCGGCGTTTCAGGTCGGCGTTCAGTTTCTGTTCCAGCGCGGCCACGTTGGCCTCGTCGCGCAGCCACAGGAACGTGGGCGTGGACTGCGACTCGAATGTGTTCAGGTCGGCCCAGACGTTGCCGTTCAGGTTGGCCGGATTTTTAAGCGTTTCCAGCGAAAAAACCATGTCGTATTGCAAATCCGAATTCCGGGGGAAATCCTTGTAAACGCCCGTCACGGTATAGTTGGTCTTGCCAAAGTCGTTGTGCAGCATTACGTTTTTGCCCGCCGGATTCGCCTTGCCGAAATATTTCACCGCCGATGACTCTGAAATCGCCACCGTGTTGGGCTGGCGCAACGCCGCCCGCGAACCTTGCGCCAACGGGAAGCTGAACAATTCGAAAAACGAACCTTCGGCATACGCAATTCGGTCTTCGCGGAACGACTTCACATACCGCGCCGAATCGGCTCCCGACACAGTGACAATGCCCGGCGCGTAGTCGGCAATGCGGCAATAGTCGCGCACTTCGGCAAACTGGCTTTTGGCCGCCGGCCCCAGTCCCGGCATTGCAAACGGGGAGTTGTTGGTTTTCACTTCGCCTTCCAGCATCACGCGATACAGGTGGGGCAGGTTTTTGTGGAAGCGGTTGGCACTGTATTCAAAGCTGATGTATTCCAAAATCAACAAAAAAGCCGTGATGCCCAAGGCCAGCCCGGAAATATTGACAATGGAAAACACGCGGTTTTTATACAGGTTGCGATAGGCGATTTTGAAGTAGTTGCGCAGCATGGCAGGCGGGTTTGGGGTTTTGAAAAGATACTATTTTGGCGATGTTGAATTCTGAATGATGGAATGAGTGAATAGGGGTTTCGGCTTTTTGGCGGATACTATTTTTTCATTCTCTCATTTCATCATTCCCTCATTCAATATCATTCACTACGCAGCGACTTCACCGGATTGGCCAGTGCCGCCTTCACCGCTTGGAAACTGACCGTGACCAGCGCAATCACCAGGGCCAGCAATCCGGCAATGGCAAACACCCACCACGAAATGTCAATCCGGTACTCGTATTTCTGGAGCCAGTTGCGCATGAGCAAATACGCCAGCGGCGAGGCAACCAGGCACGAAACGCCCACCAGCACCATGAACTCCTTGCTTAGCAGCGCAATCAGGTTCATGACCGATGCGCCCAGCACCTTCCTTATGCCAATCTCTTTGGTGCGCCGCTCGGCCATGAACGCGGCCAGCCCAAACAAGCCGAGGCACGAGAGGAAGATGGCCAACCCCGCAAAAATGCCCGCCAGCCGGGCCACTTGGTTTTCGGTTTTGAATTTCTTTTCAAACTCCTCGTCCACAAAGCTGTATTCAAACGGCAGGGCGGGGTTGTACTTCTCCATGATCGGCTGGATTGCCGCCAGCGCTTTTTTTAAATCAGCCGTAGGTTTCAGGCGCAAGAAAATATTGGAAACATTGCGGGGGTTGAACATGATCACACCCGGATCAACGGGTCTGAACGGGTTTTGCACCACCATGTTTTCGACCACGCCCACAACGGCGAGTTTCCAAAATTCGCGGCCACCCGTGTCAAGCTGGATGGTCTTGCCGACCGGATTTTTCAGCCCCATCATCTGTACGGCGGCCTCGTTGAGAATCACCGCGCTGGAATCGGTGGAAAAAGCCCGCGAAAATGGCCGTCCCTGCTTGAATTTCAGCCCGGCGGTTTTTTCGTGGTCCCATTCGGTCATGATTACATCTATGGAAATATTCGCCTTAGGGTCTTGACCCTCCCAATGGAAACCACCCCAACTGTTGCTGATATTCGTCAGCGAGCTTGATGCCTTGCTGACCGAAGCAAGGTAGCTCGTGTTCAGCAACTCCTGTTTCAGGGCGGCGTAGTTCTTGGCCAAGTCGTTGCTGGATTGAATGGAAACCAAATTATTGGGGTCGTAGCCGATGGAACGGCCCTTGGCGTGCCGGATTTGCTGGAAAACGATGAATACGCTGATAATCAAACCGATGGAAATGGTGAACTGTGAAACCACCAGCACTTTGCGGAAAACCGAGGCTCCCTTGCCCTGTTGCAACGTGCCTTTCAATACCTTCACCGGGGCAAACGACGACAGGTAAAACGCCGGATAACTGCCCGCCACCAAACCCGTAACCAGCAGCACGCCGAAAGCCAAAAGTAACAGGTTGCCATCGGTGAAACGGAAAGTAACGTGCTCGAAATCCAAATCCTTGAGCATCGGCAATAGCAGCCGCATCAGCACCAGCGACAGCGCAAAGGCCAGAAACGTGGTCAGCAGCGATTCGCTCAAAAACTGTCCGATCAATTGGCCACGTTGCGAACCCACCACCTTGCGGATGCCCACTTCCTTGGCGCGTTTCTCGCTGCGGGCCGTGCTCAGGTTCATGAAATTGATGCAGGCAATGAGCAGCACAAAAATGCCGATGATGGCAAACAAACGCACGTAGTCAATCTTGCCGCCCACGTTTATCCAATCCTTGAATTGGTCGCGCAAGTGCCAGTCGCGCATCGGGAACAGGAACATGGTCTGGTCGGTAAGGTTCTTGTCCTTGGTAATAAGCAGGTTTTTAATCTTGGCCGAGAAGGCTTCGGGCGTGGTTCCTTCTTTAAGCTCCACGACAGTCCTGAGGAAATTGTTTCCCCAACTGGCTGCGTTATCCTTTCGCCAAGGCTCATTCTGCATCAGGAATTCATAGGGAGCCAGGAACTCAAATCCGATGGTTGAGTTTTTGGGCACATCCTTGGCAATGGCCGTCACCTGCATATTGTACTGGTTGTTGAGCCGTACCAGTTTTCCCACTGGGTCGGTGTTGCCAAACAGGGCTTTTGCCAAGGATTCAGTTAGGATAATGGAATTGGGTTCTTTCAATGCCGTTTCAATGCTGCCCTTCACCAGCGGAAAGGTGAACATCTTCAGGAAATCCGGATCCACGAATGTCCCGTTTTTTTGGAACTTGGTATTGCCCACCATCAAGCCGTGGTTTTGTTCCCAATCCATCCGCGACACCCTTTTCACATCGGGCCAGTTGGTTTTGAATTCTTCGTACAGGGGCAGCATTCCGGCAATGTTCGTTCCTTTGATGCCATTGAACAGTGAATGCCTTTCCACAACCGCCAAGCGTTCGGCATTTTCATGGAACTTGTCAAAGCTCAGTTCATATTTCACCCACAGGCCGATGAGCATGGCAAAGGTCATCCCGATGGCCAGCCCGAAGATGTTGATGAACGACAGAACCTTGTTTCTCAATAGGTTCCGCCAAGCGATTTTCAAATAATTGCGCAGCATGGTTTCCAGCGGTTAAAAGTGGCAGGTTTGGGGTTTTGAAAAGATACTGTTTTCCGGATGCGGATTGGTAAACTCTGCCAGAGTTTACCAATCCGCATTCACACCTCAGTCGCCCTTGCGCTGAACTTCGCCGCTGCCCGACACATTTTTCACCAGATCGGGATTGCCTTTGTAAGTCACGTTGCCGCTGCCGGTCAGTTGCACGGTCAAAGCGTTGGCACACTGGATGCTGGCGTTGCCGCTGCCGATGAGTTTTACCTGTGCGGCTTCGGTAGCGAAACCGGCGGCGTTCAGGTTGCCGCTGCCTTGCAGCGTTAAGGTGAAGGATTGCGTCTGGCCCGACAGCGACACATTGCCCGAGCCATTCTGCTCCAGTCTCAACTCTTTGGTTTTCAGCGGCAAAACCACATTGCCCGACCCATTGTTGCCAAACACCAGCGCGGGTGTTTCAATGGTTTTTTCGGCGGTGATGTTGCCGCTGCCGTTGTTTTCCAGCTCGCTGAGCATCTTTACCGGCACATACACATTGATGTTGTTTTTGGTGTTGAACCAGGCTTTGTTTTTGTCCTTGACCGTCAGCACGCCATCCCGACTGGTGATTTCAATGAGCGGAACAATGTTGTCATCGGCCTCAATAATCACGAGCGGCATTTTGTCGGCATCAGTCAGGTACAGGTTGGCACTGGACAAGTTGCGGAGCTTGTGAAAGTCGCCCATGTAAATTTCCTTGCGGATTACGCGGCCACTGCCCATGATTTTGGATTGTGCTAAAACCGGCACCGCTGACAGAAAACACAGCAAAAATAGCAGGGACGCATTCAAATAAAGTTTCATAACTGAGGCGGGTTTGGGTGTTTTAAAAGCTGAAAGCCCCGTCTTTAGCGGGGATACTATTTTAATCCGGGTTGTCCGGCCGTTGTGCAGTTGCAAGCGGTGTGCCATAAAAGTAAACAACTGACTTTCAGTGATTTACATATCCAGCAGAAACGCCAAGTGTCCGAAAACGGACACTCACGTCCGTTTTCGGACACTTGGCAAAGTGTGACGAGCCTGGGTTTTTAAACTTGCGGGGTTTTTGTTGTTGCCTGCGGGAGCCATTTTTCAAGGGCGCGGATTGCTTGGCGTAGCCGCTCGGGTTCGCTGCCCGAAATCTCCTGGAAAGCCAGTGTGCGGCTTGTCAGTTCGGTTTTAAACCGCTGGTGCATGGCTTCGCGGTCGTCGGGCCGGTCGCGGATGCCGTCGGGTTGCCACGGCAGGTCAATGTTCGTGAGTAGGTAAAAATCAGCGTAGTGCCAAGGCAGTTCGCGCAGCAGCCACGCCGGGGTTTTGCCGTAATACGCCTCGCTGTACACCTTGGTTTCCAGCACGTCCGTATCGCAGATGAGCAGGTTTGGACTTTTTGAAACCTGCCTGCCGGTCAGGCAGGGATACTGTTTTTCCAGCCGCAACTGTCCTTTGGCAATCGGTGTGACATCTTGGAAAGTCAGTGGGCGGCGGTGTTTTTCTTGGTAGATGCGCGAATACTCCGGTACCCAAACGGTTTGGTAGTGCGCCGCCAGTTGCGCGGCCAGCGTGGTTTTGCCCGTGGATTCGGAACCAAAAAGCGTGATTTTGAGCATCCTGCGCTGGTGATGGCCTGCCTTAACTCCTAAGCCTGCCGGACAGGGAGGCGGCTTTCGGAAAGGCGGGTTTGGCTTTACAAAAGGTACTATTTTTTTGCTCCCTCTCCTTCGGGGAGAGCTGGGGTGGGGCTTTTGAATCGCCGCCAAACCGCTTCGTTTACCTGCGGATTCGTTTCAATCTCCAATAATTTTGCCCCACCTTCCGGCCCGAAAAATCCGGGCAGCAGTTGCGCCAGTTGCTCACGGGTGTGGCAGCTTGTGTAGTGCAACCCGAAATCCTTGGCCGTGTTTTCCGCCGTTTGAAGCTGGCGCGTCTCGAAAAACTCCGCCAGTTCGGGTTGGGCCGCCGGGCCGTCAATAAGCCGGAAAATGCCGCCGCCGTGGTTGTTCAGCACCACAATGCGCAGGTTTGGCGGCAAGTGGTTGTGCCACAACCCGTTGCGGTCATACAGGAAAGCCATGTCTCCTGTAATCAAAGTGACAATTTTCTCCGTCATCCAAGCCGAGCCAACGGCGGTGCTGGTGCAGCCGTCAATGCCGCTGGTGCCGCGGTTGGCAAACAGTTCAACGGTCTGGAAAGGCTCCAGACCAACCAGGTTGGCATAGCGGATGGGCATACTGTTGGCCACGTGCAGCACACTGTTTTCGGGCAGAACCGCCATCACTTCGCGTACCGCCTCAAACTCCGAAAAATCCGCACCAGCAAACGTGTTTTTCAGCCGCAGGCGGGCCTGTTGCTCTTGAATGCGCCACAAGGCGGCGTATTGGCTATTGGTGTCGGTGTCGTCTTCTTGCAAAAACGAATCATAATCAAGGTCTCCGAACAAGGTTTTGAAAAAATACAGCGGCGACACCGGAATAATGTCCGTCAGTGTTTGGAACGGATCGGCGACGTTGCCCGCAGGTTGGATGTGCCAGTGGACGGCGGGCTTGTGATGGCGCAAAAACAACTTCAAATTCTTGGAAATCACCGAATTGCCGAACGTTACCAGCAAATCGGGCTGCAACTGTGCAAGCACGTTTTCATCCTTTTGCATCAAAACCGCATCGGCCAGCCGGATGGTTTCGGGATTGTTGTGCAGGTTGGATAAAATATCGCCCACCACCGGAATCTCCATTTCCTCCTGCATCTGCCGCAAGATTCCGGCTAATTCGGGTTGGATCGCCGCCTGCCCCGCCACAACCAGTTTGCGCGGGCTGTCTTCCCATATTTCCCTGATTTCCACCCATTTATCCGGAGATAAAATGCCCTCGGACGGCCATTGGCGGATGGGTTTCAGGTTTTCCGGGGATACTATTTTCTCGCCGATTGCCGGGTAAAACGGATCCCGGAATGGCACATTGATATGAACCGGCCCGCACGGAAAAGCTTGGCTCAGGTTGATGGCCTCGCTCACCGTGCGGTCAATGAACCAAACCGCGTCGGGATGCGCCACGTCGGCGGGCAGTTCGTAGCTGGCTTTCACGTGTTTGCCGTATATTTCGCGCTGGTTCAGCGTCTGCCCGTCCTGCTGCTCCAGCCATTCGGGTGGCCGGTCTGCCGTCAGAATCAGCAGCGGGATTTGCTGGTAATAGGCTTCGGCCACGGCCGGGGCGTAGTTCAAAATCGCCGTGCCCGATGTGCAGACCAAGCCGATTGTCTGTTTGCTCATTTGCGCCATGCCCAAGGCCGCAAATGCCGCCGCCCGTTCGTCGGGCACAATGCGGGTGCGGATGCCGGGATGACGCGCCAAGGCCAGCGTCAGCGGTGCGGAACGCGAACCGGGCGAGATGACAAACTGGCTGACGGCCTTGCGGACGCAGATTTCAACCAGGCGGATGGCGGATTGGGGCAGGGGCAAGTGCTGAATGGTTGAATGATTGAATGGCTGAATGAATTTTCAGCCGTGCGATTCCATCCAAAAGTAACGGTAAAAACCGCCCGTACGGAGAAAATGTTGCCGGAAAAACGTATTTTTACAATTATTAAAACGGAAAAACCATGCAAACCATAACCCAACCGCCGCTGGTATATCCTTCTTCCGACGGAAAACCCATGGCCGACAATACCAAGCAATTCAACTGGATTACGCTTATCAAGGGCAATCTGGAGATTTTGTACGCCCAAGA
>JANPIL010000482.1:0-3475 GCA_031424975.1 Sphingobacteriales bacterium
GGCTTTGCTTCCAGACATCAAGTTGTTTGCAAAAATCATCAAGGGCAATGAAAATCCCGATCAGTTTTTTTTCTTTATCTTCGCCGGGCATAGGGGTAGAGGGTTTGGCGTTTGTGGTTTGGTCATTACAAATTTGCCAAAACTTTTGCCCTTATGCTTTTTTTTGTTGGCAATAGCCACCCCCCATAGTTCACGTTAAAATAGTATCTTTCAGAAACCCCAAACCCCTTTGTCATTCCGACGAAGGAGGAATCGGGCCTTCACTTGCGGGCAAGCCCGGACTCTGGTGCGTGGTTGATACCCGATTCCTCCTTCGTCAGAATGGCAAGGAAATATTGGACATACGCGCTATCTTCACCGCGCAAGGGTTTTCGGTCGGCGACAAATGAAAGACTACGGGAAAATAGTGGTTACCGGCACATCGGGTTTTTTGGGGGCGAGGCTGGCGAAATTCCTGCCGACGGCCTATCCCGATGCGCGGATTGCCTGCACATCGCGCAGCGACAGCAAGAAACCTGAACTGGAGCTGGCGGGCTGCACATTCGTGTCCGGCGACCTTACAGACCGGGAATTTTGCGGGCGGCTCCTGCACGGTGCCGATGCGGTGGTGCATTGCGCCGCCCTGTCGTCGCCGTGGGGCATGGTTGAGGATTTTGAGCGTGCCAACGTCACGGCCACGCAAAACCTGCTGGCGGCGGCACTGCAAAACCGGGTGCGCCGGTTGGTGTTCATCTCAACGCCCAGCATTTATTTCGATTACACCGACCGCTGGCAGGTTTCGGAAAAAGATCCGCTGCCCGCAACCATGGTCAACGCCTACGCCGCCACCAAACTCAAAGCCGAACGGATGGTGCTGGCCGCCAATGGCAACGGTCTGGAAACCATTGCGTTGCGCCCCAGGGCCATTATTGGTGCCGAGGATACGGTCATTTTTCCGCGCGTGCTGAAAGCGTACCGCGAACATAAGTTGCGCATTGTCGGTGACGGAACCAATACCGCCGACCTTACGTGTGCCCGCAATGTGATTGAGGCAGTTATCTGCTCGCTCAATGCCCCGCCCGGTGCTTTGGGGCTTGCCTACAACATCACCAATGGCGAACCCGTAACGCTCTGGGAGCAAGTGAATTACGTACTGGAACAATTGGGCTTGAAGCCCGTTACGCGCCGCCTGCCATACGCGCTGGTGATGGCGGCGGCCTGGCTTGCGGAGCAAAAACACCGCTGGCTGCGCTTGGATGGCGAACCGGCGATTACACAATACGGCATCGGCATCCTGGCCAAGTCAATGAGGATGGACATTTCGCTGGCAAGGGAAAAACTGGGCTACCGGCCCGTGCAAACCACGCGCGAAGGGCTGGATGAATTCATAGCATGGTACACGCAACCCAAGTGAAAGTAAAATTCAGGATTTTTCGGTCGGGCCACTGCCTGGCCGATGCGCGGATGGTGAACCCGCAAGCCCGGCGCGAAACCATCCGGTTCCATGCCACCTGGCTGCTGCTGGAGCATCCGGTACACGGCAACATCCTGTTTGATACCGGCTACGCCACCCGTTTTTATAGCGCCACCGCGCGGCTGCCCTACAAATTTTACGCGTGGGCAACGCCCGTATTCATCACCGAACCCGAATCGGCGGTGGCGAAACTCCGAAGTATCGGCGTGTTGCCAGAAAACATTTCCACCATCCTCATCTCGCATTTCCACGCCGACCACATCGGCGGCCTGCGCGATTTTCCGCATTCCCGGTTTGTGTGCAGCCAAAGCGCACTGGACGAGGCCGTGGGCAAAAAAGGCTTTGCCGCCGTGCGCAAGGGAATACTGCCTGGCTTGCTGCCCCACGACCTCCGCCAGCGGACAACGGTGCTGGAAGGCCTGGCCGCGCCGCACACAGAACCGCACTCGGGCTTGGTCATGTATGATTTGTTTGGCGACAAATCTATCCAGCTCATCGAGTTGCCGGGCCACGCACGGGGTATGCTGGGTGCGCGGATTGCACACGCGGGAGGCGCGTTCGTGTTTGCCGCCGATGCCTTTTGGGATGTTCGCGCGTTTAAGGCGGGAATCATGCCCCGGAAGGTGGTGAAACTCTTTTTCGATAGCTGGCGCGATTACGTGTCGAGCTTTGAAAAACTGTCTGCCTACCAGCGGGTTTGGCCTTTTGAAAAGATACTATTTTCGCATTGCCCCGAAACGCCTTATGAAACTTAAAATCATCGGTTACTGGCTCAGGTTCCGGCTGGCGCGGAAATTCAAATCGCGGCAAAGCCTGGAAAACCACCAGCAAAAACGGCTGGGGGATTTTTTCAAAAACACGCTCCGGCATTCGCCCTTTTACGCGCCGCTGGTGGAAGGAAAAAAAACGCTGGCCGAGTTTCCGGTCATCAACAAGGCGGCTTTCATGGAACACTTCGACCGGATCAATACGCGGGGCGTGCGCAAAGAACAAGCCATGCAACTGGCCTTGCAAGCCGAGGAAAGCCGTGACTTCGCGCCCCGGCTCGGCGGCCTGACCATCGGGCTTTCAACGGGCACCAGCGGCAGGCGCGGCCTGTTTGTGGTATCCGAAGATGAGCGTGCCCGGTGGGTGGCGTTGGTCATGACGCGGGTTATCAGGCCGGTTTTCTTCAGGAAGCAGCGGATTGCCTTTTTTCTGCGGGCAAACAGCAACCTGTACGGCTCCATCCGTTCGTCGCTGTTCGAGTTCCGGTATTTCGACATTTTTAAACCCATGCACGAACTGCTCGCCGCTCTGGATGCCTACCAGCCCGGCATTTTGGCCGCGCCGCCTTCGGTATTGCTGGATATTGCCGCCCGGCAGCAGAAAGGCCTGCTGCGCATCAGTCCCACCCAAATCATCTCGTTTGCCGAGGTGCTGCATCCCGAAGATGCCCGGTACATCACCGCCGTGTTCGGGTTGCCAATCACGGAAGTTTACCAGTGCACCGAAGGTTTCCTGGGCGTGAGCTGCCCGCATGGAACCGTGCATTTAAACGAGGATTTCATGGTGATTGAGAAAAAACACCTTGAAGGCCGGCGGTTCCATCCGGTCATCACCGACTTCACCCGCACCACCCAGCCCGTTGTGCGCTATGAACTGGACGATATCCTGACGGAACGCGCAACGCCCTGCCCGTGCGGATCAGTGTTGACGGGCTTGGAACGGATTGAAGGCCGCGCCGACGACGTGCTGGTTTTCGGCGATGGGCAAACCCGCGTCTATCCCGACCTGATCAGCCGGATGATTGCCCGCCGCACCGACGGTTTCCGTTCGTACCGTATAGTCCAGACCGCCGCAAACCGCATCCTTATTGAAGTGGACTGCGAAGCGGCGGCCTTTGAATCGGTTTCCCGGCAGGTCAGGCAGGGTGTGGAGGAAGCCTTGGACTTGAAAGATATCCGCGACATACCCATGCAGGTTCGGCAAGGTGTTACCTTTGTGCGGGGCGGCAAGTTCCGCAAGATAACCCGGTGCTTC
>JANPIL010000483.1:0-3494 GCA_031424975.1 Sphingobacteriales bacterium
CGGCGCAAATCCTGGATGCAACTCTGGGCTTCGTAACGAACCAAGCTCTTTTGGTAGGCATCCGCACTGCGAACGGCCATGCTTTCGGCTTGGGTCTGGGCATAACCGCTTGTGTTGCAGACGGTAAGGGTCGTGATGAGAACCAATAGAATCAGGGTGGCGGTTTTCATAGAGGCAATGTCCGGCTGTTGATTTGTCGTTTACTGAACGTATATACACTTACCCGCCTAAAAGTCACCTGAATATACAAAGATTTTTGTGGGTTATTGAAACTTCGGCAAATGCTTGATTATGAGTATTTTAAATGTGGTTACGATTGATTTTTTCATAAATAATATTCAAAAAGTACTAAAAATAAGCGCAAACTTTCCATTATTGCTCCTGTTTGTACTCCATGTAAGTTTTTGAGGTGGTTTCAACGAGACGGTTTTCCCGCCACAAACACTCCTGCGGATGGGTATGCCGGACGTGGCCGCTAATCCACGTGGCGGGTTTTGGCTTGGGGGAAGATACTGTTTTGACGTGCGGCTGGCGGAGCGGGTTTGGGCTTTTGGCGGGATACTATTTTCGGTCGGCGTTTTTGGAAGGCGGATTTGGCGCAAACGAAAAAAGGCGCAGTGTTGCGCCTTTCCAATCCGTTACGGGTCAACTATGGGTCAAAGTGTCAGTTACCGGCTTCAATTCCCCCGTTTTCGCCAAAAAACTTTTCCCTGATTTCGCCCGCTTTCTTGTCTTGTTCCGGGTTGGGTTCGTATTGGTTGGCGGCCTGCTTGGCCGGGCCATCAATGTCGCCATACACGTAGGCCTCGCCCGCGTTCGGGTCTTTCTGTTCAATAGTGTTGTAGCGCGATCCGCATTGCGTGCCCCTGAAAAACATGAAAAGCAGGACGAGTACGGTCACTAAAACTTTTAAATCACGCATGATAGCTGAATCGTTTTGATGGTTGCCAAAAATCCTGTTGCTGTAAAGTCCTACAAATTTAACGCACAAAATCGAATTTACCCGCAACCCGGGGCAGTATTTTTTGGCGGGTCATTTTGCCCGTACGGGGGTTTGGGCTTTTGGCCGGATACTGTTTTCCCGGTGCAACTTGGCGCGCCAGCAGTTGCCAAAGGCAAGCCTTCGGTTAAAATAGGCATATATTGTAGCGTTTAACCACCGGTTTTTTACCTTTGTCCGTATTTTCCCCACGAATTGAATGTGGACTACCCTCGCGCATTTCATCATCAGGAACCGGATTTGGCTGGTGGCATTCCTGGTGCTTTCAACGGCATTCATGGCTTACCAAGCCCGCAAGGTGGAAATGACCTACGACTACACGGCCGTTGTACCCAACGACGACCCGGAAATGGTGTATTTCGGGCAGTTCAAGCAGACGTTCGGCGAGGATGCCAACATCATCGCCATCGGCCTGCAAGACAGCAGTGTGTACCGGCTCGGGAATTTCATCCGCTTGCAGGAACTTTCAGAAAACATATCCCGGCTTAGCGGCATTACCAGCGTTACGGCCCTGCCACGGCTGCAATATCTGGCCAAGGACACGGCGCGGAAAAGGCTTCATCCGCAGCGGCTCTTTGCCCGCCCACCCGCTTCCCAAGCCGAACTTGACAGCATACTGCGATTTTTTGGCACAATCCAGTTTTACAAAGACCAGATAATCAATACGCGCAACGGCGCAACGGTACTGCTGGTTTCGATTGACAAAGCCGTGCTGAACTCGGCCAAACGCACGCCGCTGACCAGCAAGGTCGTGGCCTTAGGAAACGCATTCACGCGGCAGACCGGCGTGAAACTGCACTACGCCGGAGTGCCTTTTGTACGTTCGCAACTGGCTACCGAAGTCAAACGCGAGCTGATCATGTTCATGCTCCTGTCGGTTGCGGTCACGATTGTCACCATCTACGTGTTTTTCCGCGCCTTCGATGCCGTCATTGGCTGCACACTGGCCGTGGTTACGGTGCTGGTATGGACGGTGGGTTCCATGGGCTGGCTGGGCTACAAGGTAAACCTGCTCACGGGCTTGCTGCCCGCCATCATCATTGTCATGACCGTACCCACGTGCATTTACCTGCTCAACAAATACCACCAGGAATTTGTGAAGCACGGCAACAAAATACAGGCGTTGGTGCGCACCATCACCAAACTCGGCTTGGCCGCCTTTTTGATCAACGCCACCACCGCCGCCGGTTTTGTCGGGCTGGTGTTCACCAATGTGTCCATGCTGGAGCAGTTCGGCATTGTGGCGGGCCTGAATGTTTTTGTGGCGTTTTTCATCTGCCTGCTCACCATCCCGATATTTTTCTCGTATGTGCCGCCCCCAACCACCAAGAAACTCAAGTACCTCTATTCCAAACCCGTAACCAAGATTCTGACTTGGATTGACCGGCGCATCAACACGCACCCCAACTGGATTTACGGCATCAGCCTTGTGGCGGTTTTGCTTTCGCTCTGGGGCATTTACAACATCAAAGCCATCAGCTACATGGTGGACGACCTGCCCGAAGACAGCGCGATTGTGCAGGACTTGCGGTTTTTCGAGCGGAATTTCCAAGGAATCATGCCGCTGGAGGTGGTGGTGGACACGGGCGAAAAGCGCGGGGTGTTCAAATTGAAGAACCTGGAGAAAATAGATGCCTTTGAGCAGGCCATGGCCGGCCACCACAACATCACCAAGCCGGTTTCGGTGGTCACGTTTGTCAAGGCGGCGCGGCAGGCGTACTACAACAACAATCCCGGTTTCTACGGCCTGCCCACCAAAATGGACAGGAATTTTGTGCTGCTGTACCTGAAAAACCTGACCGGCGGCAAAAACCCGACCGATACGGCGGATGTGAGTACGCGGCTGCTAAATTCATTCGTGGATTCCACGGGCCGCTACGTGCGCATATCCATGAAAATCGCCGACTTGGGGTCGTATGCCATGGATACCACACTTGCCCGCCTGATAGGGCCGGCCATCAGCACAACATTTGCCGGCACCAAACTCAAGGCACAAGTTACCGGCACCACGGTCATTTTCTCCAAGGGCAACAATTATTTGAGTGGCAGCCTGGCATCCAGCCTTATCACGGCATTTGTGGTCATTGCCGTCATGATTGGCGCGTTGTTCCTGAACCTTCGCATTGTTGTCATTTCACTGATTCCCAATTTCGTGGCCCTGATTGTCACCGGCGGACTGATGGGTTTGCTCGGTATCTACCTCAAGCCCAGCACATCGCTGATTTTCAGCATCTCGTTCGGCATTATCGTGGACAGTTCCATCCATTACCTGGCGCATTACCGGCAGGAGATTTTCTACCGGAAAACGCCCATCCGCCAAGCCGTGACCAACACACTCATGGAAACCGGTCCGAGCATCATCTACACCTCGGCCACGCTGTTTGTGGGCTTCGTCATTTTCATCGGTTCCACTTTTGGCGGCACCAAATCGCTGGGCATCCTGATGTCGCTTTCCATGCTCATCGCCATGATTACCAACCTGACGCTGCTGCCC
>JANPIL010000484.1:0-3045 GCA_031424975.1 Sphingobacteriales bacterium
GGAAAAGGTGTAGTTTCGGAGAAAAACCGCTTCCGTATGAAAATGAAAACAATGATTTCCCGTTTCCAAGAAACGATCAAACCGTTTCACATGAACATACATACGCGAACCATCAATGTTTTTTTGCTGCTGGCCGTGCTGCTGGGCACCGGGGCGTGCCGCTTTCCGCGCTGCCCCATGGACAACTGCCACATCCGCATGAAGCACCGGCATCCGTCGGCCATGGGCAAGGGTGGCGAGGCCCCGCTGGTGTACGATGTCAATGCCGGCCCCGAAGCCAACATGGGCAAGGTGTACCGGGGAACGCCGTGGTGGCAGACCTTCCGCGACAACAAGGTGAATCCGGGCCGCAACAAACATATGCGCACGCGCACCAAAGACCCCAAGATTGCGCAAGGCTACAAGCCCGGCTTCAAATACAAGCACAAGGACACCAAGCCGTGGGCCGAACGGATGGCCAAATACAAGAAAAAGAGAATTGCGGATGAGGAGAAGTCTGCCAGAAAGGAAAGCCGGAAGGGCGGCAAGGAAGAGGAGCAGGGAACCGCCGAGGAACAGACGGAGATGGACCGGCAAATAGAGCTGGCGGAAAAAGGCGTGGCCCCAAAAGTGGGTGCGCCGGAAAAGGAAAAAGAACCCGCCGGAAAACCGGAAAAAAAATCGCGCCGGGAGAAAAAATCCAAGAAGAAAAAGGAGGAAAAGCCGGTGGAGGCTGAAGAGGAAAAAGAAGGCTTCTGAAACCGGGTAGCCGCCAAGTTACAAGGCGGGTTTGGCGTTTTGAAAATTGCAAATCCCGATGAAAGCGGGAGATACTATTTTTGAAAATCCCGGTTTGCGCGGCCACCAGAACCGGTTGCCGAAACCCGTGCCCCAAGGCACGGGTTTTTTCATGGATGAGGGTCGGTTTTCCCGCAAAATACCACCCATGTTAGTATTTTAGCCATATTACGCGTAAATTGCAGGGATTTTGCAGCGAAAGGAAAAACAACGGATTGACCCCTGAACCAGACCATGAACACAGCCCACGAAAACATCATTTCCATTGCCATTGAAGACGAGATGCGCGGGGCCTACATTGACTATTCAATGTCGGTCATTATTTCGCGTGCCCTGCCCGATGCCCGCGACGGCCTCAAGCCCGTACACCGCCGGGTGCTGTTTGGCATGGTGGAGCTGGGCGTGAACTACAATAAGGCGCACAAGAAATCGGCCCGTATCGTGGGCGAGATCATGGGCAAGTACCACCCGCACGGCGATGCGTCGGTGTACGACACCATGGTGCGCATGGCGCAGGACTGGAGCCTGCGCTACCCGCTGGTGGACGGGCAGGGCAATTTTGGCTCGGTAGATGGCGACTCGCCAGCCGCCATGCGCTACACCGAAGCCCGCCTCAAGCGCATTGCCGAGGAACTGCTGACCGACATCTACAAGGAAACCGTTGACTTCCGGCCCAACTTCGACGACTCGCTCGAAGAACCGACGGTGCTGCCCGCCAAACTGCCCAACCTGCTCATCAACGGCTCGTCGGGCATTGCCGTGGGCATGGCCACCAACATGGCCCCCCACAACCTGACCGAAGTGTGCGAGGGAATTGCCGCCTACATCGCGAACCCCGACATTACGGTGCAGGAACTGATGGAGTTTGTGAAAGCCCCCGACTTCCCGACGGGCGGTACCATCTACGGCTACCAAGGCGTGAGATCGGCCTTAGAAACGGGTCGGGGCCGCGTGGTGGTGCGTGCCAAAGCCACTTTTGAGACCACCAAGACCGGACGCGAGCAGATCATCGTGACCGAGATACCGTACATGGTGAACAAGGCCGACATGATTAAGAAAACGGCGGACTTGGTGAACGAAAAGAAAATGGAGGGCATTTCCGACATCCGCGACGAATCGGACCGCGACGGGATGCGCATTGTGTACGAACTCAAGCGCGACTCGGTGCCCAATGTGGTGCTCAACAACCTATACAAGTACACGGCGTTGCAATCGTCGTTCGGGGTGAACAATGTGGCCTTGGTCAAAGGCCGCCCGCACACGCTGAACCTGCGCGACCTGATCAAGATATTTGTGGAACACCGCCACGAAGTGGTGGTGCGGCGCACCCGTTTCGAACTTAAGGAAGCCGAACGGAGGGCGCACATATTGCAGGGCTTGCTCATGGCACTCGACAACCTGGATGCGGTGATCAAGCTGATTCGCGAATCCAAAGACCCGGACGAGGCCAAAATCAACTTGATGCGCGGCGTGGGCTTCCAAGAAACCAGCGAAGCCTACCGCGCCTTGCTGGCCTTGGTAGAACTGGTCAATGTGGAGCAACTCCAGCCCGGCCAACGGCTGACCGATGTGCAGGCCAAAGCCATCCTTGAACTGCGCCTGCAACGCCTGACCGGCTTGGAACGCGACAAGATTGTGAAAGAGTTTGAAGAGGTGGCCGAACTGATCAAGCACTTGCAGACGATATTGGCCGATGAGAGCCAGCGGATGCAAATCATCGCCAACGAAGTGCTCGAAATAAAGGAACGCTACGGCGACGCGCGGCGCACGCTGATTGAACATTCCGCCGACGAGTTCACGATGGAAGACATGATTGCCGACGAGGAAATGGTGATCACCATCACGCACGAAGGCTATATCAAACGCACTTCATCCGATGAGTACCGCACGCAAGGCAGGGGCGGGGTCGGTTCGCGCGGCGTATCAACCAAGGAAGCCGACTTTACGGAACACTTGTTCGTGGCCACCAACCACAATTACGTGATGATTTTTACCGAAAGCGGCAAGGTGTTCTGGCTGAAAGTATATGAGATTCCCGAAAGCGGCAAGACATCAAAGGGCAGGCCGCTCCAAAACCTGATCCAGATAGAATCGGGCGACAAGGTGCGGGCCGTAATCAACGTCAAGACCCTCAGCGACCCGGATTACATCAACAACAATTACCTGGTGATGTGTACCCGCAACGGAACCATCAAGAAAACCACGCTGGAGGCTTATTCGCGGCCGCGCCAAGCGGGCATCAATGCCATCACCATTAACGAGGGCGAC
>JANPIL010000485.1:0-2943 GCA_031424975.1 Sphingobacteriales bacterium
CCCAAACCTCACTTGAAAGAGGCGGAAACTATCGTTTGGCGGCGGCGGCTTTTGCCTTTATGTTGCCAAATAGCGGGAAATTGCACATTTTGAAGTACTTTTGCATTTCAATCGTAGAAACCTGCCGGAAAAAGCCGGAAGCGTTTGTTTTAGTTATGTATTCTTAAATTTTGTTGAATGAAATTAACTTTTTGGGGTGCTGCCCGCCAAGTAACCGGCAGCATGTATTTGCTTGAATTGGAAGACGGCTTTAAAATCCTGATTGACTGCGGCACTGACTTGGACCAGCAAAAAATGGAGCGGGAAAAAACCTTGGGCCACTACAGCCTTTTTCCGTTTGAACCTTCCGAGATAAACCTTGTATTGCTCACCCACGCCCACATTGACCACTCCGGCAACCTGCCCAATCTGGTAAAAGACGGCTACGAAGGCCAAATACTCTGCACCACGGCCACCATGCCATTGGCCGAACTGCTACTGCGCGACTCGGCAATGCTGAACGCCAAGCGAGCCAAGGAACTCGAAAACGCACCTTCGACTAAGGGTAAGAAAAACCGGAACAACAAAAACAAGAAAAAGCCATTCCGGTTCAATCCGCAGGAACTGTACTTGGAGGCGCAAGTGATTGAAACCGCCGACCGGTTTGTGACCGTTGGTTTCAACCAGAAATTCAAAGTCAGCAAGAATGTCAATGTCACGTTCATCCCGACGGGGCACTTGCTGGGCGCGGCCAACATTGTGCTGGAAATCAACGAGAACGGCATTAAGAAAACCATCGGCTTTTCGGGCGATATCGGCCGAAAAAACTATCCGCTGCTGCTGGATCCGCAACGGATGCCGCCCGTGGACTACCTGCTTTGCGAATCCACGTATGGCAGCCGGCGGCACACCAATAAGGAAGCCCCCGTGGAAGCCTTGGAAAAAGTGATCCGGCAGACGTGCGTGGACCAGCCCGGAAGGCTGATTATCCCGGCGTTCAGCGTTGGGCGTACGCAGGCGTTGCTGTTCGTGCTCAACAAACTCTACACCACCGAAGGCTTTCCGCCAATCAAGGTTTTCTCGGATAGCCCGCTGGCGTTGCAGAGTACGAAAGTGTACGAGAAAAACGTTCATCTGCTCAACGATGAAGCCAAGGATTTCTACGCGAAAAACGAGGAACTGTTTGACTTCGAGAACCTGACCTACGTGCAGGACATGAAACAGAGCAAGGCCATTGCCAATTACGCCGATCCGTGCATCATCATCTCGTCGTCGGGCATGATTTCCGGTGGCCGCGTCGAGCACCACGTCATGACCAACCTGGCCAACTCGCTGGCCACGATTTTACTGGTGGGCTTTGCGGCTGAGGGCACGCTGGGCTACAAACTGCTGCACGGCATGAAAAGCCTGTCGATCACTAAGGAGAAGGAGATTCCGGTTCTGGCCAGCATCCAGAGCATTGACGTGTTCAGCGGCCACGGCGACCTGGACGACCTGACCGAGTTTGTGGAATACCAGTCGCCCGAAACACTGAAGAAGGTATTCCTCGTCCACGGCGAATATGCGAGTATGCAGTCTTTCCAGCAGCATTTGAACCAGCGCGGCTACAACAACGTGGAAATACCGCAGTGGGGCGAGGAATTTGAATTGTAAAACAAGGAAGCCTCCCCTGAATCCCCTCCGAAAGAGGGGACTTTTAAACAGGTAGGTTTGGGCTTTTTGAAAGGTACTATTTTGCGGACACCAAAAGCCCCTCCAAAAGAGGGGCTTTTGATTGGAGGGGTTTGGCGGTTAAAAAAGATACTATTTTTAAGTCCACTCTTTCGGAGGGGATTTAGAGGAGGCCTTTTCTTTCTTCTACTTCCCGTACAGGGCAATCCGGTTGGCGGTTCTTAGGTTCTGCAACATCTGCTGGTAGGCCGGTTTTGCCATTTCCTTCTCCAATACCTTGTATTCGGTCAGGTAGTTGCCCGCACCATAGCGGTTCAGGAAAATCCATTCATCATCCTCAATGATTTTCACGCCTTTCGCGCGCAATTTTACAAATACGTTTTCCTTGATGATGGCGTAATTGAGCAGCAGCTTGCCAAACAACTCATTGACTTTCAGCAGGGTTTCCACCATTTCCTGGTTTTGCATCATGGCTTTGTACATATCGGGCTGGTGCTTTTGGGCGTGCAGCAAATACGCCAAGCAGTAAAACTTGAACTCCTGATGGGCATTGATGGCACTGCCCACGTTGGAAAAGTAATCGTACCAGTCTTCGGCATTGCCGGGCGTGTTTTCCTCATACCAGCAGTGCATTTTCACGTCGGTAAGCGTGCCTTGATAATACGCCACCCATTCGTCGAGCAGCCCGTAGATTCCCAACACATTGGAAGTCAGTGGAATTTCCTCCTTGGCATTGAAAATGTAAGTTTCAAACCTAAATGTGCGCAAATGCTTGGGAATGGTCCTTCCCATCTGTTGGGTCGGGAATACAGGCGTGTAGCGCACCAGGCGGTGGTCGTCATCGGACAGGTAGTAGCATATATGGTTCTTGGCTTCCTTGGGCTTCATCTTCCAGGCCAGCAGTGCACCGTAGCTGTGGTTCATTTCGTGTACCATGGTGCCCACCGCGTTGCGCACATCAAATTCAGTGTCTCCCTGCGCAAAGCGGTCGAATGGCGGGTGCAGGGCCAGCGAATCCACCTGCCGGATTATTTTCCAGCCATCCGCGTTGTATTTGCGTAGCAGTTGCATGGCATATTCTCGTTTCTCCTTGGGTTGCAGCATCTTTTGGGCGGAAACCGCCCCGGAAAAACACAGGATGGCGCAGAACAGCAGCGCGGCCGGGAGGAATTTTGAATACATGGGCTGGGATGTTGGTAGCTGGAGAAGGATGCGATGGATGAATATAAAAGACAGCCGGGGAAATTCAAAGTCCCGGCCACTGTGCAACCTAAATGTCTGGTTCAGAGGTGG
>JANPIL010000486.1:0-5065 GCA_031424975.1 Sphingobacteriales bacterium
GATTTGTTCGGCGTTGCGCTGCTGGCTCAGGGTTTTGGGTTTCCTGCCGGTTTCGGCTTTGGCCAGCGGCTTGGCGAGGTCGGGGTTTTTGCCATCAATCTTATAGTATTTCACGTCTTCCAGCGATATTTCCACCGGGTCAACGCCGTAAAACCAGCCGCGCCAGAACCAATCCAGATCCACGCCCGAGGCATCTTCCATGGTGCGGAAAAAGTCGGCGGGCTGCGGGTGCTTGAATGCCCAGCGGCGGGCGTATTCCTTGAATGCATAGTCGAACAGTTCGCGTCCGAGAATCGTCTCGCGCAGGATGTTCAGGGCGGTGGCGGGTTTGGCGTAGGCATTGTTGCCGAACTGCAATATCTGTTCGGAGTTGGTCATGATAGGCACCAGCGTGGCCTTGTCGCTTTTCATGTAGGGTACAATCTTGTAGGGCTCGCCCATTTCCGACGGGAAATCGCGTTCCCATTCCTGCTCGGCCAGGTATTGGCAAAACGTGTTCAGCCCCTCGTCCATCCAGCTCCACTGCCGCTCATCTGAATTGACGATCATCGGGAAGAAATTATGCCCCACTTCGTGGATAATTACCAGCAGCATATAGTATTTGGTTTGCGCCGAATACGTGCCGTCGGCTTCGGGGCGGCCGCCGTTGAAGCAGATCATCGGGTATTCCATGCCGCCGCCGTTGCCGATCCAGTGTACCGAAATGGCTTTGGAATACGGGTAGGCGATGGTGCGTTTGGAGTAGCTTTTGAGCGTGTGCTCCACGGCCCGCGTCGAATATTTTCCCCACAGCGGATTGCCTTCCTTGGGATAGTAGCTCATGGCCCACACAGGTTTGCCCGCTACGTCGCACAGCTTGGCATCCCAAATGTAGCGGCGCGAACTGCAAAAGGCGAAGTCGCGCACGTCGGCGGCGGTGAAAACCCACGTTTTCCGGCCTTTGGACTTTGTTTTCTCGGCCTGCACGGCCTCCGCCTGCGACACAATCATGACGGGTTCCTTGGCGGTTTCGGCTTCGCGGAGGCGTTGCATTTGGGTGGCGGTCAGC
Source organism: Sphingobacteriales bacterium (assembly GCA_031424975.1). GTDB lineage: Bacteria > Bacteroidota > Bacteroidia > Cytophagales > 172606-1 > Xanthocytophaga. Next base: position 1,049 of record JANPIL010000486.1, read on the forward strand.
ACTTGTTTGGCATTCTGCAACTCGCCGGTGGCACCCACCACGTGGTCGTCGGGCACGGTCAGGGCCACGCGGTAGTTGCCGAAAGTCAGCGCAAACTCGCCCTGGCCCAGAAACTGCTTGTGCTGCCAGCCATACACATCGTCATAAACGGCCATGCGCGGAAACCACTGCGCAATGGTGTAGGTGCGGTTGTCGTCGGCGGGGAAATACTCGTAGCCGCTGCGGCCCCGTACTTTCTGCATATCGTTGATGTTGTAATGCCAGTCCACCGAAAACACGAACTTGTCGCCGGGGCGCATGGGTTTGGTCAGGTTCACGCGCATCATGGTCTTGTTGATGGTGTAGGCCAGTGCATTGCCGCCTTTGTCCTTGACGGCCGTGATTTTGAAACCGCCATCGAATTGGGTGCGGGTCACAAAATTCAGCGCGTTGAAAGACATGGAATTGTTAAGCGTGCCGGTTTGGGTCTTGGCCGTATTCGATTCCTTGTCGAATATGTTCTGGTCGAGTTGCAGCCACAGGTAGCCCAGTTCGTCGGGCGAGTTGTTGTAATATGTAATTGTTTCCGAACCGGTGATGCTCTGGTTCTCGTCGCTGAGTTCGGCGCGGATGTCGTAGTCGGCGCGTTGCTGCCAATACTGCGGGCCGGGTGCGCCGGATGCGCTGCGGTAGTTGTTGGGCGTGGGCAGGGCCGTGCCAAGCTGCTCGAATTTGGAATAGGCGGGTTCGGTTTCCTTGCTCTGTGCCTTGCCACTCAAATGGCCGCAAAAGAGGATGGCAATGCAAATGGCTTTTTTCATGGTTCGCGCTGTCAGGGTTGTTTGGTGGGGTGGCACGTTTTTTGGTAATGGTTGTGTGGATACGGGCATTCTGAAATAGTATGTTTTAAAAAGGCCAAACCCGGCCTGTTAAATAAGGACATTTGGTTTCCGGGTCGGAAGGCTCCGTTTTCCGACCTTTAAAAGTAGGAAAGATTGGAGTATTTTCCGTTCCGTCTTCAAAAAATCCCTTAATTTTGCTTTCAAGGCAGTTTATTCTACATTTTCCAATTTATTCCTAATCAAATCACATGAACAAGCGTAATTCCAGAATTTTCCTTGCCGGCGGACTATTATTCGCGGCAATCTGTTTGGCGGGCAGTCCGTCGGCCATGGCGCAGGCAGGCACGGCAAAAACCACCGCCCCACCCAAGGAAATCAATGATTTGCTGTCCAAATACACGTGTTTGGCCTGCCATAAAACGGATGCCCGGCTGGTTGGCCCGGCCTACCAGGATGTGGCCAAGAAAAAATACACCAACAACAAGATCGTGGAGCTGATATACAAGCCGCAGCCCACCAACTGGCCCGGCTACCCGCCCATGGCCGCCATGACGCAAGTGCCCAAAGCCGACGCGCTGAAATTTGCTGTCTGTATTAATTCGCTGACAAAAACGCCTGCAAAAGCCAAGCCCGCCGCCAAAAAAAGCTGACGTGCCCGAAAGCGGGTTTGGCCTGTGGCGGACATACTATTTTGCAACGCCATTTCGGGGTGAGTCCCGAGTTTTGCAAAAACAGAAAAGCCACTGGGAATCAGTGGCTTTTTCTGTTTTCAGGCAATGCCGCACTCATGCCGCACCCGGTTGCTGGGGGGCCATCCGCTCCGTCGGGGCTGCCTGCTGCGTTTTCAGCAGGTCGCGGATTTCGGTGAGCAGCAGCACATCGTTGGGCGTGGCTGCCGGGGCGGGAGCCACCTCCTGCTTGCGTTTCACGACGTTGATGGCCTTGATGATTGCGAACAGCACCAGGGCCACGATCAGGAAATTGATGCTTGCCGACAGGAAACTGCCGTATTTCACGGTGTTGAACACGGTCAGTTCCTCCAGCTTTTTCAGGTGGGCGGCATCCAAGGCCGGTTTCAGCAGCAAGGGTGTGATTACATCGTCAATGAACGAACTGACGATTTTGCCGAACGATGCGCCGATGATCACACCGACGGCCAAGTCCACGACGTTGCCCTTGAGGGCGAATTCCTTGAATTCCGATACAAATCCCATGATGACAGAAGTGGTTGAGGTTGGTTTGAAACGGGCGAAAATTTCATTTTTTTAACCGAAAAAACAAACCTTTTCCGCAAAGACCGGAATTTCAACCGGAGCGAATGCCCGGGAAACGTGGCAAGGCCGGTTTGGTTGGTTGCGGGCACAAAAAACCCCATCCGTACGGATGGGGTTTGGGCTTTTTGAAGGATACTGTTTCTTTCAGGCTTTTTTCGGCACCAAGGCGGGAAAACGGCGTTGCGCCAACCCGAACATCCCGAACAGCACGCCGCAGAAAAACAGGTCGCCGGCAAGGGTGTTGCCAAAAAATGGAATGGCGGCCACGTAGCAGGCAACCAAGCCTTCGCGCGTGGCCGGATACATGGAGCTGCCGTACCAGACACCGAAATTGGTGACCAGATAAAACAGCACTGATGCCGAAAGGCTGGCCGCCAAAAGATTCGTGAAGTTTACTTTTTCCAACAGCAAAATCCCCAGCCCCACCACCAGCGCGAAACCGCCGTACATCCAGTAGCCGCCGGGCGTGAACCACGCAAACGACGGGTTGTACTCGCTGTAAACCACGTTGTTCAGCACCAAATCGCTGATCCAGAGCGAGGCCAGCGGCACGAGCAGTGCGGCCACGCGGTTGGAGAAAAACGCCCCGCCAAACAGTGCCATGGCACCGACGGCGGTGAAATTGGGCGGATGCGGCAGCAAGCGGGTCAGTGCCGCCAGCAAAACCAACACGGCCAGCACACCGAAACGCGGGTTTGTCAGGGTTTTCATGTCTATCGGATTTTTAAGGAACAACGGGCGGATTTTGAAAAACAACGGGGCAAAGGTAGGACATTTGCGCCCAACCGAAAAACTTAGCCCCGCCTTTTTGGCGTTTGCGTCCGGCGGAATCAGGAAAAACCCGGACGGGTTTGTCGGTTTTGCTTAAACATAGCCATGAAATCACCTGACCCCAAAAAACGCCTCTCCGTAGCCCTGAAATTCAAACCCACCAAAAACGGGATCTGAAAACTGGCTTGGTTTTAGGCTCATCCTGCCATCAGAATTGTCACGAAATAGCGGTTTTGAAAATAAAAACCAACTTAAAGTTCGCATTTTGTGAACTTTTGTCGTACGTTTGTATTCAAAACCGCTTTCCATGAACGTAATCAAAGTACCCACAATCAGGTTATACCAAGAGAATTATCCGGCGGCAGCCGGAGATCTGGGAAGTTGGTTGAAAGTGGTGAAGGTGGCAAAGTGGTCTTCACCCCATGATGCGCAACAGGTTTATCCCAAGGTTTCCGTGTTGAAAAATGGCAGGCTCGTCTTCAACATATATGGTAACACTCACCGGTTGATCGTCCGGGTCAATTATTCGACGCAATCAATCTATGTCCGTTGGTTCGGTACGCACCAGGAATATGACCGGACAGATGCCGATTCTGTCTGAATGGGTTTGATTCATGATTGGAAGTTTTTTTTCATTTTTAACATTCTGTATATGGCACAAGTGATTGAATTGATGGTGGTAGACAGTCCGCAAGCATACCAGGAAGCGTTGGTGCGGCTTGATGTGATATTTGACGCTGATCCGAATACCACTGAAGGCTATGAAGCAAGGATGCTCACCAAGGCGATCATGGACCATGAGGCTGCGATGGAACAGCCCCTCGAAGGAGATCCGGTGGATGTGATCAGACATATCATGCGAGAACACAATTTGAAGCAGTCGGACATTGTCCCCTATATCGGTTCCAAAAGCGTTGTCTCCGAAATACTCAGCCGCAAACGCCCCCTGACACTCAATATGATCCGTAATCTTTCGGCGGCGTTGCACATTCCGGTTGCCGCCCTGATTTGAACCCGATGACCGGCCAATCAAATTCGCTTGGCGTGCAGGCCGGGTGTGTGAGCACCACTTTTAGTGCCGTTTTTCGGAAAAAACAGGCGTTTAAAGCCTGTAAAGATATATTTCTGTTATCCCTACGTTTTTGCTTAAA
>JANPIL010000487.1:0-2267 GCA_031424975.1 Sphingobacteriales bacterium
AGCGCCGACGATGTGGCGCGTCATGGGAGGGAAGCATCCGCGCGCAGTCGCAAGCTTCTGCAACTTGTGCCCACGCAGTTCCTGGGTGTAAAGCGGGCGCCGCAAGTCGATCCGTACTTGCGGGTGCTGATGATGACGGACTTCGTCTCGGGAATGACGGATTCGTACGCCGTCTCTCTTTATAAGCGAGTGCGTGGGATCTCGCTTCCAGGTCAGTAGATCTGCCCTTCCGTGGACTTCACCTAAGCGTGGAAAGAGAGCACGCAAGGTGGGCATGGAACTTGCACCAGTAGTCCTCACCAAACTACCTATGAAATATACCGTCCCAGCTCTTTGCGCCGCACTGTTCCTGACGTCCTGTGCGGGCGTATACGTTGTCGACACCCAGGTCGCGACTGGGGCTACCAATCCCAAAGTCATCTACATCCGGCCCTTTACGGTCGCGGGCGCGGAGTTCGTAGGCTCGCACGCAGGTGGTGTCGGAGAGCGCCCGATCCGCAAATCTCTGGCTCCCGCAGAGTTCTCGATGGCATTGCAGCAGGAGCTCACGAAGCTCGCCCCAACTCGCATCCTGAAGGACGACGAAGTCGCCACTCAAGGATGGCTGGTGGACGGCGCATTCGATCTCGTGGACGCAGGCACGCCGGCACATCGCGCGCTTCCCTTCCCTGGTGCTAATGGCGCGGGACGCTCCAAGGTGCAGATTCACGTGCGCATCACCGACCTGGGCTCACGCTCAATCTCAGTCGACGACAAGGACGGCAGCACGCTCAGCCGCCGTGGTCAGGTCATCTATGAGTTCGACGTAGCTGGCGGCAGTCGCGGCAGCGGACCGCGGGGCTCCATGTATGCACCGGGCCTTGGGTATGCCACCCCGTTTGACTACCGCAACGCGGCTGAGCGCATCCGCCACGCCATCGAGCCCGATCCGCTTCGTTACGGCGTCCGCACATCGCCGACTATTCGATAGCACTCGACGACCAGATTTGTCCCGGAGGGCGGCCTTCAGTCGGGCGCGAAGACTTTCCAAAGTCCCGCGTTCCGGCGGAAGCCCGCCCTTCGGCATTTCTACTAGTGCGCCGGAGCGGTGCTCAAGTGCCGAGTGGTACGGGCCCGAGGCAATGTTGGCGCGGTCCTGTGGTTTACAATTACGAACCCAAGCGCCAGCAGGTGCGAGGGTGCCTGATACGTGACCTCACGGTTACCATAACCGCGGAGCACCAGGAGCAGTGGACCCGTTTTAACTCGGATCCACTGCGAAGCCTTGAGGAGGCGCGGCTACACTAGTGACTTAGCGGCATCCACGACTGACTTTGCGGTAATGCCCAGGCGCTCCATGACCTCATTCCCCGGAGCGGAGAGGCCAAAGGTGGTGATCCCGACCACTTTGCCGTCGAGGCCAACATAGCGGTACCAGAGTTCAGGAACGCCAGCCTCGATTGCGACCCGGGCGCGGCAAGCCTTTGGGAGCACCGCTTCGCGATACTCTGCTGCCTGGCCGTTGAAGCGCTCCATGCAGGGCATCGAGACTACTCGAACCCCATCGCCCAGTTGCTTTGCGGCAGCCACGGCGTGCTGCACTTCACTGCCGCTGGCGAGGAGGATGGTTTTCAGCGCGCCTTTCTCTTGCACTGCGATGTAGCCTCCCTTCAGCACGCCCTGGCGGCGCGTCTCAACGGGAATGTCGTTGAGCATTGGCACGGCCTGCCGGGTGAGCGCAAGTAGTGTAGGACCTTCCACTCGCGAAAGCGCCGCAGCAAAGGCGCCCGCAGTCTCCTCAGGATCCGCAGGACGGATCACGTGGAGATTGGGGATCACACGCAGGCCAGAGACGGTCTCCACCGGCTGATGCGTCGGGCCGTCCTCACCCACGCCGACAGAGTCATGCGTGAAGATATAGATTACGGGCAGCTTGGAAAGCGCAGCCAGACGGATGGAAGGCCGCGCATAATCCGCAAAGACGAGGAAGGTGGCGCCGCTCGGACGGAAGATGCGATCATACGCAAGACCGTTGAGCATCGCTGCCATCGCGTGCTCACGAATCCCGAAGCGCAGGTTACGACCCAACCCGTTGTCCGGGCTGAAGTCGGTGTCAGCGTTGATGTAGTTTAGCGTGGATCCGTGTAGATCAGCGCTACCGGAGACGAGCAGCGGAGTTGCTGCAGCAAGCGGTTGAAGGACATCACTACCCGCTTTGCGAGTCGCAAGCTTTGCGTCCACAGGAAAGAGCGGCACCTTGCCGAGTAACTCCTCGGCGGACGGAACGA
>JANPIL010000488.1:0-9554 GCA_031424975.1 Sphingobacteriales bacterium
CGATGAGCAAGTCCAGCACGCCGCTTTGCTGGGTTCCGGCCAAGTCGCCGGGGCCGCGCAGTTCCAAATCCACTTCCGAAATCTCAAAGCCATCGGTGGTGCGCACCATGGTTTCAATGCGGGTGCGGGCTTCGGTACTCAGCTTGTAGCTTGTCATCAACACGCAATAACTTTGGTCGGCACCGCGCCCCACGCGTCCACGCAACTGGTGCAACTGCGAGAGGCCGAACCGTTCGGCATTTTCAATCACCATTACGCTGGCGTTGGGTACGTTCACGCCTACTTCAATCACCGTCGTGGCCACCATGATTTGCGTTTCCTGCTTCACGAAACGCCGCATTTCGTAGTCCTTGTCCTGCGCTTTCATGGAGCCGTGCACAATGCTGAGTTGGTATTCGGGAAAGGCGCGCGACACACTTTCGTAGCCGTCCATCAGGTTCTTGTAGTCCAGCTTTTCCGATTCCTCAATCAGCGGATAGACCATGTACACCTGCCGCCCTTGCTGGACTTGTTCGCGGATGAACCCGAAAACCGCCAGCCTATGCGAGTCGTAGCGGTGCACGGTTTTGATCGGCTTGCGTCCGGCGGGCAGTTGGTCAATCACCGAAATGTCCAAATCGCCGTAGAGCGTCATGGCCAGCGTGCGCGGTATCGGCGTGGCCGTCATCACCAATATGTGCGGGTGCAGGTTTTGGTTTTTGTCCCAGAGCCGTGCCCGCTGCGCCACGCCGAAACGGTGCTGCTCGTCGATGACCACCAGACCCAGGTTCTGGAACTGCACCACATCTTCGAGCAATGCGTGCGTGCCCACGATGATTTTCATCTCGCCCGATTGCAGCCGTTCGTGCGTGTCGCGCCGTTCGTAGGCTTTCGATGAGCCGGTCAGCTTGCCGATGCGCATCCCGAGCATCTCGGCAAATTCCTTCAGGCCACGGTAATGCTGGTCGGCCAGGATTTCGGTGGGGGCCATCAGGCAGGCTTGCGCACCATTGTCAATCGCGATGAGCATACATATAAACGCCACAATGGTTTTGCCGCTGCCCACATCGCCTTGCAGCAGGCGGTTCATCTGTTTGCCGCCGCTCATGTCGCGGTAAATTTCCCTGATCACGCGTTTTTGCGCATCAGTCAGTTCAAATGGAATGTGGTTTTTATAGAAAGTATTCAGAAAAGTGTCGCCTTCGGGATTGTTCCGGAAAACCTGGCCGGGATATTCAACCTTGCGGATGAGTTTCTGTTTGAGCAGCTTGAGCTGGATGAAAAACAATTCCTCGAACTTGAGCCGCAATTTGGCCTTTTCCAGCGCGTGGATGGACTTCGGAAAGTGGATGCCTTCCAGAGCCTCGGTCTTGGAAACCAGTTCGTGCCGCCGGATGATTTCGGGCGGCAGCGTTTCGCGCAGGTGCTGCCCGCCCGCTTGGTCCAGCACTTGCCGCACCATCAGCCCGATTTGCTTGGCGTTTACAAAGCGTTTGCGCAGTTTTTCGGTCAGGTTATAGACCGGTTGCAAACCGCCCGTCGGCACGGCTTTCGGGTCGAAAAGCTCCATTTCGGGGTGCACGATGCTGAACCGGCCGTTGAAAAACTGCGGCTTGCCAAATACAACATATTCCTGCTTGGCTTTCAGGTTCTTGATCTGCCACTGGATGCCCTTGAACCAAAGCAGTTCAATCTCGCCGGTACTGTCCACGAAATACGCCACGATGCGGCTTTTGTGGCCTTCGCCCGTTTCCTCAAAATAATCCAGTTTGCCGCGAATCTGCACGTAGGGCATATCCTCGTACATCTCCCGGATTTGGTAAAATTTGGTGCGGTCTTCGTGCCGGAACGGATAATACTGGATCACGTCGGCGTAGGTGAACATTTGCAGTTCAATGTTGAACAACGCCGCCCGCTGCGGCCCCACGCCTTTGAGGAATTCGATTTTGGTATCGAAAAAATTGCGCCTTGCGTTCTGTATCGTCTCGGTTTGCATCAGGAAAACGGGCGGGTTTGGGCTTTCGCAAAGATACTATTTTTGGGCCACGGTTGGCAGCCGACGGAAAATGGCGCATGGCAGAATAGTATGTTTTAGAAACACCTAAACTGGTGCAAGCGAGGACGCTTGCACCAGCCTCACGTTGTCCGGGATTTGCAATCCCGGACTCGGAGCCAGCAAATTTGCAATCCGCGCATACGCAATGCGCCGTACTGCGGGACGGGAGGCTTGCGCCAGTTATCGGGAAACTCACTCTATTCTAATGGACTGAAGTATTTCACTGGCCGTCTGATCAAAGTCAACCTGAATAGCTTTCTTAGCCGTAATATCAATAATCAGTGCTTTATCATCGTCAAAACTGATAATTTTGCGCGTTTTGCTTTCTGAACTCAAATAATCAATATAAAAAAAAGTATGATTGTGGATATTAATATAGGTACTATCTATTACCTGCACTTCTGGCATTGTATTTCTGATATAACTGCTTTGCCATTGTATAATCGATTTCATATCAGGCTTTTTTCTAATTGTCTCAATATTACTTTTGAAACTATGTAATTTTGAAACAAGATAGAAAGTGGTGTCTGGATTACATAGTAAATGATAGAATGTTGTATATCCGGGCTCGTCTGTGAAAATCTTATTACCCATATCTATCCAATCCAAAGGTAGTTGAAGACTTACCTTATGGTTAAATAATTCTATACTTTGTGTTGGTATTTGCTTTTCCTGAGTGTGACAACACGAGAGAAGCAAAATAGCGCAAATGACTTTGAAGCACATATTTTTTTTATTTAATATTACTTATTTCATTTGTAGGCAGCCCATTATCCTCGGTCTGTGGCACACAGAACGTTGTTGTGCCACCTTTTCGGCCTGTGACACACAGACCGGCGTGTTTGGGTATTTTTTAAAACCCAAACACGCCGAATTTCCTACAAATATTCTGCTTCCATCGTTCAGTAAATATTCCGCATTCCCAATTCCGGATCCAAAAACAGTATCTTCTAAAATGCCCAAACCTGCCCGCCTGCATTTTGTTTTATTTCGGGAAGGAATTGCATAGATTTGGGAAAATGAAATTTTCCGTCCTCCCCGTCCACCTTCCAAGATTATGCGCATCCCAAAGCCAACGCTGAGTTTCTGGCAGATATTGAACATGAATTTCGGTTTTTTCGGGTTGCAATACAGTTTCGGTTTGCAGCAGGCCAATATGAGTCCGATTTACTCGTATTTGGGAGCCGAGGAAAGCAAACTGCCTTACCTGTGGCTGGCCGGGCCGGTTACGGGCCTCATCATCCAGCCGATTGTGGGTGCCATGAGCGACAAAACCCTGACCCGTTGGGGCCGCCGCACGCCGTATTTCCTTATCGGAGCCATTTTTTGCAGCCTTTGCCTGTTCATCATGCCTTACAGCAGCGCGGTCTGGATGGCGGCCAGCATCTTATGGATTCTGGACGCGGCCAACAACATCACGCAGGAACCGTACCGCGCCTTTGTCAGCGACAAGTTAGAGAAAGAACAGCATTCCATCGGTTTCCTGACCCAAAGTGCCTTTACCGGGCTGGGGCAAACGCTGTCGTACCTCACGCCCACGCTGCTAATTTTCTTTGGCGTGAGTAAGTTCGCCAAAAACGAAAGCGGCATCCCCATCACCACCATCATCGCGTTTGTCATCGGTTCGGTAGTGTCTATCAGTTCCATTCTCTGGACATTGAAAACCACCAAGGAAATTCCGCTGACCGGTGAGGAAATAGACGAAATCAAGCAATCGCCGAAGGGTGTGGCTTCCACGTTTGCCGAAATCGGTCATGCGTTCAAGACCATGCCGCCCACCATGAAGCAAATGATACCGATGATGTTTTTCAGTTGGTACGCCATGTTTATCTACTGGATTTACATTCCCAAATGCCTGTCCAAGTCGCTGTTCGGCACCGTGGATGCCGCCAATCCGGGTTTCCGGCAGGCGGAACTGCTGGTCGGGCAGATCGGGGCGTTTTACAATGCCATCGCCTTTGTGTCGGCTTTCGGCTTGGCATATCTTGCCCGCAAATACGGCCCCAAGTTGATTCACGGCGTTTCGCTGCTGCTGGCCGGTGCGGGTCTGTTGGCAATCCCGATGATGGATAGCCCGGCCATGGTTTTCATCCCGATGATCGGCATGGGCGTGTCGTGGGCAAGCATGATGGGCAACCCATACGTGATGCTGGCGGGCAGCATACCGCCCAAGCAAACGGGCGTGTACATGGGCATTTTCAATATGTTCATCGTAATACCCATGATGCTGCAAAACCTGACCATGCCGCTTTATTACGAATCGTGGCTGGGCAACGACCCGGTGAATGCCATCCGGCAGGCGGGCGTTTTCTTGATTCTGGCGGCGGTATGCGTGTTTTTCGTGAAGGCTGGCAAACCGGAAGGCAACATCCAACCGATTATGGCGGCGGGGCACTGAAAAACCCCACCCCCGACCCCTCCCCGAAAGGGAGGGGAGTTTTAAAAGCCCCCTCTTTCGGAGGGGGTTGGGGGTGGCCGTTGGGGGCTGTTATTTCCATTGCAGCGTGTTCAGCAAATGGATTGCATCTTCGCGGATGTAGTTGATGACCGGCGCAAGGGAGTCGTTTTTGGTGGCGGTGCGGAAATACAACGCGCCACGTAAAAAATGCGCCGTGGTGTCGGTCACGTAAAATTGGAACTGGCTTGGCACTTCGCCTTCCAGCGTAAACAGGTTGGCGGTTTTGCCCTGCTTGGTCTTCATTACGAATTCTTCAATCGCCTCGGCTTTCACGTTGTGCTTGCCGGTCAGTTTGTAGGCATCGTTCAGCAATTCCTGAAACATTTTCGGATTTTCATTCACCGATTTGTAGGTGATTTGCAGACTGGCTTTTAATTCCGGATAACTCACAAAAATCCAGTACGGCTCGGCAGTGGCAAACGTATCGGGCCGGATAATGGCGTGCTTTGAATACTGGAAATTGTACGGATAACTGCCATCCAAGTTTTGATAGGCGTGTGCGGGCAAGTCTATGCGGTTGTAGCCTTTGGGTTTTGGCACGTATTCTTGGCTGTCACCACAGGCGGCCAGCAAAAAGACGAAACTAAAAAGGATAGCAGACAGGTTGCCGGAGAAAAAACGCATAAGACAGTTGAACGGAGTTTGAAGTATTGTTGACAAGCAGGAATTGAAAATAGTATGTTTGAAAAACGCCAAACCCGTTTGTGCTCGGCCGTCTTTATATCGGCTTGCGGTTTGGCCTTTTCAAAACATACTATTCTGCAACCGCCGTTTCCGGTGGATTGCCAGCCGCGGATTGGAAACCCACCTACTTGCCCATCGTTTTGCCGCGCCACAAAATCAGCACCAAGGTAATGCCCAGCATTGCCAAAACCAAAATGTTTGCCACCTGCCGCCACTGGTTTTCGGGTTGCAGCGGCCGTAGGCGGTTGTCTTCCGAGTCCAGCGTGTCATACACGCCACCGAGGTCGCTGGCCGAAATGCCTTGGTTGCGCAGGCTGCCGCCGCCCACCCGCAGCGTCAGTCCAGAAGCAAGCGTGTCATAATCCCGCTTTTCGGTGTTGAAATAAATCCAGCCGAAATACGCCCCCCACGGGTAAATGCCGGGTTCCTTGGGCAGGGCGTAAAACTGGAAAGTCTTGCTGCCCGTCACCCGGCGGCCCGTCAGGTTCAGGCTGGTCTTGCTTTCGGACGGGAAAAAATCGAATGACGCGTTAGAAGACACCATCGGCAAGTTCACCGCCGCGAAGTTGCCCTCGCCCGCAATCCTGAACTGGTAATAGAATCCTTTGCCGGTGCGCAATCGTCGGCGTGCCACGAATTCCTCCAGCCGGAACGTGCCCACGGCAATGCCATTGCGCAGCGGATGCGGCGGCAACTCCTTGACGGTAAGGGTTTTGGGAGCGGAGTAAAAAGTCTGGTACGCCTCCTTGCCGCCGGTTGTTTTTTTGACGAGCATGGTCAGGCCCGCCTGCGGAAACACCACCGTGTCGGTATTGAACGGATAAAACGTGGCCTGGAACATTTTGTACTGCGTGTACTTGCGGCCCTTGATAATGACCGGGAAAGGCTGAAATTCGCGGATGTGGAAATCTTCCTCCCAGCAGTTTGCGGGCTTCAGTTTTTTCAGTATTTCAACCAATTGCTGCCCGGCTTGATAGGGCTGCAACTCCACCGGGTTGTTGTCGGCAATGTACAACGCCAGCGATGCCGTAAAACCTTCGCCCACAAACACTTCCGCCTTGTCCACGCCCAGCGCGAAAAAAGCGTTCTGCTTGGTATTGGCATAATCGCTCTCCACCGACGATATTTCTTGAGCCAAGGCACTGTCTGCCAGCAGTTTGTAATCCGGATTCACCGGTTGTATCACTGTGATCACCATTCCCTTGGTTCGCAGTTCCCGGCCATTGACGGTCATGGCAAAGTCGTTCAGCACGTATTTTCCTTCCCTTTCCGCCACGTAATTCTGCGTGATGCGCTGCACAACCGTGTTTTTGCCATTGGCGTTTTGCTTGCTGGCGGTCAGGGCCACATCGCGTTTGCGCATACCCCGGATGTCGGGAAACGAGGAATGCGTGTTTTGGGTCTGCCCGCCCTGGATTACCAGCGTGATGGAAAAAGGCTCGTCGAGGGCCACGGTTTTTTTGCCCGGCTCCACCGTGTCGTCTTGGGCGGAGACTGACAGACGGGAAACAAGCAGAAACAGGAAACAAAACCAAGGTTTGAAACGCATGGTTGTCAAAATACGTTTTTTTTGCGGAAACGAAAATAGTATCTTTTCAAACCGGTAAACCTCCTCTCCGGCAGAACCCGGCAACCTTACCCGAAACCATGAATCTGAATTTGAAAGCACAGCCCGCCAACACCTACGATGCCATTGTGGTGGGGTCGGGCATCAGTGGCGGCTGGGCGGCCATGGAACTGACCAAAAAAGGCCTGAAAGTGCTGCTGCTGGAACGTGGGCGCAATGTGGAACATGTGAAAGACTACCACACGGCCATGAAAAACACGTGGGAATTTGAACATCGCGGCCAGCCAACCACCCGTGACCGGGAACATTACGGGCTGCAAATGCGCAACTACGGCGTGAATGAAACCAACCGGCACTTCTACGCGGACGAAAAGGAAAGCCCGTATGTGCAAACCAAAAACGAGACGTTTGTGTGGGCGCGGGGGCACCAGGTGGGCGGCCGTTCGCTGACTTGGGGGCGGCAATGCTACCGCTGGAGCGACTTGGATTTTGAAGCCAATGCCAAGGAAAGCATCGGTGTGGACTGGCCCATCCGCTACCGCGACATCGAGCCGTGGTACGCCTACGCCGAAAAATTTGTGGGCATCAGCGGGAGCCGCGAAAACATTGCGCACCTGCCCGACGGCGAGTTTTTGCCGCCCATGCAAATGAACTGCGTGGAAAAACACGTGTCGCACCAAATCGAGAGAACCTACCCCGACCGCCGCATGATCATTGGGCGGGTGGCCAACTTAACCCAAGCCAAAGCGGGGCGGGGCGTGTGCCAGTTCCGCAACCTCTGCGAGCGGGGCTGTCCGTTTGGCGGCTATTTCAGCACTAATTCCGCCACGCTGCCCGTTGCCTTGGCCACCGGCAACCTCACGTTACGCCCCCACAGCATTGTGCTGTCGGTGATGTATGACGAGGCCACGCAAAAAGCCCGTGGCGTGACCGTGCTGGATGCCGAAACCAACCAGACGCACGAGTACTTTGCCAAGGTGATTTTCCTCAATGCCAGCACCGTCAGCACGGCGGCGATTTTGCTCAACTCGGTTTCCGACCGGTTTCCCAATGGCTTGGGTAACGACTCGGGCGAGCTGGGCCATAACCTGATGATGCATTTCAAGACCGGCGCGAGCGGGGTTTTAGAAGGCTTTGCGGACAAATATCATTTCGGCAGGCGGGCCAATGGCATTTATGTGCCGCGTTTCCGCAATGTGCACCAGCAGCATCCAGGTTTTTTGCGCGGCTACAACTACCAGGGCGGTGCGGGGCGCGGCCGCAACCGTGCTGAGGGTTTCGGAGCCGAATGGAAGGAGCAAGCCGCGCAGCCATCCGGCAATTGGAATATGGGCTTGGTTGGTTTCGGCGAGCAACTGCCCGACCACAGCAACCAAGTGCGCCTGAGCAAAACCGTGACCGACAAGTGGGGCGTGGCCGTGCCCGAAATAGATTTTGAATGGAAGGAAAACGAGTTGGCGATGGCAAAGGACACCGTGGAGCAATCCATGAAAATGCTCACCGCCGCCGGGCTGAAAGACGTGCGCATGAACTTCGGCCTGCCCGTGCCGCTTTCCACGGTACACGAAATGGGAACCGCCCGCATGGGCCGTGACCCCAAAACCTCGGTGCTGAATGCGCACAACCAGATGCACGCCGTAAAAAACGTATTTATCACCGATGGTTCGTGCATGGCCTCGTCGTCGTCCGTCAACCCGTCCATCACCTACATGGCCCTCACCGCCCGCGCCTGCGCTTATGCCGTGGATGAACTGCGGAAATCAGCCTTGTAAGGCCGATGGGCAAGCGGCTTTGTGCTTCACAGACGCGAAACTATGCCCGTCCGGCAGGCGGGCGAGCAACACAGGTTGAAAATTGGGGTGAGCGGTGGTTTATCTAATTTCATTGAAAGGACACAATATGTTTAAGTTGGAAATAATTAAATGGTGGGAGATACGTAGGGTCAACTATAATGTGCATATAATTATATGCGGCATGATGTCATTTCTGGTGATATGGATAGTTACAGGCAATAACCCTTTTTTCTACCTAAATGCGCACATCACATTATATGTTGTTTTTTTAAATATACTGTTTTCTGTTAATTGGATACGTTATTGTTTGCTGAAAATTGAAAATAAGATTACAGAAAATGAGGTGTCTGTAACAAGAGCTATTTTATATGAAAACCTACTGTTTTTTACTTATTGTTTTAGCCTTTTTCTGGCTTCATTAGTATGTATAGAAGAAAAAGGGGGGAAATTATGGTTAACGAAGTTTCTATAAGAGCGTGTTCGGGAATTTTATTTGGCATTAGTCGGACATTCTCTGTATCATGATGGAGATGTTGGCTAACAGCCATGCGACAGAAGATTCGACTGTATATTCGTAATCCTTCATCCGCAACTCCAATACTGGTTCAAGCGTCCTCGCTTGAATGCTCAACGACCGGCAGGTTTGGGCTTTCCGAAACATACTATTTCCGGCCACCGTCCGAGGTTGCTACGCGCCCGCTTACGCGCAGGTTTTCCTCACTGCCCAAGATGAGTTTTTGCTTGGTGGTAATCCGGTAGCCCGACAGTAGTGTGCCGTTGCCTCGGCCGGGTTTCAGTTGCATTTGCAGGTGTTTCTCGAATGTGTAGAGGTAGTTGCTGCGTTTGAGCAAGCCTTCAAGCGATAGTATTTGCGTCGTATCCGTGCCGAACCTGATTTTCAGCCACTGCAAGTCCGCCTTTTCGCCGGGCTTGAGTTGGTACAGCCGTACTTCGCCCGCCCGGCCCGTAACCGCATAACTCGCCTGCAAGCCCGGCTTGCTGATGTCCAAGTCGCTG
>JANPIL010000489.1:0-6296 GCA_031424975.1 Sphingobacteriales bacterium
CTTCGGAAGCCGAATACGAGATGATTATCCAAGTGCTGAAGCAGGTGAATTTCAACAAGAGCAAGGCCGCCCGCCTGCTGAACATAGACCGCAAAACCCTGTATAACAAGATGAAGAACTATAACATATAAGTTTCACGGACGGTTATCCGTTGCGGATGGCGGGTAAAAACATCCACAGTTCGGGAAAGTTGCCGGACTGCATGGTGGCCGGTGGCGGGGGATTTTGAAATAGTATCTTTCAAGAACGCCAAACCCCGCCGTTGTTTACTATCGGGCATGGTTTGCATACTAATGCATTCGACTAATGGAATCCGGTACGGTGCGGGTTTCCGGAAAATATCCTTCGCCTGCCCAAACTTTGGTCGGCTTTATTTAGTATATATATTTAGTATACATAATACATTTCGGCAAAGTCCGCACGTTAATGCTGTCAGCAACCGAAATACGGCGGCGTGGCGGGAACGTTTTTTTTCGCGGATTTGCATCCTGAAACCACAACCATATGAAACTAACCAAGAGCATTAACCTGCTCATTGCCGATGACGACCCGGACGACCGGATGATGACTCAGGCCGCCTTGGAGGAAAGCTACCTGCTGAACAACCTGTATTTTGTGGAGAACGGGCAGGAACTGATGGATTTTCTGAAGCGACGCGGCAAATATACCGACCCGGAAAACAGTCCGCGCCCCGACCTGATTCTGCTTGACTTGAATATGCCCCGCAAGGACGGCCGCGAAGCCCTGATGGAAATCAAGGCCGACCCCGATCTGCGGGCCATTCCGATTATTGTGCTCACCACTTCCAAATTGGAGGAGGACATCTTGAAAAGCTATGATTTGGGTGTCAACTGCTTTATTTCCAAGCCGGTGCTTTTCGAAGAACTGATCAATGTGGTGCGTTCCATCGGGCAATACTGGTTTGATATCGTAAAACTTCCGGGTGTAGAAAATGACTGAATCCCTCCCTATCCGTGTCCTGTTGGTTGATGATGACCAAGATGATTTTTTGCTCACCAGCGACTACCTGAACGAGATACCCCACCAGCAATTCGACATTGAATGGGCATCCAACTACGATAATGCCCTGCAAATAATCGCCGGTTGCCGCCACGATGTCTATTTTTTCGATTTCCTGCTGGGCGGCAAAACCGGCCTCGATCTTCTCAGAGCCGCCATGGAGGCAAACTGCCATGCTCCCATCATTTTGCTTACGGGCAAGGGCGACCGGCGCATTGACGAGGAAGCCATGCGGCTCGGCGCGGCCGATTACCTGATTAAAGGCGATTTGAACGCCGAAACCCTTGAACGCAGCATCCGTTACGCCCTCAACCAAACGAGTATGCTGCAGATTGTGCGAGAAAATGAACGCAAGTTCCGCACCATTTTCGAGCAATCGCCCGATATTGTGTTCCTTACCACACCCGAAGGCCGGTTCCTTGAACTCAATTCCTCGGCTTCCCGGATACTCGGCTACAGCATGGGCGAACTGTTTGCCATGCATGCCTCCATTCTATGGGAAGATTCGTTGAGCAAGCAGTTGTTTGAAACAAAACTGGAAGACCAAGGCAGTGTGAAGGATTGGGAAACCACCCTGCTGCACAAAACCGGCGAACGCTGCCATGTACTCGTATCGGCCGATGTGCAGCACAACAGCCAAGGCCAGAAATATTACCAGGGCGTGGTGCGCGACATCACCAAACGCAAAAAGACCGAACGCGACCTGCTGCTGGCCGAAAAAGCCTCGGCCACGGGGCGGCTGGTGCGAACCTTGGCGCACGAGATCCGCAATCCGCTCACTAACATCAACTTGTCTTTGGAAGAGCTGGAACAGGGAATTCAGGACGAAGACTTGGCGGTGTACCTGCAAATCGTGAACCGCAGTAGCAAACGCATCAACGATCTGCTCAACGAACTGCTGCACTCGTTCAAGCCGTCCGAAGTGGTTCGCGTGCGGCAATCCGTCCAACGAGTGGTCGAAGACACCCTTGCCTTGGCCCGCGACCGCATGCAATTGAAAAACATCCGGCTTGAGACGGACTTTGAGGCGGGCGACTGCCTGATGCTGGAACTGGATACGGAAAACTTCAAGATTGCGCTGCTGAACCTGGTCATCAACGCCATTGAGGCCATGGAAGAAAACGCGGGGGTGCTGAAAGTGGGCATCCATTCGGTGAAGCAGCAGTGCGTGGTCAGCATAGAAGACAATGGCGCGGGCATCAGCCCCGAAAACATGAACCGGCTGTTTGAGCCGTATTTCACTTCCAAGACCGAGGGCATGGGGCTGGGCCTGGCCGCCACACTCAACATCGTCCAATCGAACGGTGGCCAGATTGAAGTGGAATCCAAACTGGGCAAAGGCACCCGGTTTGGCCTCCTCTTTGATCTGTAGGCTTACGGGTGGGCGGCAGGCCTTGCCGCGGCCCACCCGCAACCCACCCGCAACTTTCCCGCTCGGAGACACCAAAAAATAGTATCTTTCCGAAACCGAAAACCCCGCCCGTGCCGGTACGGGCGAAACGCGGATTCCCTTTCGGGATTCGCGTCTTGCAACCACCAACCCAAAAGCCAATCATGACAACCCAGCGAATCCTGGTCATTGACGACGAAGCGTTTATCCGCGACCACGTGGGGAACACCCTCACCAAAGCCGGCTACCAAGTAGAAACCGCCCCCAACATCCGCACGGCGGTGGACAAGGTGGCACAAAACGATTACAACCTGATCTTGTGCGATGTGATGATACCGGCATTGGGCGGCTTCGAGCTGATTGACCAGATCAAAAGCGACCCCGCCAAAAAGCACATCCCAATCATCATGGTTACGGGCGTGGATCGCGAAATACTGCAAAGCACCCGCCACGAGGCCGATGCGGTGATTACCAAGCCTTTCACCACCAGCCAATTGCTGGCCAAGGTGCGCGAGTTTCTGACCACCTCGCCAACGGAAGCAAAATAGTATCTTTTGAAAAGGCAAAACCTTGGAAAAACCCCGCCCTGGGCGGTGGCTTTTTTCAAGGTTTTTTCGCTATGTTGCGGCAGTTAAAACTTTATCTGAAAACGAGATTCCATGAAAAAAGGCTTTTGCATCCTGCTGTTGACACTTGCCAGCCTCCAAGTTCACGCCGCGCCCAAAATCGCGTATTTCCTTTCCATGGACGAGCCGCACACGCACTATTTCGAGGTGCGCATGACCATCAGCGGACTCAAGCAGCCCTACACGGATGTGAAAATGCCCGTCTGGACTCCCGGCTCGTACCTGATTCGCGAATATGCCAAAAACGTGGAGGGCTTCACGGCATCGGCGGGTAAGAATGCCCTGAAAATTGAAAAAACCAACAAGAACACGTGGCGCGTTTACGGCGACAATGCCAATGAAATAACGGTGCAATACCGCGTGTACGCGTTTGAAATCAGCGTCAGGAACGCTTTTTTGGATGCCTCGCACGGTTACGTGCAGCCCGCCGCCGTGTTCATGTACGTGGCCGGGCAACTCGGCACGCCCGCCACGCTGACCGTGAAACCGTACCGGGAATGGACGCAACTCTCCACCGGACTCTCGCCCGCGGGCAAGGACAAATGGACGCTGGCCGTGCCCAATTTTGATATTCTGGTAGATTCGCCGCTTGAAATCGGCAACCAGAAAATAGTCACTTTCACGGCATTGGGCATTCCGCACCGCGTGGCCCTGTATGGCACGGGCAACTACGATGAGCGGCAACTGACCGAAGACATGGGGAAAATAGTGGAACAGGCCGGAAAGGTGGTGGGCGAAAACCCCAACAAGGACTATACGTTTATTATCCACAACCTGCCGGGCAATGCCGGTGGCGGCCTGGAACACTTGAACTCGACCACGCTGCAAGTGGGCCGTTGGGGCTACGAAACCAACTACACCGGCTTTTTGACTTTGGTGGCGCACGAGTATTTCCACCTCTGGAACGTGAAGCGCATCCGCCCCAAAGCACTCGGCCCGTTTGATTACGACAATGAAAACTACACGAACATGCTCTGGGTTTCCGAAGGAATCACGAGCTACTACGAAGACGTGATCACGCACCGCGCCGGATTCACGGACAGCAAGGAATTCCTAAACACGGTGGCCGCCGCCATCGGCAACACCGAAAACGCGCCGGGCAACCAAGTGCAGCCTCTGGCCGAATGCAGTTGGGACGCGTGGATAAAATACTACCGCCCCAATGAAAACGCCAACAACAGCACCGTATCGTATTACACCAAAGGCAGTATCATCGGCGCGCTGCTCGACTTGGAAATCATGCAGGGCACCAACGGCCAAAAATCACTGGACGACGCGATGCGCCTGCTTTACGATGAATATTATAAGAAGCAGAACCGCGGCTTTACGGATATCGAATTCCAGCAGGCGATAGAGAAAACGGCGGGCAAAAGCATGGACGGCTTTTTCAAAAACCACATTTACGGCATCCAGCAACCGGATTACGACCGTTATTTCGGTTACGTCGGCTTGCGGCTCGACAGATTCACCGCCGACCCGCAAACGGCATTTCTGGGAGCCGCCACGTCATTGGCCAACGGCAGGCTCACCGTTGGCAACGTGCGCAAAGGAACCGCCGCCTACCAGTACGGGCTGAACGTGAACGACGAGATAATAGCCGTGGACGGCTACCGCGTAGGCGATGATTTCCAACAATTCGTGAACCGCAAGAAAGCCGGGGAAAAACTCACACTGCTCATCAGCCGCGCCGGAATGGTGCAAAGCCTGGAAGTGACCTTAGGCAGCAACCCCAGCATCAGCTACCGCATAGAACGGCTGCCTAACCCCACGGCGCAACAAGCGGAACTGTTGAAAAAGTGGGTGCGCTGAAAAAATGGGCAGACAAATACCCGGCGGGCATTGTCCGCAGCCCATGATTTTTATGCCCATAGTCTCCGGCTACACCGGGCGGGTTTGGGCTTTTTAAAAGATACTATTTTCCCGGTCGGTTTTTTACTGAGCTAATGGAGACGAAACCGAAATTGACGCTGAAAAGCGTTCTTAACAGTCTGGACGTGTTCAAGCTGTTTAACCGCGACGAGCTGGGGAATTTCACCATTCTCAAACGCACCGTCATTGCCGCCGTGGGTGCGGCCACGTACTGGCGCTACGCCGTCATGAACAAAATGGACATCGAGGGCACCGAATACCTGCGTGCCCTGCCCGATACCAACGTGCTTTTCCTGTCTAACCACCAGACGTACTTTGCGGATGTGATGGCTTTCTACCACATTTTTTCGAGCGTGAAGTGGGGCTTTGAAAACAACATCAACGTGCCGGTATACCTGCTGGCTCCACGCGTGAAAACCTATTACGTGGCCGCCAACGAAACCATGAGCAAGGGCCTGCTGCCCAAGTTGTTCAGCTACACCGGCGCGGTCACGATTGAACGGTCGTGGCGGGTCAACGGCGAGGAAGTGAAACGCGCCGTGGATGCGGGCGGGCAGGACAAGATTGGCAAGGCACTGGAAGAAGGCTGGGTAGTGAGCTTTCCGCAGGGCACCACCAGTCCCTACGCCCCCATCCGCAAAGGCACGGCGCACCTGATCAAGGAGCACAACCCGATTGTGGTGCCGGTGGTGATTGATGGTTTCCGGCGGGCATTCGACAAGAAAGGGCTGTTTTTCAAGAAAACGAACACCCAACTTTCGGTCAAGTTCAAAGAGCCGATGCGGTTTGACCCCAACCTGACGGTGGATGAAATCGTGGCCAAAGTGCGCGAACTGATTGAACAGGAAGCTCCCGTTGAGAAAATGAAATGGATCAAGTAAATGCCGAAAACCGAGGCCTCCCCCCTGTCTGCCAACAGGCAGGCAATCCCCTCCGAAAGAGGGGGCTTTGAAAACTCCCCCTTCGGGGGCTGGGGGGCCAAATAAATAGTATCTTCCAAAAACCCTAAACCCACCTGCCATGCGTACAAGCCTGTTGACAATCATTCTTTCAGCCGCTGTCATTTTTTCAGCCGCCGCCCAAATCCAGAAATCGCCGGTGGGCGTGCAACTCTACAGTTTCCGCGACCAGTTTGCCAAGGATGTGCGCGGCACGATGCAAAAAGTGAAGGACTTGGGATTCGGGTACGTGGAAATCGCCGGGTTTTACGGCATGGATGCCAAAGGATTCAAAACCCTGCTGGACGAATTCGGGTTGAAGGCCACCGGAACCGGCGCTGACTTCGGCGAGTTGGAGGATGCGGCAAAACTGAAAACCGTGATTGCCAACGCCAAGGCACTGGGCGTGAAGTTTGTGGTCTGCTACTGGATTCCGCACACGGGCACCGATTT
>JANPIL010000490.1:0-5571 GCA_031424975.1 Sphingobacteriales bacterium
ACCGGCCGAGCTTCTCGTCGCACAGCGCGACGTTGAGCAGCGTCCCGATCGCCTGCGAGTTGAACTGGAGCGACTCCTCGAACTTCGCGCACGCGGCCGCGAGGTCCTTGTCGAGCATCGCCTTGCCCTCTTCGAACAGACGATCCGCACGCTGGGTCTTCTCGTCGGCGGTTGCGGTACTCGTCGCGACTCACAAAAGCAATTATAAAAATAGTATCTCCGGAAACCACGAAACCCGGCATTCGATAACAAAAAGACTTGTCCGATAGGGACAAGTCTTTTAGCACACTGCATTGGTTCTTATTCCAGAAACCCGGAGCAATTACTGCGCGGGCAGCAACACCCGGTCAATCACATGGATCACACCGTTGGTCGTGGTGAAGTTGGGTATGATCACGTTGGAGGCATTTGTCCCGTTGCCGCCACCCGTCACGGTCACACCGTTGTTTGGCAGAGCCACGGCAACTGTTCTGGGAGTCAGCAATGTGGGTACATTACCAGCCGTGAGCAATGCCGAGTAGTTTCTGCCGGAAACCACGTGGTACAGTAGAATATTGCGCAGGGTTGGCACGTTCAGCGGTGTTGACGTGTCGGTAAGCGTGGGGATTGCGCCTTTGGCTTGGTCTTCGGTGAGCGTAGGGTTGCTGAGCACAGCACGCAGCGTGGCCAGCAAGGCATCATCGGTAGGGGCGAAAACCGTCAGTGGCCCGGCACCGTTCAGCGCATCCACCAACCCGGCCTTCACCACTGCGGCCACCAGCAATTCAAAACGATTGTCGGCTTGTGCTGTGGCAACCACAGTTCCCACTGGCGGGCGCAGCACTTGGTTGATCACATGGACCACGCCATTGCTCGCATCCACATCGGCGGTGACAACCGTCGCACCGTTGATGGAAACAGCCCCGGCAGCGGTTTTGGTCACATACGCCTTGTTGTTGCTGGCACGTGCGGTAGTAACTTCGGCGTTGGGGCCGGCAGGTACGGCGGCGGCTTTGATTTCGCTGCCCGCAATCACGTGGTAGGTCAGGATGTCGGCCGCTTGCGCTGAAGTCAATCCGTTGACGGCCGTGATAGCGGCCGCTTCATCGGCAACGCCCAGATACGCGACAAAGGCGGCATCGGTGGGGGCGAACACGGTAATCTGGGTGGATCCGCCCAACACACCCGTCACGCCTGCACCGGCCTTGAGGGCGGCGGCTTCCAATACGTCAAAATCAGCACTGCCCACGGCAATCTGCAATACAGTTTGCTGGGCGGGTGGCTGCACGGGTTCATCTTCCTTGCAGCCCATGGTTGCCAAGGCCAATGCGCCCATCATCGTCAGGGCTTTCCAGTTCAAAAATGTCATTTTCATACGTGATAAAAGGGTTTGGGTTGAAAAAGGTTGGGTTGAAAAATTATGGAAGGAGTTTTGTGCCTGTCCGGGGCGGCGCACCCCCGTTCGGGGTTTCGCCGCCCCGGCAAGACAACGGTAGAACGGGGCTTGGCCCTGCAAGGATATGGGCCACGGAATGAACCGCCGGGAAACGGGAGTGGACTGCCCGCAAACGTGGACGGACTGTGCGCGAAGCCAGCGGCGGGGTTGGTGGCCGATACTGGCTTCCGGTCGTTTTCACCCGCCGAAAACCGGAAAGCCTTGCATGGAAATAGTATCTTCTGGAAGTGCCAAACCCGCCAACGGCCTTTCTGCCTTCGGGGGTTGGTGGGCAAAACAGTATCTTTCGGAAACGCCAAACCCCTCCGTTTTGGCTGTTCAGCCAATGCGGAGGGGTTTGGTAGTTCCGAACGGAAGTGCGGGAATTTGAAGTTCTTATGCCCGGCACGGGCGGCACATTACAAAGGCAGCAGCACCCGGTCAATGGCGTGGATTACGCCGTTGGTGGCGTGGATGTCGGGGTTTTTCAGGTTGGCGGCCTGCCCACCGTTGTTTGCGCCAGTCACGGTTACCGTGCCGCTGGTGGTGGTCAGCACAATTGTTTTGCTGGCATTCAGCGTCGGGAGGCTGGGCAGGCTGGCCGCAGCCAGCGCGGGCGAGTAGTAGCGGCCACTGGCCACGTGGTAAAGCAATATATTGGTGATGGTGGCCAAGCTGGGCGTGGAACCGGCGTTCAGTTGGGTGTTGATAAAACTCAGCGCGGCCACCTCGTCCAAGGTGCCATTGCCGGTCAGGCTGCGCAAGGCGGCCAGGAAAGCCTCGTCCGTAGGCGCGAAAACGGTGAATGGCCCGGCGGCCTTCAGGTTGTTGTCCAGCCCGGTTTTGGCCAGCGCGGCGGCCAGCAGGTTAAAATCGGCACTGCCCGAGGCAATCTGCACCACGTTGCCGGTGGGCGGCATATTCACGCGGTCAATGGTGTGGATGTAGCCGTTGGAAGCCGGGCGGTTGCCTTCCCTGACCCGCGCCCCGTTGATGCTGACCGCACCGGATGTTTTGGAAAGGTACACGTAGTCCGTTTTTCCTTGCAGCGTAAACGAGCGGTTGGCATCCAGCCCGGTTTGCAGCGAAGTGGTCGGGATGGCTCCGGCCAGGATATGGTAGCGCAGGATGGTGGTTAGCTCGGCCAGTTTCGGGTCGGTGGCAGCCAGGCCGGCAATGCCCGCAGCAGTATTGAACGGCGGCTGCAAAGCTTGGAAGGCGGTATCGTTGGGCGCGAAAACGGTGAGCAGCCGGTTGGCCTTGAGCGTATCGGCCAAGCCAGTTTTGAGCAAAGCCGCGCGGAGTATGGTCAGGTTGGGGCGTTTGGCAATCTCCTCGGTGAGCGTTTTGGGCAGTTCAGGCACGGTATCGGTTTCTTTCTTGCAACCCGCCACGCCAGCAAACAGCAGGGCAACCAATGTGAAAGCCTTCGGAAAATCCATTTTCATACATTACAGGGATCGGTGTTAGGATAATAAATTGCACCCTTTGCGGGTGGCCGTTAAGTGCGGAGCCGTGAAAAACATCCGCAAAAATAGTACCTTTTGCCGAGACCAAACCCGCCCCGCCCGAATAACTTGGTCAAAGCCACCGCCGTGTGCCAAGGATTTGCCGGACCGAACCGTCCTTGGTGGTGCGGAAAAACCATTACGCCCCGTGGGTGAGCGAAAGCACATTTTCGTTTTTTACACCCAAAAGACCGAAGATGAAATACAAAAGCGATTGTTTTTTGCGGGTACGCAAACACTAAAACTTGCGCCGGGCGTTTTACAGTTGGCAGGGTATTTATACTTCCGGATTGAACGAACCGGAAGCCTGAAAGCAATACCGCTTGAAAGCCAACCATACAAACGCTCACCCTACTTGCACAACGGGCTATGAATCGAATTATTTTGGATTGCGAACTGATGAAAAACCGGAATACGGGTTTGTACCACTACTGCCTGAACTTGGGCACGCACCTGCAGCGGGTGGCTGGCAAAAACGGGGATGCCGAAAAAATCAGGTATTACATCCCGCCCTCCGAAGCCGATTGCTTCCCCCTCCGGGCCAAAGCTATTGTGCAGCATTCCATGCACAAGTTTTTCAATCCGTTCCTGTGGGTTTCCGATGTGTGGCACGCCACCTACCAGGGAACGCGCATCATGCCGCTGCGCAACCGCAGGATCAAGGTTGTGCTTACCATCCACGACCTCAATTTCCTGCACGAAGACACATCCGAACAACGACGGAAAGACGAACTCCGGCAACTGCAAATCCTGATTGACCGCAGCGATGCGCTGGTGTGCATCTCTGATTATTGCCGCAAGGATGTGGAGCGGCACTGCAACACGCACGGCAAGCCCATTCATGTCATACACAACGGCGGCAACACCCTCCAGCCGGCAAGTCTTCCCACGGCTTCGCATATTCCGCAACAACCGTTCTTGTTCACGCTGGGCTACGTGAACCGCAAGAAAAACTTCCACGTGCTGCTGCCGCTGGTGCAGGACAATGATTTGGAATTGGTCATTGCGGGCAAACTCGACGACCCGGATTACGTGTCGCACATCCATGAAACGGCCCGGCAAATGGGCATTGCCCACAAGGTGCACGTGCTGGGGCCTGTTTCGGAACCGGCAAAGGCTTGGTACTACCAAAACTGCTCGGCATTCGTTTTTCCGTCCATCGCCGAGGGTTTTGGCTTGCCGGTAGTGGAGGCCATGGGTTGCGGTAAGCCGCTGTTTCTGTCCGACCGCACGGCTCTGCCTGAAATCGGCGGTGATGCGGCCTTTTACTTTGCAGACTTCGAAGCCGGACCGATGCGGCAGGTATTGCGGCAGGGAATGGAAAAATACCACGTCAACAACATGGGCGATGCCATACGCGAACGGGCAGCAGCATTCAGTTGGGACAGGGCGGCTTCGGAATACCTGAACGTATACCGCAGTGTGCAATTGAAATAGTATCTTTCAAAAAGGCCAAACCCCTTCCTTTCATTTCCGGCAGATAATCAGTGTGGAAGTGGCGACAAAGTTTTTCAGCCGCAGCTTGAGGTTGTTGCCCGTATACTGCGGCACATCCACGTAATAATCCAGCGGCACGGTTCCGGCACGGCAGTCAATCGGTTCGGCAGCCGCGTTTTTCCAATCCGGCCAGCCGCCGCCCGATATCCTTTTCCCCGACCAGAACCGTATCCTCATTGTGCAACGTATCATGGTCTCAAATCACCTTGAACTTGAAGGCCGGGAGGTTTGGCGTTTTTAAAAGATACTATTTCGGATGGCGTTTTCTGGCGGTCTCATGGCTTCCTGACGGTCAGGTACAGGTCGGCGTGCTGGCGCACGGCGGCAAAACGATTGAGTTCTTCCGCCGAAACCAAGCGTGTGCCGCTGTCGCCCTCAATGCGGCTCACCTCAAAGACCGAGTACAGGTATTCGACAAAACCCGCCGAATCCTGGTAATCGAAAGGGGTGAATTCCATGATGATCCGGATGCCGGGATTGGCGCGGATGGTTTGTTGCATCCCCTCCAAAATAGCGGGTTCCATGCCTTCGCAGTCCATTTTCACCACATCAACCCTTGACAATGCCAGTTCCTGCACCAAGGCATCCAACGGCACGGCTTGCACTTTCAATCGCGTGGAATCCGCGTTTTGGAAACCTTCGCGGATGCTGCCATCGCCCCACATACCGTTGGGAACGGTCAAAGTCACTTTCTGGTTTTTGTTGGATACGGCCTTGTTGATGGTTTCTATGGGCAAGCCGTTGATGGAAGCGGAGCGTTCCACCAGGCGGCACAGGTTCGGGTTGGCTTCAACGGCAATTGTGCGGCCCATCTCGCCCGACAATCCGGCCATCAGCACCGAGTAATAGCCGAAATTGGCACCCAAGTCAATGCAAACGTCGTCCGGCTTCACAATGCCACCCACAAACCGGGTAATCCAAGATTCCCAGAAGCCGTCCATGATCAGGTGCGGAGCCAAACTGCCATCGCGCGAGTCCACGTAGAACTTGTATTTGCCCAATATGCGGCACAAAACCGTGTGTTCACCCAGATAATAGCCCGTGGCTTGGCTGCGGCACAAGTCTTCCAAAACGAATCGGGGCGAGGAAACAATATCCCGGATGGGCAAGTACAGGGGGTTCGGCATGGAAATCACAACGGCTTAGGGCGAA
>JANPIL010000491.1:0-7163 GCA_031424975.1 Sphingobacteriales bacterium
AATGGCTTCGCGGCCACTGCGCGGGGTGGGGGTTTGGCTGTTTTCAGGGATACTATTTTTGCGGAGCCGCGCCTCATCCGGCGATACAACCACGAGTTCGGAACGCAGCACCGGAATCGCAAAGCCGTCCTCAATCTCCACCTCCACTATGTTCCCCTTGGCGAAGCCCACAACCACGCCTTCCTCGCGTCCGCGCAGCATCCGCACTTTGTCACCTATATTCATGGTTTTTTCAGGTTTGTTTCCGGACAAAGATACGGCGCGGTGCCGAGAGAAAACCAAAAAATTGCACCGTGCGCCAAGCCGAACACTGCGGGTTGCAACCGGTTTTCCTAAGTTTTGCGGTTGCTTTTTTTCAAATGGACGTTACACGTGCCGATTCTGTCACTATCGCGATGCTGGTTCACGGATGGCATTCCGGTGGTTTGCCCAATTCCTTAATTGTCAGCCGCTTGTCGTTGCGTTCATGGATGGTTCGCATTCCGGTTACGCCCCGTTTCCGGCCCGGACTTCCTTGAAACCGCGCCCTTGCGCGTACATATTCCACGCGGGTGTCCGGACATTACATCGCCCTGAGGCAACCGCCCCGCACGTTTGCCAATCCGGTGCCGGTTTGGGGTAAATTTGTACTGCGGTTTTTCAAACCTCATCCGGGGCGGCTTGCGCCACGGGTTTCCTAACATAATTCATTTATCTATCCCTGCAAGACAATGCGTAAAACTCTACTTTTCATTTTCATTGTCGCGGGCATCGGTTCCGGGCAGGCCCAGCAGATGTTGGGCTTGACGGGCAGCAACTACAGCGGCACGCACGGCATTTTCCTTAATCCGGCTTCCATTGCCAATTCGCGCAACGGCTTTTACTTGGATCTGCTGACGGGGCAGGGGGGCGGTGCCAACAACTACCTCAAACTGCCGTTGGGTGTGACAAACATCAGCAGTTTTGAACTGGACAAGAACAACCTGGACAAGCGCGACAATGCCCGACCCAAGTTTGCCTTGACGGGCGGACAGATAAGCGCACTTTCGTTCATGGTCAAGATGAGCCCGGTTCACAGCTTCGCCTTTACCAACCGCGTCCGGTTCGGGCTTTCGGCAAATAATGTTTCGAACCAACTGGCAAACATCATTGCGGAAGGAACCGACAACGCCGATGGGATTGCGGGCAACACTTACCGGAACATCGCCTTTAATATGAATGTGAATGCCTACAAGGAAACCGGACTGACCTACGCCCGCGTGGTTGAGGTGAACAAGACCCACACGCTCAAGGCCGGACTGACAATCAACCGGCTGCACGGGATTACGGCCGCCTACTTCAACACCAAGGCCGCGAACTTCTCCATCTCCGAAAAACCCGATCCACAGCAGCCGACCGAAGACCAGACGCTGGCCAACATTGAAAACATAGACCTGAGCTACGGCTACATTGACCCCAAGGCTTACGAAAGTGCAACGGAAAACCCAAGTCTGGGTTCTTTCTTTGGCAAGGGACTGCCGGGCAGGGGCTGGGGCATGAACTTGGGCGCAACGTATGAGAAACTGGAAGACACTGCCGGTGAGAAACTGATGGATTCATTGAAAACCATGTATTCGGCTGATAAAAACAGTGGCAAGCGCATGAAAAACAACTACAAATACCGGTTGGGCGTGGCCCTGATGGATGTGGGTAGCATCCGCTACAGTGGCGATTTTGTGAAAAGCTACGACATCAGCCGCACCAACAAAACCATCGTGGCCGATAGTTTGGACGGCGATGCGGATGATATTGCCGGTGTGCTGAACAATGCGCTGGACGTGACCCCCGGCGAAACCAGTAATGCCCTGAAAACAGGCTTGGCAACGGCCTTGCACGTAAATCTGGATTACCACATCAAAGGCAGGCTGTACGTCAATGCGGTTTGGGTGCAGAATTTGCGCGGCAAAAACGCCCTCGGTATGCGCCGCGCCTCCCTGCTGGCCATAACGCCGCGCTTGGAAATGCGCTGGTTTGAATTTGCGCTGCCCGTTGCCATTGCCCACAACTACAGCCGCGTGGTGGTGGGTGCCTACATGAAACTGGGCGTTTTCCACGTCGGGTCTGATAATGTTGCCGGTGCTTTGGGCTTGGGCAAAACCTACGGAACCGATGCGTATGCGGGCGTTTCCATCCCGGTTTTTGCACGCAACAAGCAAGCCAAGGCAAAAGCGGTGAAGTCGGAAGGCGTACCAACGCGGTAATTTATTGTGCATCAGCAATTTGCGAGGCAGCCCCGCAAGGTTTCAAAAACCTTGCGGGTTTTTTATTTCCGGCGGCGTGTGGAATATTCGCCATTTTTGTATCTCATTGTTGAAATTGAATTGTCAGAATCAGGATTTGCCGGATTCTGACAAAATAGTATCT
Organism: Sphingobacteriales bacterium; assembly: GCA_031424975.1. Lineage (GTDB taxonomy): Bacteria > Bacteroidota > Bacteroidia > Cytophagales > 172606-1 > Xanthocytophaga. Next base: position 2,383 of record JANPIL010000491.1, read on the forward strand.
TTTCAAAAGCCCAAACCCCCCTTGCCTATGTTACCCTTCCGCCTGATTGTTGTTTCAGTGCTTTTTCTAACCGTCGCGTTTTACAGTTGCGCCCAAACCAAGAAAACCATGCCCACCTATAACTATGAAAGTGCTTGGAAACAAGTAGAAGCATTTGAAAGCAAGGGCCTGCCCGAATCGGCCTTGAAAACGGTGGACGAAATATACCGGCAAGCGAAAGCCGAGAAGAACAATGCGCAGTTGGTAAAGGCGGTAATTCACCAATTCAAATTTAAGGACGAGAAAGAGGAAAACGCCTTTGTGTTGAATATCAATGCGTTGCAAAAAGAAATCGCGGCGGCACAGTTTCCGGTAAAGCCGGTTTTGCACTCCATGCTGGCCGAAATGTACTGGAGTTACTACCAGAATAACCGCTGGAAATTTGCAAGCCGCACCGCAACGGTTGATTTCACAAACGATGACATTGAAACCTGGAGCCTGGAGAAAATAGTGCAGGAAACGTTTGCCCAATACCAGCTTTCGTTGCAGGATGCCGACAAATCCAGGCAGTTAAACATTGACGTGTATCAGGAAATACTGCAATACGGCAACAAAAAAGGTAGGGAATTGCGGCCCACGCTCTACGATTTTTTGGCGCACCGGGCCTTGGATTTCTACACGGGCGAAGAGCCGCAACTCACCAAGCCCGCCTACACTTTCACGCTCAGCTCGGCTGATTACCTGAGCGATGCGGACACCTTTGCCAAGCTCAAACTCACCTCGAAAGATACGCTTTCGATGAAGTTCCACGCCCTGCAACTGTTTCAGGAGCTGACAAAAGCCCCCCCCGCTCCCGAAGGGGGAGCCAAAAAGCCCCCTCTTTCGGAGGGGGTTGGGGGAGGCTTCTGGGGGGCTGTTCTGTTGGATTTGCAGCGGCTGGCGTTTGTCAGGGAACATTTGACCTTGGGCAACAAAACCGACTTGTATCTGGCCGCGCTGCAAAAACTGGAGCAGAAAACGCTGGCCCAGCCCGTATCCACGTTGGTGGCCCATGCCATTGCGCAGGTTTGGGTGGAGAAAGGCGGCCTGTACAAGCCGCTGCAATCTGCCGAACACCAGTTTGACTTGCAAAAGGCGCACGGAATCTGCGAGGCCGCCAAAAAACGCTTTCCCGAATCGGAAGGCGCGGTTTTGTGCCATAACTTGCAAATATCGCTTGAGCAGAAAACAGTATCTTCCAAAATCGAGAAAACCAACGTGCCCAACCAGCCGTTCCGGGCGTGGGTCGAATACAGGAACTTTACCGCGTTGCATTGGCGCATCATTAAGGTGACGCGTGAGGAAGTGCAGGCGCAGCGGCAGAAATGGCGCAACAACTACAAAGTGGATCAGGAACAGAAATTCATTGAATGGTTTGCTGCCAAAACACCGCTGAAAACCGGAAAAGCGACCTTGCCAGACGACAAGGATTACCAGCCGCACAGCGTGGAAGCAAAGCTGGATGGCGTAGCGGAAGGCGACTACATGGTGCTGCTGAGCCACACGCCCGATTTCAAGACCGACAAAAACGGCCTGGCATACGGCTTCACCACGGTTTCCAACCTTAGCTACATCCACCGGAACTTGGACAATGGCAGCACCGAGTTTTACGTGTTGCACCGCCAAACCGGCGAGCCGGTAGGGGGTGTGCAGGCGCAAGTTTCTGTGCGCAATTATGATTCAAGGTCGGGCAACTATGTGTTCCGCACCGAAAAAGGTTATGTATCCGATGCCAAAGGCCGGTTTGTAATTCCGTTTAACAATGCGCGAAATTACGATGACCGCAATTTCAGCGTTGATTTCACGCACAAAGCCGACAAGTTGAGTATGCGCGACATTGACGACCGAAATAACTACGGCTCAACGCTTTACCAGTCCGCACGCCAACCGGCACAGATGAACGTGCAAACGGTTTTTTTCCTGGATCGCGCCATTTACCGCCCCGGACAAACGCTGTATTTCAAAGGTCTGGTTTTTGAAACGGACGGAAAAACCTCCGCCATCAAGCCCAAACACCGCACCACCGTTGCGCTATACGATGTGAACGGCCAGCAGGTGGCGCGGCAGGAGGCGGTCACCAACGAGTACGGCACGTTCAGCGGCACGTTCACCACGCCCTCCACGGGGTTGCTGGGAGAGATGCGCCTGCAAACCTTGGCCGACAACGGACAGGCCGTGTTTTCGGTGGAGGAATACAAACGCCCCAAGTTCGAGGTGAAAATCAATCCGGTCAAGGGTTCGTTCCGGTTAGGCGAAATCATTGACGCTGAAGGTGTTGCGCAGGCTTATTCCGGAGCCAACATTGACGGCGCAGCAGTGAAATACCGCGTGGTGCGCACAGCCCGCTTCCCGATGTGGTGGTGGTATTGGCGCGGTTACTACCCGACTTCGCCCGCCATGGAAATCACCAACGGGCTTACCGAAACGGATGCTAACGGCAAGTTCCAAGTCAAATTCCCGGCCATTGCCGACGAAACGGTGGACAAAACCTCCGACCCGGTATTCAACTACCAGGTTTTTGCCGACGTGACGGACATCAACGGCGAAACGCACAGTTCGCAAATGACCGTGAGCGTGGGCTACAAATCGCTGGTTATCAATGCCGACGTGAAAGATGTTGACTTGGCGGCCCCCCCCGCCCCCGAAGGGGGAGCCAAAAAGCCCCCTCTTTCGGAGGGGGTTGGGGGAGGCCGCTGGGGGGCCTCCATCCGCACCACCAACTTGGCTGGGCAGCCGGAAGCGGCTACGGGAAATAGTATCCTTTGGAAACTCAAAACCCCCACCCGCACCTTCCGCGAACGGCTGTGGCAGCAGCCCGACAGACAGTTGTTCACGCAAGAGGAATATTACAAGCTCTTTCCGCACGACTTGTATGCCGACGAAAACAATTGGCTGAAATGGGAGCGGGAAAAGGAAGTGTACAACGCGCCTTTCGCAACCGAAGCTGCGGCTGATGGAAAAACGGCCTTAAACGTTCCGCTCCAATCGTTGCCCGTGGGAAAGTATTTGCTGGAAATCACGGCCAAGGACAAGTTCGGGCAGGACGTAAAGGAGGTGGCCTATTTCACGGTATTCGATTCAAAATCCAAGTCGTTGGCCTTGCCTGAAATAGTATCTTTCAAAAACCTGAAACCCACCTGCGAGCCGGGTGACAAGGCGGAAGTGGTATTTGGCACGGCGGCCGCCAACGCCAAGGTGCTGTATGAAGTGGAGCAGGACGGCAAAATACTGATGCAAGACTGGCTGACGATGAGCAACGAACAACGCCGTTTTGAGATTCCGATCAAGGAGGAATACCGGGGCAACATTGCGGTGCATTTTACCTTTGTCAAAGACAGCCGCCGCTACGACACGTCGGCGGTGATTACGGTTCCGTACACGAACAAGCAACTGGACGTACAGTTTGAAACCTTCCGCGACAAGCTGCAACCCGGCCAGCAGGAACAGTGGAAGCTGAAAATAACCGGCCAGAAAGCCGACAAACTCGCCGCCGAAATGGTGGCGACCCTGTACGATGCCTCGCTGGATGCGTTCAGGATGCACAACTGGTACGCCAGCTTTTACAATTCCGTGTATGCGCGGCTGGACTGGGAAAGCGAAAACGGCTTCGGTGCGGATGAACTTACCGGTTTCCAACGCGATTGGAGCCGCGATGACACAAAAAGCTACGAAAGTGCGCAATTCGCCAGATTGAACTGGTTCAGGTACGCATTTGGCAGCCAAATCCGCGTCATGCTACAGGGCAAGGCAAGAATGTCGGCCCCCAATGCTTCAATGGATATGGCGAAAAATTCGGCTCGGAAAAAGGAATCAAAGGGGGATGATGCGGAAGATGAAGGGCAATTAAAAGAAGTTGTTGCGGCTGCACCAAAAATATCTACGGTCGAGTTTGTTGAAATGCAAGTAGAGCAGAGCGAGGAAAAACCCGTGGATTTCTCTAATGTAAAAGTCCGCTCCAATTTCAACGAAACGGCTTTTTTCGAGCCGCACTTGCAGACCAACGACAAGGGCGAGATCATCATTAGCTTCACCATTCCCGAAGCGCTGACGCGCTGGAAAATGCTCGGTTTTGCGCACACCAAAGAGTTGCAGTCGGGCAGCGTGGTTAAGGAATTGGTGACGCAGAAAGACCTGATGGTGGTGCCCAACCAGCCGCGTTTTTTCCGCGAAGGCGACAAGATGCAGTTTGCCGTCAAAATCACCAGCCTCGCCGACAAGGATTTGAGCGGCCAAGCCCAATTGGAGTTTTTTGATGCGCTGACGATGCAGCGGTTGAACCTCACCCCCGGCCCCTCTCCTGCTGAGAGGGGTGAAAAAAAAGAATCCTCTGCTCCTCTCCCTAACGGGGAGGGGCTAGGGGTGGGGTTTTCCTTGAAGTCCCGGCAGAGTACCAATCTGGAATGGAGCATCCAGATTCCGGAGGGCATTCAGGCTATTTCCTATAAAGTTGTGGCCAAAGCCGGGGATTTCTCGGACGGCGAAACGATGATTTTGCCCGTGGTCACGAACCGGATGCTGGTGACTGAAACCTTGCCGCTGCCCATCCGTGGCAAGCAAACCAAGGAATTTGTGTTTGAGAAGCTGAAAAATAGTACCTCCAAAACACTCAAAACCCACCGCCTGACGCTGGAGTTTTCGTCAAATTCGGCTTGGTATGCGGTGCAATCGCTGCCATACTTGATGGAATACCCGTACGATTGCGTGGAACAGACGTTTTCGCGGTTTTACGCCAACAGCATCGCGTCGCACATTGCCAATGCCAA
>JANPIL010000492.1:0-13706 GCA_031424975.1 Sphingobacteriales bacterium
ATTGCTCAACAGCTTTGATTCGGGCAAGGTGCCCAAAAGCGAGACCTTTTCGTTGGAAGACTACGACCGTTTTTATCTGGAAGATGATGATGAGGAAATAGATGTGCGGCAGATAACGGTACGGAAAGACAACCGGACGGAAAATTGAATGCGGTTGCCGCCCCCAAAAATAGTATCCCGCCAAAAGCCCAAACCCCGGCTTTTATTCGGAAAACTTACACGTACACCCGCACAATACATTCCGCAGTGTGGTTACAAGGCACCGAACCGCGCTATCAATAGATGACAAGTAACCCAACTTCTACATCTATGACACGCACATTCTGTAACCTCTGCAAACTGGGCATTCTGGCCGCCATCGGGTTTTGGGTCTGGTAGCCGGGCTTCATGCCGCAAATGCTCACGGGACGGGTCTTGGCACTCCGTCCCGTTTTTCGTTTACAGGTTTTCTGTGGTTATTTGCGCTTGGCCAGCCGAATTAAAATAGTATCCCTGCCTGTCCGGCAGGCAGGTTTCCAAAAGGCCAAACCTCCCTCAAGTAATCCAACCTTATCATTTAAAACCGTGAAAATCAAGCACATCCACATCAGCCGACCCAACTTGGCACTCACCCGACCCTACACCATTGCCTACAAGACCGTGAGTGCCGTTGAAAACTGCGTGGTCGAGATGGTGGCCGACAACGGACTGTACGGCCTCGGCGCGGCCAACCCCAGCCAATACGTAGTCGGCGAATCCATTGACGACACGTGGGCCGCCCTGCAAGCACCACGCCTCGACTGGCTGCTTGGCCGCGACGTACGGCATTTGGGTGGCTTGTGCCGCGAAATCCAAGAGAAATATCCCAAAAACCCCGGCGTGCGGATTGCTTTGGAAACCGCCCTGCACGACTTGTTTGCCCAGCATTTGGGTGTGCCGCTTGCGGCGTTTCTGGGTCAGAAAATCCGGAGCCTGCCCACATCGGTCACCATCGGCATCAAGGACACCGCCGCCATGCTGGCCGAAGCCGATGAATACATTGGCCGCGGTTTCAAGGTGCTGAAAGTGAAACTGGGCAAATCAATGGAGGAAGATGTGGAACGGCTGGTGAAACTGCGCGAAAGGGTGGGCAAAAACATCATTATCCGCGTGGATGCCAACCAAGGCTACACCACACCCGACCTGAGTCGCTTTTACCGGCAAACGGGCGGCCTAGACATTGAACTCAACGAGCAGCCGCTGCCCGCCGCTGCGGTGGCCGAGATGAAAGCCCTGCCCGACCGCATCAAGCAGACCATTGCCGCCGATGAAGCCTTGGTTACGCCCAAGGATGCGTTCCGGCTGGCCGAATCGCCGGCGGCTTGCGGTATTTTCAACATCAAGCTCATGAAGTGCGGCGGCATCACGCAAGCCTTGGAAATAGCGCAGATTGCCCGCCAAGCCAATATCGACCTCATGTGGGGCTGCAACGACGAGAGCATTATCAGCATTACGGCGGCGTTGCACGTGGCCTTGGCCTGCCCCAACACCAAATACCTGGACTTGGACGGCAGCTTGGACTTGGCCAAAGACGTGGTTTCGGGCGGCTTTATTCTAAGGGACGGAATGATGTCGGTGAGCGATGCGCCGGGGCTGGGCGTGCGGAAAATATAAAAATGGAATTTTTACAAACTTTTCTCAAAAAATGTTTGCTTAAAACAAACCTTGATTGGTTTCAAAACGTTGCATGAGAATAATTGCAAAAAAAACCTTGCGGGAATTTTGGGAGGCGCACCACACCGCCGCTAATTCTCTAAACGAATGGTACGCAACCGCAAAGAAACAGGATTGGGCCAATCCTAACGATGTGAAGGCGACTTTTGGAAATGCAAGCATCATCGCCAATAACCGGGTCATTTTTAACATCAAGGGTAATGATTACCGTTTGGTTACGGAAATAAGCTATGCATACCGAACCATCTTTATTATTTGGATTGGCACCCACGCCGAATATGACAAGATTGACGCAAACACCATTGAATATGACGACTGAAAAAGTATACGACGAGGAAGCATACGAACTGGCTCTTAAGAAAATCCGGCAGTTGATACGGCAGAATCCTGCTGCCAACTCCGCTGAGGGAAAAGAACTGGAAATGTTGGTGACGCTGGTTGAAGCCTACGAGGAGATTTATTATCCGCTCCCTTTCACTGAACCAATCATGTATCTGAAGTCGGTCATGGAAGAAAGAAATCTGAAACAGACTGATTTGATACCTTTCATCGGCACAAAAAGTGAAGTCTCCAAGATATTAAACGGCAAACGCGAATTGACCATAAGCATGATACGCAATCTGGCTAAAGGATTGCATCTTCCGGTTCAGCGGCTGGTATGAGCAAAAATGCCCGCCGCAAGTAAAACACTTGGCATCTTAAACGGAAAAACGCACTTTTCTCCCGTAAACAAAACCGGTTTCGCTCGAAGAAACTCATTTTTTTGCCGCTAACGCTGTTCCAAAAATAGTATCTTTCAAAAAGCCCAAACCCGCCTGCACGATAATCCCGGACAATTGCATTTGATTTCCGGAAAAACCCGATGGCAATTATAGATATTATAGATATATCAATATAAATTATCAATTTGAACTATCGGCTTGAATGCGGCAGATTTGCGTAAAAACCGAATATCCGCATTGATTTTTCCACACCGCAGTCCATACCGGGCTGTATGCTGCTCTCCACCCAATTTTTCACAATCCCAAAACAATCAAAATCATGAACCCGACCGAAACCTCTAACACCCACCAGACCAACGGTACCAACGGCCACCACGCCGCCTTGAATGCCAACGAACCCAGTGCCGCCAAATGTCCGTTTATGAGCGGCCGCATGGGCCAAGCAGCTGGGGGAGGTATCCGGAACCAAGAGTGGTGGCCCAACCAACTGAAAATCAATATCCTGCGGCAGCATTCTTCGCTATCAGACCCGATGGGTGAAGCGTTTGACTATGCTGAGGAGTTCAAGAGCCTTGACCTGCCAGCAGTGAAGCAAGACCTGCACGCGCTGATGACCGATTCGCAGGAGTGGTGGCCTGCTGACTTCGGTCATTATGGCGGGTTGTTCATCCGCATGGCTTGGCACAGCGCGGGCACGTACCGGATCGGCGATGGTCGCGGCGGAGCCGCTGCGGGTATGCAACGCTTCGCGCCGCTCAATAGCTGGCCCGACAACGTAAGTCTCGACAAGGCGCGTCGCCTGTTGTGGCCCATCAAACAGAAATATGGCCGCAAACTTTCCTGGGCTGACCTGATGATTCTGGCGGGCAACGTGGCCCTTGAATCCATGGGTTTCAAAACGTTCGGGTTTGGCGGTGGCCGCGCCGATGTCTGGGAACCGCAGGAAGATGTGTATTGGGGTGCTGAAAGAACCTGGCTCGGCAACGATGTGCGTTACGGCAACGGCTCGCCGGGGGTGGCGGCGAATGGCGTGGTGTCGTCGGATGAAGACCCCGGCCGTCCGATGCACGCCAACGATCTGGAACAACCATTGGGGGCGGCGCACATGGGCCTGATCTACGTGAATCCCGAAGGCCCCAACGGCAATCCTGATCCGCTGGCCGCCGCCCGCGATATCCGCGAAACATTTGGCCGGATGGCCATGAACGATGAGGAAACCGTGGCCCTGATTGCTGGCGGGCACAGCTTTGGCAAGACGCACGGGGCCGCTTCGTCTGACCATGTGGGCAACGAGCCGGAATCCGCTTCCCTTGAGCAACAAGGCTTTGGCTGGCACAACAGCTACGGTACGGGAAAAGGACCGGATACAATCACGAGTGGTTTGGAAGTGACTTGGACTACCACGCCGACCCAATGGAGCAATAACTACTTCGAAAACCTGCTTGGATTCGAGTGGGAACTGACCAAAAGCCCTGGCGGGGCGCACCAATGGGTGGCCAAAGGGGCGGATGAGATTATCCCGGATGCCTATGACCCCAATAAGCGACACCGGCCGACAATGCTGACCACCGACCTGTCGCTGCGCGTGGATCCGGCCTACGAGAAAATCTCGCGGCGGTTTCTCGAAAACCCCGACGAATTTGCCGATGCCTTTGCCCGTGCGTGGTTCAAGCTCACACACCGCGACATGGGTCCGCGTGCCCGCTACCTCGGCCCGGAAGTTCCCGCCGAAGTGCTGATTTGGCAAGATCCCGTTCCGGCGGTTGCGCACAAACTGATTGACGAAGCCGACATCGCCGCGCTGAAAGCAAACATCCTCGCGTCGGGCCTGACCATCAGCCAGTTGGTGTCAACGGCTTGGGCTTCGGCCTCGACATTCCGAGGTTCGGACAAGCGAGGCGGGGCCAACGGTGCCCGCATCCGGCTGTCTCCGCAGAAATATTGGGCGGTAAACAATCCTTCGCAGTTGTCTAAAGTGCTGGACACGCTGGAAACCATCCAAGGCGAGTTCAACGGCATCCAAACCGACGGCAAGCAGGTGTCGCTGGCCGATTTGATCGTGCTGGGGGGGTGCGCGGGTGTTGAGGCGGCGGCTCACAAAGCGGGCGTTGCCGTAACGGTTCCGTTTACGCCGGGCCGCACCGATGCCACCGCCGACCAGACCGATGTGGAATCGTTTGCGGTGCTGGAGCCGATTGCCGATGGCTTCCGCAACTACATAAGAAACCGCTACAAAGGCGTTTCGGCTGAGGAAATGCTGGTGGACAAGGCGCAACTCCTGACCCTGACCGCCCCCGAACTGACGGTGCTGGTTGGCGGTATGCGGGTGCTGAACACCAACTACAACGGCGCGCCGCACGGGGTTTTCACCAACCGCCCGGAAACGCTCACCAACGATTTCTTCGTGAACCTGCTTGGCTTGGACACTACTTGGCACGCTGTCAATGATGCGCAGGATGTGTTTGAAGGCCGCAACCGTACCACCGGTGCGGTAAAATGGACGGCCACGCGCGTGGACTTGGTTTTTGGCTCGAACTCCGAACTGCGGGCCATTGCCGAAGTCTATGGCTGCTCGGATTCGCACGGGAAGTTTGTGCACGACTTCGTGTCCGCTTGGAACAAAGTGATGAACCTCGACCGTTTTGATGTGAAGTAAAACGGATTTTCCGGTGTCTTTAAACGCTGGATTTATACGAAAGGCCGCCGCGTAACTGTGGCGGCCTTTTTTTGTGGTGGCTTTCACATGCCAGGTGTTATCTGCACGATGATTGCACGCCTGAAAGCCATGAAACGTTGCCGGCAAAATAGTATCTTTTGGAAACGCCAAACCCCTGCCGCCACTTGCCGGGTTTGGCGTTTACTTTCATGTGTGCAAAAGCCTCAGGCACAGTTACGCCACGCACCTGCACGAAAGAGGAACGAACCTAAAACTGATCCAAGAGCTGCTCGGACACAACGACCTGAAAACCACCCTCTGGTACACACACGTCAGCACCCGGAGTCTGGAGAAAATCACAAGTCCATTTGACGACCTCAACCTTGGCAAATAATGAGTTTGACTTCTCAAAACGATTCGCTACTTTTCACTGCTAAAACCAAAAAACAGACAACCTACTGCATAAAAAGTGCAAGTTTATATTTAAAAAACATAAAGAATATGACAAAACTTTCGCATATTAGAGAGTTGGCTGCAATTTGACTTTACCACATAACCTGCTGATGAAACCAATAAAACTCTACGAAGCTTTATTCATTCTTCATAAATGTAATCAGACGATAAATCGGCTATGGATACTTATCGAAAATTCGCAAGGACGTATTAAAGAAGTTGAGGACTTTGCTGTCTTGTTCACCTACTACATCAAAATGGAAACCGTTTCATTCTTAGAGGAATTCAATAAAGGCTTTTATCACGGGACAGAAAAGCAGTGCAAGCAAAGAGTAGACGACGTTAGAAAAACTACCGCTCCAATCATTAAGAGAATAAACAAATGGAAAGATTTAGAGCGTTTTCGAAATAATATTATCGCCCATCCGTGGAGGCATAAAAGCCAATTTGTTGTACCTGACCAAAACAATTACAATATTCCGAGAAATTGGTTTGAGATAGGAGTGCTTGTTAATTTAAATAATTATGTTTGGGCAATGTTGCAAGCAGAGTTTGAGCTTGAACTAAAAGAAGCTATGGTCTATATGGCGACAAAGATCCCACCCAAACGACCACTTTCTGACTACTCGCAACTCAATCAAGACCATTTGCAAATGGCTGACGAGGTTGAAGAAGTTTGCAAGCAATTAAATAAAAAGTACTTTTTGAAGGTTGTGCAATACAGCTTCCCAGAAGATGAATGACGCTTCAAAAGAATAAACCGCAGCCAACAAGAGTATTGCTGCAAGTGGGGCTGGACGTTAGAGCAATAATCCTCCGCAGTGCATATCTAAGTTTTATATTCGGCGGACCTAATACTGCCGGGTAGTAGTTCTTAACTTCCGCTTTTAGTAATAAATTTAACTTCGGTTACGGGCGGACATTTTTCAAATCCCCCAACAACACCAAGCCCTGTTCGTTGGTGACGAGTGAGTGAAAATCCATCACACAGAAAATTTAAAAAAATACAAAATGATTACTAAGAATAGAATTTCAACTGTTGTGTTCTCAGTATATATCCTGCTAGCTTTCTATGTTTTTGGCGGAGGTATAGTAAATTCCTTGGTTGCTTACAGAACATGGCGTGCAGTTGGCGCAAATGAATTTCCTAAATTCCATCAGATTGATAGTTCGCTGATTATTCCGCTGTTTGTTATTTTCTTTTTCCTATCCTTCATCCCTCAAATTTTATTGCTTTGGTTTCGACCGATGGTCATATCCAAGTGGCTGGTTTTATTAGCGTTCTTTTTTAATTTTATTACCCTTGTCTCAACTATAACTGTTCAAATCCCTATTCAAGCTGAACTTGATAAAAAATTTTCCTTAGAATTAATCGAACGGCTTATATCAACCGATTTCATTTATAGAAGGATTCCCATGTTGCTATTGGCTATGATAAATTTTATAATGTTATATAAAGTAGTGAAGCACTCTAATAACAAGCCAGATCCTTCGGCATAAGAAAGGATATGCCGCTAACACGGGATTTTCTGCTATTCTGGCAGACGAATAAATCCTCCCCTTTTTTTCTATCAGTAATAGGTCGGTCAGATGCCAATCGGCGCATTAGCAAAGTATTTACCGGTTCTGACCCGTCCAAGCCTTTTTCCCCAACCCAGCCCACTGCGCATAACAGGGGGCTGGGCAAAGTTGCCGTTTGCTCAATACTTCGCTTTTTCACTCAGAGCAACTTCGCCAAGTCTTGTCCTTTAGCAGTAAGCGTTCGACAAATATCAGTTCATTTCTTGTGAGGCATTTAAATGACCAGATTATTAATTAAATTTGCTGTGGCTGGATAATCAACAAGCCGTGCGTTTCTTCAATAGAATTAATACATAGAAAATAGTGTCTTTCCAAAACGCAAAACCCCTTGTCGTCAAAACAAACAGGAAATGTGTATTGCACGGATGAAAATTTGGTCAAAGAAAATCTTTACCTATCTGATTATTAACTTACAACAACTCTAACATAAGAAACACCATTGCTCAAATTAGAGCTAAAAGCGAAATCTCAAAGGAAATGGAAAGTACGGGTAAAATAAAGATGGTTGGAGCCTTTTATATATTGCGAACAGGCAAACTGGAGTTTGTTGATTAACCTTGTCGCGCGTAAAACCTGATAATCTAAAAAAATATTTAAATGAATCTTGATTTACTAATAGAAAACCTAACCAATCCGGCATTACTATTTTTCGTGCTTGGCGTTATCGCGGTGTATCTGAAAAGCGATTTAAAAATACCTGCCAACTCATCAAAATTCATCTCCCTCTATTTGTTGTTCTCCATTGGCTTCAAAGGAGGGCAAGAATTGTCTCATGAAACGTTTACAAGCGAAATCGGATGGTCAATGCTTTTTGGCATCAGCATTTCGGCCTTGATACCAATATATGCTTTTTTTATCTTGAAAAGGAAGTTGAATGTTTTTGATTCAGGTGCCATAGCGGCGGCATATGGCTCAGTAAGTGCAGTAACTTTCGTAACGGCAGTTTCTTATTTGGAATCTCAGCAATTAAGTCTTCATGGACACATGGTAGCCATAATGGCCTTGATGGAATCGCCTGCAATAATAGTTGGCTTAGTGTTAATCTCTATTTTCAACAAGGAAGAAACCGCCACTAAAATTAAAATTCCATCCGTAATAAAGCATTCCCTGACCAATGGCAGCGTATTATTAATTTTGGGAAGTTTGATTATCGGATTTATGGCCAGTGCAAAACAAGCGGAAGGCATCAAACCATTTACAAACGACCTGTTCAAAGGCTTTCTTGCTATTTTCCTTTTAGACATGGGTATTACAAGTGGCAGAAAACTTAAAGCCTTCTTTTCATTTGGTGTTTTTCCATTGGTCTTTGCGGTCATAATCCCATTGGTCAATGGGTGTCTATTTGCCGTATTAAGCTCAATTGTTACAGATGACATAGCTAACAGATTCATATTTGCCGTTTTAGCCGCCAGTGCCTCTTACATTGCCGTGCCTGCCGCAATGAAAATAACAGTGCCAAAAGCTAATCCCGGACTATACTTGCCCATGGCACTTGCCGTGACTTTTCCTGTAAATATTACCATCGGAATGCCTTTGTATCTTCTGATTGTACGGCACTTTTAGAAGGGAACTGCTCCTGCCCATTCTGAGCCGGCTGCAACCGACACATACATGCCGGGATTCACACGCTTGGATAAGAGGAAAATTCAGAACCATGCCCCGGACAGCCTGCGGCTCCGCCGTTTCCGCCACAACCAAACTCCAGCCAGAATCGCGGCAAGCAGAACCGCCATGCTTCCCAGCACCCAATACAATAGCCGTGACGGATATACCGGCTCATTATCGCCAACCAGCACCAGATTGGCCCAAAAGTACGGGTTGTGCCGCGTGGCGGGAGCCTCGCGCAGGTAATCGAGTTTGGCTTTGCGCAATGCCTCGGCCTTGGGCGTTCCCCCGCGTAGGTACGCGTGCATCCGCGTGGTGATTTGTGCGGTTGCCTGGTCTTCAGCCCGCCACAGGGTCATCACAATGTTGGGGCAGCCCGCGTAGGCAAATGCCCGCGCCAGGCTCATCACGCCTTCGCCACGCACCAGTTGTCCGCCGCCGGTTTCGCAGGCACTCAGCACTACCAGTTTCACACTGTCCAGTTGCAGGTTGTACAATTCGGAAGTGTACAGCCGGTAACCGGTAATGGAATCAGTGCGTTGCGGATAAAAGGTGATGTACGAATTGAGCGGCTCCTTGCTGTCGGCTTTGGCGTGGGTGGCCAAGTGCAAAATGCCGTAGCGGGAGGCCGTTTTCAAAAACACTTCCTTGGTGGCCGCCGCTTCCAAATATATCCGTCCGCCCGTTTGCTCCACTTCGGTTTTGGAGGCGGGCAGCGCATCTATGCGAATGCTCCGGAAAGCACTGCCCGATTTGCCGGCAAACGGTGCCATGGCCAGTATTTCGTCGTTCAGGTTGCCCGGTTTCTGTGCCATTGATAATAGCGTGCCCGAATAGCCGTAACGGATCATCCGGTCTTCGATCAGGTATGTTTCGCGGTTCACATCGGTTACCAGTGCCTCAAACGGCAAATAGTGCAAATCGCCATCGGGCACTATAATGAGGTTTTCCTTGCCCTCCAGTGCCGTTTGCAGCGGCGCAACCAGTTTGCGGTAAAGCACATGGGCCCAAGCGGGTTGCTGGGGCGAAAACTGATGCTCGTAAATCGAGGTTTTGTATTTGTCCAGCGTCTGCTGCAAAATAGTATCTTTCAAAAGGCGGAAACCTCGGAAGCCCCGCTGCGTGAGCACGAAGGCAAAAATTTCCTTCTGTCCGAAAAAATACTCGACCAGCGCGGTTTTCCCGTCCAGTATTTTCTTTTGCACTTTCGCAATGCTGATCGGCTGCGCATTGTATTTGAGTTGGTAGTACTTGCCGTTGGCATCCAGTTTCCTGACCAATTGCGACAACTCTATTTCCTTGTCGCGCATCTGGTCGCGGAGTGACACCATTTGCACGGCATCTTTGGATTCAATGCTGGAAACGGCAAGTTTGGTAATGTTGCGCCGCAACTCGCGTTCCTGCCTGAGCAAATCGGTCGGCACGCCTTTCTGCCGGCTGATTTGCAAGCCGCGCAGGGTTTCGGACAGCACGGCGGCCTTGCTTTTTTCGGACAGCACAAAGGCGGTTTCGGCATACGCAAGTGTGCCCGTGCGTTCGTACAAGGCAAATGCCACCGATACCGCTTCCTCATACACGGGAAACACCTGCTGGCTGAAAAACAGTTTGGCTTCGTCGCTGTCGTAGCTCAACCGCAGGTTTTCGGCCAAGCGAACGGACAATTGGTAGGTTTGTAAGGCGGCTTGCAGATCGGACAGGGCGGCTTGCCGTTGGGCGGGGTTTCGGCTTTTTGAAACATAGTATTTTTGCAACGCACTGGCTTTGCGCCGCAAAGCCTTGAACATATCGAGCCGCGAAACCACGTTGGCTGCCTCTTCCGGATTTTTATGGATGTCGGTGGCGGCAAAAGACAAGTGCAACGTACGGATGGCTGCCTGATAGCTGCCCAATGCTTGCGGCCACTGGCTTTGTACCTCATGCATCTGCCCGATGCCGGACTGCGCATTGGCGAGATTGATGTTTTTGTCGCCGAATGCCTGGTTGTTCAGGCCAATGGCACGGTTAAAATAATCCAGTGCCAGCGGATAGTCTTTGGTTTTGGTGTAGGCCTCACCCAAGCCGGTCCAAAGCTGGATCTGGTTGCTGGCATCGGCATCAAAGCGGGCCTGTTTGAAAAAATACAACGCACTGTCGGGTTTGCCGAATTTCAGGTAGGCTTCCCCGGTTTTGAGCAAAACGAAATTGCGGTCGTAATACGTGCCGAGTAGTTGCCGGTATTGGCTGGCTGCGTCTTGGTAGCGGTAGCACCTCAACAAAGCCGAGGCAAACATCTCTTTCAAATATTGCGATAGCATGGCATACCGCTTGTCGGTTGCCTTGTTCGACTCGCTGATTGATTTTTCAAACGAATTGATGCACGCCTTGCAGTTGCCCGTGTAATAATGGAATTTCGCAAGAGCCGCGTAGAAATAAACCAAATCACTGCTTTGGTTTTTAAACCGGGTCACATATTTTTCACTCAGCTTATAGTAATATTCCGCCGAATCTATCTGTCCTATTTTATTATACACGTTGCCTATGTACAGGTACACTTGGAAAAAATTCCGGCTATCCGCCGATTTCACTTTTTTCCTTATTTGAATCGTAGTCAGATAACAGTCAATTGCCTTGCCCGCGTTGTTTTGCTCATCGTGAATGACCCCCAGGTTATACAGCACCTTGGCCAGCCTTTCGTCCCGGATTTTGTTGGCCGCGTAAATTGTCTTTGCCGCCTCCAGTTTGCTTTTTGCCCCTTGGTAACTTCCCTTTTCCAGAAAAACCCGCTCGGTTTCCTTTGATGCCTGTGTGTAAAGCGCATCGGCGTTACGTATTTGCGTCTCAACCGACTGCCCGACCGAACAGCCTACCGCCAAAGACCAAAACAGGAAACTGGCGATATGTGTGCGGAAGGGCGGCATTTCGTGGCGGACAGATACGGCTGGGATATTCGAAAAAAAGAAGGGGAAAACTGCGGGCTTACATCAGGGCTTTGGCGGGTTTGGGTGGTGGCGGGGTTTGGTTGGCGTGCGTAAGCCTGAATACATTGTCTTGCAGCGATTGGTAATAACTGTAGCCCAAACCCCACGCAGGCTCAATCCTAATGGGGCCGATGGTTTTTTCAGTGCGTCCCTTGGCCGTTTCGTTTTCCCTTATCAATTCCTGTTGCTTCGCCGCGATAACCTTATCGAAATTGGCGAAGTTGCGCAGTATCTGGCGGTAAGTGGGGCTGATGATGTTTTCGCGGCGCAGCACATAGCGGGTCTGGGCATTCACGTTTTTGCCGCCAACGGTTGCCTTGTAAGCTATGGTCAGGTCTATAGAGCCGCTGCGCCCCGAGTTCAGGCCAAACACGCCGCTAACCAACCGGCGCAAATCAATCGTGCCGCTGCCACCATCAAATACCGCCCGGATAGTGGTGTCGGGCAAGGGGCCAGTGGCTGGCTGCTGCCGGATGTTGGCCGCGTCGCCGTTATTGGGAGTCACTTCAGAGGCGGTGATTTCAAAACTTGCGTTGGCAAGCGTGCCACCCTTCACCATGGGCCGCACCACGAAATCTTGCTTGTTGGTCAGGTCGAAAAAGCGGGAAGGATAGGTTATCCCGGCAATGGTCACAAAGGTGTGCGCCACGGTTTTGCCATCGGCGGCCACGTACCGAACCAGATATTCGTAGCCCGGATTTGATTTTTCAACATCCACCTCGCCCGTCTTGGCATCTATCACCAACCCGACCGGATAAAAACTGTAATTGCCTTCGCCACCGCCGTTTTGGAACGCGGGCGTTGCGGCCTTCTCTTCCGTTCCGGGATATAAAACGCCATCCTTGCCATACGTGAATGTTATTCCTTTGGGTTCGCAGCCCCAGGCAAGCAGCCCCAGTAGCAAAAGCAAATACGTGTTTTTTCTCATTGGTCGGTTGTGGTTATGTAAGTAATGTGTTAGCAGGCAAGGGGTTACATCTGTTGGTGGACTGCCCGTGTGAAAGGTAAACATTTACTATCGGAAGCCTTGGCGGTGCATGGAAAAATAGTATCTTCCAAAACCGCCAAACCCGGCCCGCGCCACCGGAAAGCGGATTCCCGCACCCAAAATGCAGCCGTTTCCGCCGTTCATCAGAAAAATGTTGATTTTGGCGGCAAACCGCGCCAACTTGTGATGCCGGGCAAATAGCCGCCGCCGTGACCCGCAAAAAATCCGGCGGGCGGGTTTGGCTTTTTTCAAAGATACTATTTTTAAAAGACCTGATTTTAACAGCCAATCCACCTTTCCGTCCATGCGCATCTACCTCCAATTAATGCTTGAAAGCTTCCGGTTCGCCTGGGAAGCCCTGCGTTCCAACCTGTTGCGCACGGTGTTGTCGCTGTTGGGCGTAACCATCGGCATCTTTGCCATCATCGCCGTGTTTGTGCTCGTGGATTCGCTGGAAAAAAACGTGAAAGACAACCTGTCGTTTCTGGGCAGCCGCACCATTTACGTGCAGAAATGGCCGTTTGTGTTCAGCAATAACTTCCCGTGGTGGAAATACATGAACCGCCCCACCACCAAGGAAGCCGAATACAAGTTTCTGGAAAGCCGCCTGACCATGAAGGAAGCCGTTGCGCTGTTCGACCAGAACGGCGGCATCACGCTCAAGAACGGCAGCAGCAGCATCGGTAACATTGCCATATTGGGAGCCACCGAAAGCTACCAGAACATTGTGGAGATTCCGATGGGGGAGGGGCGGTTTTTCAACGAACTCGAATCGGAAGCGGCACGCCAAGTGGCCATTGTCGGGGCCGACATTGTGGAGGCCCTGTTTGCGGGCATGGACCCGATTGGAAAGACCTTTAAATTGGACGGCCAGAAATTCACGGTCATCGGCACGATGAAAAAACAGGGCGAGTCTATTCTTGGCGGCCCCGATTTCGACGTGGGCTGCTTCATCCCGTACGGCACATTCGATAAGCTCTACCACACCAAAAACTCTGACCCTACCATCTGCATCAAGGGCTTGGAAACCGACCCCGGCATGGAGGAACTCG
>JANPIL010000493.1:0-4671 GCA_031424975.1 Sphingobacteriales bacterium
GTTTTAGCTGGTGTTCCTGCTGCTACGATTCTCACGAGTGGTGTAGATGCTGCCCGGTTTGATGATGCGTCCCGCAAAAATGACCGTACTACAACAGTAGCTAATCTGGGTCTGGCTGCGGGTTACAATTCATTGACTGCACGCCCTGCCATGATTCCGTCGGGTGCTTTCTTGAAAAGTGGCGGAGCCACGTTGCCTACCGGCTTCACTGCCACCACTTTCCGGGGTGCTTTCAATGATACGGACTGGACAACCGGTTGGACTAACTTCGATCCGCAGAATACGGACTATTAATGTCTCGTAACATAGATTTGCTTGAAAAGCCGGGGCGTTCTGCCCCGGCTTTTTTGTTGGGGCGGGTTTGGGGTTTTCAAAGGATACTATTTTCTTGTCATTCCGGCAGCGGAGGAATCCGGCGGTTACTTGTCCGCAAGCCCGGAGTTTGATGCGCGATTGAAGCCCGGTTCCTCGTCGTCGGAGTGACAAGGGGCGCGGGAATGACCGGGGGTTTGGCTTTTTCAAAAGATACTATTTTACAAACCGGCAGTAGGCTTCCTGCCTACTAACCATGGCCTGAATTTTTAAAAGCCACTTGGCAGATGCCGAACAGCTTTGTTATTGTTATTGGCAGGTTTTAGCTTTGTAAAAGATACTATTTTTAGGAGGTGTAACAAAACCCGCATCCGCATGAAAACCTTGAAAATCATTTTGCTGAGTCTGGCTTCCGGGTTTCTGGGAGCATTCCTGTTCGGTTTTGTCAAGCCCGAAACCCGGAATCCGTTGACTGAAACGGCTGCACCGTATGCGCGGCAGGTAAGCCAGACGTATGCGGGCGTGCCGCTCAACGCCGATTTTGTGGCGGCTTCGGCGGCCAGCACGCCCAGCGTCGTGTTCATCAAGACTACTTCCACGGTGGCTGCCCAGCAGGATGTGTTCGATTGGTTTTTTGGCGGTGGCGGCACCGCCCGCGAGCAGCAGTCCGTCAGTTCGGGTTCGGGTGTGATCTTCACTGCCGACGGCTACGTGGTGACCAACAACCACGTGGTGGAAAATTCCAATGCCATTGAAGTGGTACACAACCGCCGCTCGTACAAGGCCCGCATGGTCGGTGCCGACCCGAGTACTGACCTTGCCGTGCTGAAAATAGAAGGCAAAAGCCTGCCCGCCGTCAGGTTGGCCCGCAGCCGCGATGTGCAGGTGGGCGAGTGGGTGCTGGCCGTGGGCAATCCGTTCAACCTGACCTCGACGGTGACGGCGGGCATTGTCAGTGCCAAGGGGCGCAACATCGGCATTCTGGGCAGCCAGTTCCCGATTGAGTCGTTCATCCAGACCGATGCGGCCATCAATCCGGGCAACAGCGGCGGTGCGCTGGTGAACACGCGGGGCGAACTGATTGGCGTGAATACGGCCATCCTGTCGCGCACGGGCACGTACACGGGCTACGGTTTTGCCGTTCCGGTGGACATTGTGAACAAGGTTTTCAATGATCTGGTCAAATACGGCGAGGTGCAAAAAGGGTTCATGGGAGCCGAAGTGGCGGACATCAACAGCCAGAATGCCGAAAAATTCGGGCTGGATGATTACAGCGGCGCGGTGGTCACATACTTGGAACCGGCGGCAGCCGCCGAAAAACTGGGGTTGCGCAAAGGCGATGTGATCCTGAAAATCAACGGGCAGGCCATCAACAGCAAGGCTGAATTTGACGAACAAGTGAGTTTCTACCGTCCGGGCGACAAAATCACCGTTGCCTACCGCCGCGCCGGGCAAACAAAAGAAGGCGCACTTACCCTCACCAATCGCGAAGGCACCACGGGCTTGCTGAAACGCGAAACGTACAAATCGGAACGGCTCGGAGCCGAACTGGAAAGCTTGTCGAAAGTGGAACGCGACAAGCTGCGGCTGCAAAGCGGCGTGCGGATTGTGCGCATCACGGGGCGCGGGGTACTGAGCCAGTTTGAGGAGGGTTTTGTGCTTACCTCCATCAACCGGCAGCCCGTAATGACCCCCCAAGACGTGGCCGAACTGCTTGAAAACGCCCGTGGCCGCACCATGATTGAGGGTCTGGACCGCAACGGTGACCGCGCGGTGTATCAGTTGGGTTATTGAGCAACGTGGCCGGGCTTTCCGGGTGCAACGGCCACGATCAGGTTTTGCAAGGGTAGTTGGACTTTCCAAGTCCAACGGGTAGGTTGTGTCTGCAACGGTATTTGTTTGTGGTTCAGAAAGTCAGACTTGGAAAGTCCGGCAGGTAAACCCAGCGGCAAAGGCGGGTTTGGGTATTTTCAAAGATACTGTTTCCGGAAAGGCCGCAACGCCGGTCAGACACTGCGTGTCAGACCGGAACGGGCGACGGCTTTCCTATCTGCCGACAGGCGGGCGGGTAAACAGGCGGGTTTGGGCTTCTTAAAAGATACTATTTTCGGTCACTCATTGTTTTCCTTGCTTTTTCTTCTGGATTCCCGCCGCGCCTTGTTTACCTCCTGCCGGTCTTGCATCCGCTGGCTTATCCCCAAGGTTTTGTTGGGGGTCATGGACGTGATCAGGCCGGTGCGGGCCGAGAGCCACAGCAGCCTCAGGAAAGTGTCGTCAATGGCGCGTTCGTAATAAATCTCGCCCATGCGGGCAGGGCGTTTTTTGCCGTTTGCGTTACCCGATTTCACAAGCATATTGCCCAGCATGGACAGCAGTTTGCGTTCCTTTTTCGTTTCGGAGTGCATCACACCTATTTTCAGGTCTTCGTACAGTGCCTCCAGATAGCCGCGCGCCACGCCGTTGCTCACATTGGCCGCAAAAACCACCTGCCGCACGTGCCCGCCCTCAAAACGCACATTGGTGATAGGCAGCACAATCCGGTTAAGTGTCTCCACTTCCATAGCACCCAGTTCGCCTTCGTAGGCAAAGCGCAAATCACGGTCGAGCAGGTTGATGGCCAAGTCCAGTTTAAGCAATCCCTGGTTCATCAGCAAGGTGTTGGCCTGCACCAGAAATGGTTTGCGCCGGTTCATGGTGGCCGGGTTGTTGTTCAGGTTTGTGCCGGTGATGTTGGTTTTCTCAAACACGATTTTCCCGGCTTTCACCGCTCCCGAATCGAGTTCGGCGTACGAAATGGAAGCCTGATGAAAGGCCACCGTATCAATGCGGAGCTGGAATTTTATTTGCCTGAATAGCTCGTGGGGCATCAGTGGCGGGTTTGGGGTGAGGCTGGCGGGTTTTCGGGGCAGCCGTTTGTCGCGGTAAACGCTGACCACCGCCTTGTCAAAATGAATGCTCCGGGCGGTAAACGCATTGTTGAGGATATCCGCCGTTTTCCAAGCCGATACCCGGATCACCGGTATGGTAAGCGCGTATTGGTCGTGCCGGTATTTCTTCTGCTGCTTGAATGCCTGGGCAGAGGCTATCGGCGTGATAGTCAGCGAATCAAGGCGGAGCGACCGGAAATCGGGAACCTCCATTTTCCTGATTTCCACGGCATACAGGCTGCCGGGCGTTACGGAACGGAAATTGACCATCCGCATCCGTATGCCCTTGATGTACGCATACGGGTCTTTCGCACTGAAAAGGCTGGCCGAGTCGAACCGGATTTTGTGGATCATCACGTGTACGCCATCCACCGATTGGGTGGCTTTGCCCTTGCTGCTCAGAGCCACGGAACGCAACCTGCCGCCGTCCAGCATCAGTGTGTCCACGGAAAGCTGGCGCGCATACTGGCTCAGGATGTCGGCCAACGGATCTAACGTGGGTTTCCTGACCAGCTTGCCGATGTTTTCCCGCTGGGCAACCTTTTTTTTGCCGGCCGGTGCATCGCCCGGCCCGGTTGCTTGGGGCATCCGTTCATCGCGCAGAATCTGGAATACTGGCCGGTAAATCGCAATCTTCTTCGCTATCCAGACCCGGTCGAATACGCCGCCCAGTTCCAAGCCCGTGGTGGTGGAGAGAGGCACGGTAATCATGAAGCGGTTGGCCTTGCGGGGTTTGGCTGCGCTTTTCGGGTTGCCGTTCCACGGATACAGTGCCAGCCATTCCAAGCGCAGCGACTGGCCGTTGGTCAGGGTCACGCGCTTCACTTTCAGGTGGTAGTCGCCATCGGTGGCCCAGAAAGCGTAGTTCCGGAGCGACAATTCGGTGTGTTTCGCGTATGGGAAAACCTGCGGCTTTTTTTGGTGCGCCGCCGATTCCATGCGGATGTCGCGCAGGCTCACCTCAATGCTGTCGGCCAAGTGGTGGGTTCGGTTGGTGGAGTCGGCGACCATGTAACTGAATGTTCCGCCCTCCACCGCCACTTCCCTTACTTGCAGCCAGCGTATTTTGTCACCCAGCAATTGCGGCAATCCATCGGGGAAAGTCATTTTCGACGGATTTGGTTTCTTCGCCGCGCCCTTCTGCTTGTACACGAGCACCTCCGGCGATTCGATGCGCAAAGTCCCGATGTTAATGACCTTGTCCGAAAAATATTCCCACCAGCGTATCCTTTTCACCTGCAAGGATGCGATTTTTATGATCAGTTGTCCCGGAGCCGGTGTGTTTGCCGCACGGCTGGTTGCGGTGGTGTCCTGCACCAATGTAACGTCACGGAAAGTGAGGCCGAAATTCAGCAGGTTCACCCTAACCTTGCCGATTTTCAACCCGTATTCGCCACCGGAAGCTTTGCCTACCTGCTCTTCAAGCACATTC
>JANPIL010000494.1:0-4685 GCA_031424975.1 Sphingobacteriales bacterium
TGCTTTTCGATGCCACAATGCGGGTTTCGATGGAAACCGGTTGTAGCGGAATGCTGTGGCAGGTGCTGGAATGGAACGCGCCTGCCATTAACTTTTATGAAAAATACGACGCGCACTTTGATGGCGAATGGATCAATTGCAGCCTGAGCCGCACCGATATTGAAGCCAAATTCGCACAAGCATAGCAGTGGCACGGCTTCCGGTTGCGCCACCAGGGTTGGGCCGCAAAATACCGATTTATTTTCCGTATCTTTGCACCCGCATTTTTCAAGACAATCCATTCGATAACACGCCTTTCCATGAGTTTACAATGTGGCATTGTGGGCTTGCCAAACGTTGGCAAATCCACGCTTTTTTCGGCCCTGACCAATATCCAAAATGTGGCTGCCAACTACGAGTTTGCCACCATTGATCCCAATATCGGCATTGTGAACGTGCCCGACGAGCGGCTTGAGATTCTGGAGCAAATTGTGAAGCCGCAACGGTTGCAGCCCGCCACCATTGAGTTTGTGGACATTGCCGGCTTGGTAAAGGGAGCCAGCAAGGGCGGCGGACGCGGCAACGGTTTCTTGGCCAACATCCGCGAGGTAGATGCCCTGACGCACGTGGTGCGCTGTTTCGACGACCCGAATGTGGTGCGTTCGGTGGGTCCGGTCAATCCGGTTTCAGACAAGGAAACCATTGAATTTGAATTGCAATTGAAAGACTTGGAGTCGGTGGAGAAGAAAATCGCCAAGACCGAACGTACCGCCAAGGCCGGCGATGCCGCCGCCAAAAGCGAACTTGCGGTACTGCAACAATACCGCGAAACGCTGCTGCAAGGCAAAAATGCCCGGAGCCTGAATGTTTCGGACGATGACAAAAAGGCCGTTGCCGACTTGTTTCTGCTCACGCTCAAGCCGATGATGTACGTGGCCAACGTGGATGAGAAGTACCTGCACGAAGACAACGATTATGTGAAATCGCTGCGTGAGGCGGTGAAAGGCGAAGGCGCACTGGTGCTGCGCATCTGCGCCGCGCTGGAAGCCCAGATTGCCGAAATCTCGGATGCCGACGAAAAACAAATGTTTCTGGACGAATACGGACTCAAGGAATCGGGCTTGAGCCAGATGATCCGGGCGGGTTACAGCCTGCTGGATCTGATCACGTATTTTACCGCTGGCGAAAAGGAAGTGCGGGCCTGGACTATCAGCAAGGGTTGGAAGGCTCCGCAAGCCGCCGGGGTAATCCACTCCGATTTTGAACGGGGTTTCATCCGCGCCGAAGTCATTAAAATGACTGATTACCAGCATTATAAAACCGAAGCCGCCTGCCGCGAAGCCGGAAAACTGGCCGTGGAAGGCAAGGAATACACCGTAGCCGACGGCGATATCATGCACTTCCGGTTTAACGTGTAGCCTCCCCCAACCCCCTCCGAAGGAGTGGGCTTTTGAACCTGAGGGGTTTGGGCTTTCCGGAAGATACTATTTTGGCAAACGTAGTTGGACTTTCCAAGTCTAACGGTGAGAGTGCAACGGTTCTAAGGAGGGGCGATTCTGGTTTTATACCCTTGTCCATACTGATTTTAAAAGGCACTGTTTCTTGGACCCGTGCTCTCCGACTTCCAAGGCAAGCCCTTTATAATGAGTTTAAAAATAGCCAAAGTTCTTCTTTGAAAAATAGACAACGGATATCGCTCAACAGAGCGATACCAAAAATTTAACCCATCCTTGTATTGTCTTGACATTACCAAGTGCAAGGCAATGTACGAATTCCAAGAGGAGATTATTTCAGGAAGGTGAATGGAGAACTTTCGACTCACCTCAGCGTCCGAGAATGCGTATTGCACGGCCAACTCTTTCCGCCGGACAAGTTTATCTTTATCATATTGCTGTACGCTACGGCTGGAATGATTTACCAGTGCGGCTGAAATACGGTTATCAGTCTTAATGCCAACATTGGCGGCAATTCTAATCCAAAGTTCCCAGTCTTCCGAGCCGGAAAGATCTCTATCCTCATTAAATCGAAAACGCCGAGCTATATCTTCCCGCAGGAAAACGCCTATACAGCTCAATGGATTTCCCTTGACAAAAGCCCCAATATCGTCTGACTTCAAAAAATCAATATTATTTTTTGGCTTCAAATCATGATCGGTAACTTCATAACCCAAGTGCAAGAAAGGCGGGCTTTTGAATTTGAGGATTGATTCATGGGCATTTTGCAGGCAGTCGGTATAAAACAGGTCATCCGAATCGAGAAATGTAACATAGTCGCCTCTGGCATGGGCAACACCGAAGTTTCGGGCAGCAGCCCGTTCCTCGTTTATTTTTTTTAAATACCGCACCTTTTCGCCAGTCCAATCTCTCATCAATTGCTCTGTGTTATCCGTGCTTCCGTCATCCACCACAACCACCTCAAAATTCTCATAACTCTGATCGATAACAGATTGCAGGGTTTTGCTGATAAAATCGGCCCGGTTGTAGGTGGGAATGATAATAGAGAAAAAAGGCTTCATTTCATTTTAAGAATAATCGCCTTGGATATCTGGCCGCATTTTGGTGGCGCGGAGCCACTGTCAAAATCGCAAAGCATGGTTAAAAAGGATTTAAAAGCTGGTCTGTTCTGCAAAAATCTCACTTTAAAATTGACAATGACAATTCTCGATTGAAAAACACATGGGGAGGCAGTTCCGACGCGTGCCGATATTGAGTGTTGTCTACAAGGGCGGGATTAGTTACAACAAGACAATCATAGCCGGAATCCCGAATGGGTATTTTGGTGTTTCGGTTGGCTTTGTAAGGGCGTTTTGCTGCTGTGAAGTAGTAATAAAGCAGCACCTCGTCATAATCCCGTTCTACGTAAAAGCATTTCGCCTTGCTTTTTAAAATTCCGTCGGCCAGTTGCTTGCCTCGGTAATCACCAGCATAATTCTGACGGTAAACTAATGGAAAAACCCCCAATGACAACACACTTGCCAAGGCCGTCATAATAAAACCAGACTTAACAGTAAAGATGCGCAAGGAATGTGCCTGCAAGAGTAATCCGACCACCAGCGGAAAAACGCAATAAGACCAAGTGCGTTCAAAAGGCACGGTTCGGTGTACAACAGCAATCAGGAAGGGGCACAGCAAAAATACCAGACTCAATAGGCTCAACGATTTCTGCGTTGCATTGCCATCCAGCATATACACACATATACCCAGTAACAACGCTATTATGCATATATATCCGTATGCAAACGTACCCAGCAACCAATTGCCAGTATTCATGAAATGCATAGGCAGCATGGCCAACACTTCTTGCAGCGAATACCGTTTCACATAAGGGTTATCGGCCAAGGCTCGCCACCCGTTTAGCAGCAACACAGGTAGGTAGAGCAGCAGGGTAAGCGTACCCGTCCAAAATACTGTAATCAGCCCATTCGGCAAATATTTCCAATTTTTATGCGCAACAGCAACAATGCAGAGGTACATGCCGCAAGAAAAAACCACGTATAAAAATGACGGCATGGTATACAATCCCATAACACATACCACTATCATAATCCAGCGTTGCATTTGCCGTGTAGCCCATGTATGAACTATACAGAAGGCAACAGAAGCCAACAGTATATAAAGCAGGTAACCGCGAGCCTGCAGGCTGTATAGCTGAACCGGATAAGAAACCGCCAGCAAAACTGCACCTACCAACGACCGTTCCGGACTGAACCAACGACGGAGCAGCAGTAACCACGTAAAAAACGCTGCTGGCAATAGCAACAAGTTAGGCAGGCGCAGGGCAAATGTGGCAGGAAGCGGTAGCAAAGCCGTAATATTGGTGAGCAATGTGAAAAAAATATGGTTGTTGGGAGCCGGATAATGACCAAGTGTGACCAATACTGATCTGGAGGTGAAATTGAGATATGTCCACGCTTCGTCATAGAAAACAGGTACGGTCAAAGCACGGTATATATTCAAAATACAGATTATGACAGCAAACACCATTGCCGTTATGCGGTAAGTTTTCGGAAATTCCTGCCATTGTCTTTTAATCCAAAATACGAACATTGAAAAAGTTCGTATGCATTTTTCGGCCCATACGGATGTTCGTTTGAGGATGAATACCGACAAAAATCCATATGCAAGCACCATTAACACTGCGAGGTAGCGCAGCATTTCAAACCGGGAAGGAGGCAAGTAGTTTGTTCGAAATGCCGCCAGCGGGTATTTCCCACCCACTAAATGCAATATCAGAACGGTTG
The DNA here is from genome assembly GCA_031424975.1 of Sphingobacteriales bacterium. GTDB lineage: Bacteria > Bacteroidota > Bacteroidia > Cytophagales > 172606-1 > Xanthocytophaga. Next base: position 4,220 of record JANPIL010000494.1, read on the forward strand.
CGTTACTGTATGCATTTGACCAAAAGAGCAAAAACAGAGCTATCAAAAGCAAACCTCCCAGAAACCAGCACAGTATTAACAGAAAAGACAGTAAGCGAACCGATTTCATGAATACAGTATTTTCAGTTTCTTAATCATAGTTGGCAGAGCAAAATACAGTGCGACATCTTTCTGTCCGTTTTGAATTATACTTCGTCGCAAATCTTCATCCTCCAAAATCTTTCGAAATGCACCAATAATGGCCGCCGAATCTTGGAACGGCACCACCAGCGCGTTTTTTCCGTCTTCCACAAACTCCGCCGCCACCCCCGACAGCGTGAACACCGAGGGCACACCCGCCGCCAATGCCTCCACGTACGTTTGCCCGAACGCTTCAATTTCAGGGTTGACCGGCACATGGACAAATATATCAAACAAACCGTACAATGAATACAAATCCTCCTCAAAGGGGATTTCGGTGTAGCTT
>JANPIL010000495.1:0-5183 GCA_031424975.1 Sphingobacteriales bacterium
GTTTTTTCGCGCGGAACTTGTCCGCGTAAGTAAACCGCAAAAACCGACGGATTTCATGTTGCGCCAAACCCGACATTTGGGCAAATCAATCCATCGTCCATGAATCTGCTGCACCTAATCTCCAACCCCGGCGTTCGTCCCCAACAACCCTACCGTCTGCAAGCTCGCATCCGAACCTCCAATTGGCTCGGCTTGCTGCTGTTCGGCTTCAGCTTCCCCTATATTTTCATCTTTCAGGATACCCTTCCCGTTGTTTCCCAACTGTACATCGTGGCTTCGGTAGCCTACGCATCGGTGCTGGTGTTCAACTACTTCGGCTTGTCTGGCTTTGCCCGGTTTTTGGTTGCCGTAGTGCCGTCATTGATGAGTTTTCTGGGGCATATTTCCGTTGTTTCGGTGGGGCAGCCGCCTGTAATTGCACCGCTGGTATTGCAGTTGTCGTTGCTGGTAACTCCGTGGCTGGTGTTGGACATCCGCGAATCGGCCAGAATGGCTGCTGCCGTGGCTTTCGGTGTTGGCTGTGTGCTGGCAGTACCGTTGTGTGCCGATTGGATTGAAGTGGACATCGATCAAAGCCTGCTCCGCAACGCCACCCTTGTCAGTTCCATCATCTTTTGCGGCTGCGTAATCATCACCGCTTCGCTGTATATGTTGCAGCGAAATGCCCGCCAAGCCGATTTGAAAAACGAAAACCTGATTGGCGAAATGACCCAAAAACAGGAAGCCCTAAGCGGTAATGAAACCAAACTGAACCAATACATTGCCGAAGTGGAGAAAACCCAACTGCAAGACAAGCAGCGGCAGTGGGCTTCAGACGGGCTGGCCATGTTCGTTGATATTCTGCGCCAGCACGACGATGATGCCGGAAAACTGTACGACAAGCTGATTTCACAGATAGTCAAATACATGAAAGCCAACCAAGGCGGCTTGTTTTTGCTGCAGGAGGAAAACGCCCGCGATCCGTTTGTGGAGTTGGTGGCCTGCTACGCCTACGAACGGAAAAAACACCTGAAAAAGCGCGTCGAGATTGGCGAAGGGCTGATTGGTCAGGCAGTCCAGGAAAACGATGCCTTGTACCTGACCGATATTCCGCCGGATTACATCAACATCACATCCGGCCTCGGCAAAGCCCGCCCCACCAGTGTGCTTATCATGCCCTTGCGCGTGAACGACAAAATAGAGGGCGTGGTTGAGTTGGCTTCGTTCAACGGCTTTGAACCGTACCAGATTGAGTTCTTGCAAAAGCTGGGCGAAAGCATTGCCGCTTCGGTTACCAGCACCCGGATCAATGCGCGAACCAGAATACTGCTGGAATCATCGCAGCAGCAATCCGAAGAGTTGCGTGCCCAGGAAGAGGAAGTGCGCCAGAACATGGAAGAACTCATGGCTACCCAAGAGGAAATGGAACGCAAAACCCACGAGATGGCGCAACTGTATGCCGAAGCCCAAACCCGCGAAAGGGATTTGCAATCCGCCATGGAACTCATGAAAGGGGCGCAGCAGGAAATGCAGGAAAAACAGGAAGCGATTGAGGCATTGCTGCAAGCCGCACAGGTCAGCGAGTCGCAATTGAAGGCGCAAGAGGAAACGATGCGTGCCTATGTGGCGGAAATGGAAACGGCCCGCCAAGAAAACGAGGCGCAGATGCAACAGGAAATAGCCGCCCTGCACGAGCAACTGAAAGCATTCCAGAACGCCTGATAATCCCGGTAAAAATAGTATCTTTCAAAAAGCTGAAAGCCTCGTCTTTAGCGGGGGCCAAACCTGCCCGTCAGCGGCGCAGGTGGTCTATTTCGCGTTGCAGCTCGGCAGCCAGCATTGCCAGTTTCTCCAGCGGCAGCGTGGCGACCGGCTCGGGCATGGACAAGCCGATGTATTGGCGGGTTTCCCAGAACTCCAGCACATCCTTTACCGGAACCTCCACCGCCGGGATGTCGGGCAGGTCGGAAAGCAGCAGCACCGTTCCCTTTGTTTTCACGTGGTTATACACCCGCCGGTACAGAACGCCCTGTTTGTGCAGCACCACAAGGTAGTGCTTGCCATCGCGGATATCGAACCAGTTGGACACAAACTCACCGACAACCGTTGCCCCGGCCACCGGAAAATCACTGCCCGCCTCAAAGGCGCGGTGTCTGCCACGGAGCAGCGTGGGCAGTAAGAGTTCGGGCAATTTTTGCAGGTAATCCTCGTAGGCGTAGCTGCCCATGTATTCGGCAGTGTTTTGCTGGCTTACCCAAACCACCCGGTTTTCGTCGGGCTTGCTTGGGGCGGCGGTTGGCGGCAGGGGCTTCACAAAAAGCTCGTCAACGGGTTGCGGCTCAAAAGAAGGTGTCGGCTTGGTGGTTTTTGCCTGAACGCCCTGCCTGGCGGGCGGGCGGTTGTCAGGTTGCTGGTAGTATTTGTCAATCAGCGCGGCGAGTGGCTTGGGGGCTTCCGGCTCGTTGGGCTCAAGAAGCTGCGTGGCGGGCTGGGGTAGCGGAATGCCTTGCTGTTCACGCATCCGGCGGATGTCGTTCTTGATGAGATTGTCCACCGTTGTGCCAAATATTTTAGCGATGCTCATCAGGTTGTCCAAATTCGGATTGGCCCTGCTTTCCTCATAAGCACCTAATAACGAACGTTTTATGCCTATTTTGCGGGCAAACTGCTCCTGCGTAAGCCCGTTCATCCGGCGCAAATACTTGATGTTGTTAGCAACGATGGACATAGCGTGGCACGATTAGTAATATTTTTAGCCAAGATAAATATATCCGCGAAAAAATGACACAAAACCAAGATTATTTTATCATCAACAATCATATCTACTTGATTATAAGGAATATGATGGTTTAAAAATAGTATCTTTTCTAAGCTAAAAACCTCTGGCCAGCCAGTACATCCACCAAGGCCGGCATCGGAAACCGGAATGTAGTGCCCACCCCCGGTTCGCTTTCAACAGTAAATGCGCCACCGTGCCTGCGCACAAATTCCTGGCAGAGAACCAAACCCAGCCCGGTACCCGTTTCGTTGGCAGTGCCGGTGGTGGTGTGGTAGGTGTCTATTCGGAAAAGCTTGGCCAAATCTGCGGGCACAATGCCGATACCGGTGTCGGAAACGGTTATTTCCACCACTTCGCCGTGCCGCATGGCAGTCACGGCAATGTTGCCGCCCGTGTGCGTGAACTTGATGGCATTGAAGAGCAGGTTTCGGATGGTGAAAGCAAACATATTCCTGTCGGCAACAATGCCCAAGCCGGGCGGAATGCCTATTTTGAGAGCTATGGACTTGTGGGCGGCCATGTTGGCCAGCGGCTGCCAAATGGCTTCCACTGTTTCAAGCAGTGGCAACGGCTGCGGCTCGTAACGGATGCTGCCGCGCTGGCTGCGCGACCAGTGCAGCAGGTTTTCAAGCAGGTCGAGCAGCTTGTGCACTTCCTGATTGGTATCGGAGGCGAAATTTTTCAGTTCGTCGCGGCTGAAACGGTCAATGTGCCGCACCATGACCCCGAGTGTACCCGTGAGCGAACTGAGCGGCCCGCGCAAATCGTGCGCGATGATGGTGAAAAACTTGTCGCGGGTGGCAACCAAGTTGCGCAGTTCCGTTTCAGAGGCCAGTAGTTTTTGGTTGGCTTGCTGCACATTGTCGCTTTGTTTGGCAATAATCTGGTTGCGGGCCGCCAGCAACCTGCCCGAGCGTTGCTTGATGCGGTAGCGGCTCAAGGCCACGCCGCTCAGCAACAATAGAGCCACCGACAACACACCGACCAAATAATTCAGGTTGCGGTTTTCGCGCCTTGTAATGGCGTTGATGCGCTTTTCCTTACGCAGCAATTCCAGTGCCTGCCGCTGGTTTTCCAGTTGGTACTTGGCCTCAACTTCCGCAATCTCAACGGTAGTCCGGTCGTTGGCAATCGAATCGCGGACGGCCGTGTACAGGCGGTGGTTTGCGTAGGCGGCCCCGAAATTTTTCAGGGTTCCGTGGCTTTCCGCAAGCCCCAGGTAAGCCCGCATCAACGGCTCCCTGACCGGATTTTTCTGGCTTGCGGCCACTACTTTCTCGTGGTAGAATAGGGCTTGGTGCGGTTGGTTGGTGGCGGCATAGCAGGCGGCTATGTTGTTGTGGCTTTCGGCAACGGCGGCAAACATGAACAACCGCTTTTCGCGCTGCAAGGCGCGGAAGTAATAATTCAGGGCGGTTTCGTGGTTGCCTTGGTGAAAATGAACCGTGCCCATGAATTTCAGTGCCTGCGCCACGCCGCGTGCGTCTTTTTGCTGGCGGTGCAGTACCAGCGACTTGTCCAGATACTCCAACGCCTTGGCGTATTGCCGCTGCTTATCGTATAACTGGCCTATGTAGGCGTAGCAAGCCGCCAAGCCGCGCTTATTGTCCAGTTGCCGCCATATTTTCAGCGACTTCTCATACTGCACCAAGGCTTTGGCCAGCTTTCCGGACGCGAAATACACATTGCCGACTTGGCTGAGCGAGGTGGCAATACCTTCCCGGTCTCTGATTTTCTCCCGGATGCCCAAGGCATTGAAGGCAAACGCCAACGATTGCTCGTAATCGCCGAAATCGTAGTAGGCTTGGCCCAGCAATGCGTAGGCATCGCCCATCTCGGGGTCTTGCCGGCGCACCTTGGCCTTGTCAAGCGCCATGGAAAAATAACGCAGGGCTTTCCGGTAGTTGTTCAGCCGGTAATAGCCTTGGCCTGCCAGAACCAAGGCTTTGGTGTGGCCCGAAAGGTAATTGGTTTTCAAAGCCAATTGCACGGATTGCAGGCTCAGCCTGAGCGATTGTTCGGGCGAGTTGTTGAGCAATTCGGTGGCGCGGCGGTTAAGCGTGTCCACATTGGGTGGCTCCTTGCGTGGCTGGGCGGTTGCGGTATTGTATGCCGGCAAATGCAAGGCGGCATACAATAGGCAGCAGAGCCAGCCACCTTGCAAAAACAAGGGTTTTCGGGCAAAGCAAAACCTTGCAAGGCAGACAACCATGACAACGGACCGTGAAAATTCGGGTGTGAAGAGGTTAAAGGTAATCAAAAACCCAAAATATTGGCAATGTTTGCAACCGACGGGGCAGGTTTGGGGTTTTTGGAAGATACTAGAGGTTATTACGATTTTTCATTGGCATATCGGCAAGCGATCCTCAAGTTGTGCAAGCCACAGGCCAGCCAGAAGACCTGGTCGCGTACGGCGGTTCCCTTC
>JANPIL010000496.1:0-3598 GCA_031424975.1 Sphingobacteriales bacterium
GCAATGCCGCTGACAAGTATTGCGTGCTGCCGCCGCCGAGGCAACAGGCCGCCGCATTCGCCGCAAAAATAAAACGCATCATCGCCACCGAAAACGTAACGCACTTGGTGCCGACGTGCGAGGAGGCATTTTACATTTCCCGGTTTAAAAATGAATTTGACTGCAAAACCTGGTGCGCCGAAGCCGAACTGATGGACGCGCTGCACAACAAACGCACATTTCCGCAGGTGGCAAAACCCTTCCTTGCCATTCCCGAAACCATTCCCGTCCACGAATTCACGGATTGGGGCAACAGTGCGGACTATGTTTTCAAACCCGTTTACTCGCGTTTTGCCAGCCGCGTGATTATTGGGCAGCCGGTTGCGGAAACCTTTTTTCCGGAGCTTGAAAAATCCGGTTGGATTGCCCAAAAACGCATCAGCGGCCGAGAAATATGCCTTTATTCGGTCTGGGATGCGGGCCGCCTGAAAGCCTACGCGGCCTACCACCCGCTGTACCGCGTGGGCCGAGGGGCGGGCATATTTTTCGCGCCGGTGTCGCACCCCGCCGCTTTCGGGCAGGTAAAGGCATTCGGGCAAGCCATGAACTATACCGGACAATTGTGTTTTGATGTCATCGTGGACGGGTCGGGAACGCCGTTTTTCATTGAGTGCAACCCGCGCGGTACCAGCGGGGCGCACCTGATTGGCAGCGGTTTGGCCGCCGCTTTTCTGAAGGATGGTGACTTAGCATTGCCGGATGGCGGGGAATATTCGCTCAAATGCGCGTTGGCGGTTTTGGAGCCGCTGTCTTTCTTGAAAAAACGGGTCCGGCATTCAACCGACGTCGTCTTTCGCCGCAACGACCCGCTGCCGTCGTTGCTGCAACCGCTGGGGCTGCTGGAAATCGGCTTCCGGGCAATTGCCAGCCGCACCGGATGGCTTGAAGCCGCCACCGGCGATATTGAATGGAACGGACATGGAAACTGACGCGCAAACCGGCATGGAAATACAATGGATGCAGCCCGAAGACCTGCCCGCAGGGGTTTTGAAAGACTTCTGCCGCGTGTTTGCCAGCCAGCCGGTTTTGGAGCTGGTCGGCAATGTGGAAACCGAATTCCGGATGCTGGGCGTAGCGGAGGATATTTGTTTTCCGGTTTCCATTAATAATTCTGAATGGGATAACTCCTACGTCTGTTCGCCCTACACGGCCTACGTGCCGTATGCCAACGACGAGATTTCGCGAAAAATCACCCGCAAGCCGGTGCGCTGGCTGCTGCACGCCCTTATCAAATCTGTTTCAAAATGGCTCAAATCGGCTGAAATAAACAGGAATGTCCATGTGAACAATTTCCTGTTGTCCACCAATCCCTACCCGGAGTGGAGCGGCGCGCAGATACAGGCCGTCACCGGTTTCCTGACCCGCCAGTATCCCAGCCACGCCCTTATATTCCGTTCGCTGAATGTGCGGCAGCACGCCCACCTGCTGGACAAATTCAGGGAAAACAACTATCTGCTGGTGGGCAGCCGCCAAGTGTACCTGTACGACGAACCGTTTGCCAGTTGGATCAAACGCAACAACAACAAACAGGATCGGCGCATTGTCAGGAACAAGAAACTCCGGTACCTGGACCACGATGCCATGCGCGGACACTTGGCGCAGGCGTGGCACCTGTACAACCTGCTGTACTTGGAAAAATATTCGCGCCATAACCCGCAGTTCACGCTGGCGTATTTCCGGCAGATGCACCACAACAAAACCATTCATTTCCAAGGCTATGCCAATGCCCACAACCAATTGAAAGCCTTTGCCGGCCTGTTCACCCCCGGCGACACCATCACCTCGCCCTTGGTGGGCTACGACACGGCCGCCCCGCCCAAGGAATGCCTGTACATCCACGCCATCCAATTGATATTCGACCATAAATACCGAACTGGAAAAACGCTGAACCTGAGTTCGGGGGCGGCGGGTTTCAAGCGGTTGCGGGGCGGCGTGCCTTCGGTGGAGTATTCGGCGGTGTACGTGGCCCACCTGAAACCGCACCGGCAGCGCGTATTCAAGGCACTGGCGTTCCTGACCAACAGGATAGGCGTGCCGCTGCTTGAGAGATACAAGCTTTGAAGGATTGTGCGTTTGGGAAATAGTATCTTTTGGAAAGCCCAAACCCGTTTTGCGTTTGCCGTTGAAAAAAGCCGCTCACCCCGATTTTGAATCGGGGTGTTTGCGGATTCGCGTCTCCGACGCGCGAAACGAAATAGTATCTTTACAAAAGCCCAAACCCGCCGTGTCTGGAAGCCGATGCGCGATACCGGTCTGACACACAGTGTCTGACCTGCGTTCCGGTCTTCCCCAAAACAGTATCTTTCAAAAAGCCCAAACCCGCCGGACAATTTGTCGTCCGGCGGGTTTGGGCTTTTCATGGCAGGTTTTCCAATCACCGCCTGGTTGCGTCAAATTTAAGGCGGGTACTTGATTCATTTCCGGCATCTGCGGCCTGTGCCGCACGCCGCCACCACGTGTGCCACAGGCAATGGAACAAGGCCGCAAGCCGGCTTACTTCAGTTCTATCTTGCGGATACGGCTGTTACCTTCATCAGCCACGTACAGGCTCCCGTCCGCCCCAACCGCGATGCCCCGGGGGCTACTAAACAGTGCGGCCGTGCCCGTGCCGTCGGCAGAGCCCTCTGAGCCACTGCCGGCAAGGGTGGTCACCGTAATGGTCAGCAAAGGTGCTTCTACGATTTCCTTTTTGCAGGACGACAGGAAGGCCGCGGCAGACAGCACAAGGCAGAAGCGGGCAATGGATGAAGGCAAGCGCATGGGTGGGCGGGGGTTTAGTTGGATGACAATGTTTTTCAAGACTTCAAATGTGTGTGTACGGGAATTTCATTCGGCATTCGGTCGGTTTTTCCGGGTGGCATGGTGTCAATGCTGGCCGGGCATCTGCGGCCTGTGCCGCACTTGATTTTGATTGTTTTCCTACGCTGTCTGCTATTATTTTCCGGTCGCTCCATTTACGCTGTGCAGTTGGCCCGGCTATGAACCAAAAATAAAGGGCGGATTCGGGTATCCAACGCGGCAGAAACGGTACGGAAAAATGATGTAATACGGATGAAAAATAATATTCTTTGGAATGCAGACTTTGAGAAATATTCTTTGGAAAATATTTTATTTACAAGCTAAGAAAAGAATTTTATTCTGATATTTCGCAAGTTTGGAACAACACCCAAATAGGTACACGATACGGGTGCAAGCCTGTTTCAAATGGAATTGGCCTTTGCGCAAATGCGAACTGGGCGGCGCGGAAAATTTCTTGGGCGGCGGTTTTGGTGTTTTTGGGGAAGCCATTAAAAATAAAAACCCGTCTGGCGCAAGCGTTGCGCTTGCGCCAGACGGGTCAGCGGGTTTTTTCCGTAGACTAAAATAACGTGAACTATGGGGTTATGCAATCATAAGTTCCTGATTGTCAGCCACAAAAACCGAAGGTTTGGTATCATAAAAGCAGTAAGCGATTAGCCCTGAGAAAATGTGGGCCAGCGCATTGAACGGATTGCGGTGGCGGGTATGCTCTACATCCAGAACCGACGTGAGAATATCATTGACCGATTCAATGACAGCC
>JANPIL010000497.1:0-8674 GCA_031424975.1 Sphingobacteriales bacterium
GCCTGCAACGGCTGGAACGACGACAGCAGCAACGCCGGATACACGCCCGCCACCAGCAGCGTTACGAGCATGGTTGCACTCACGGTTCCCAGAATAGTAGGATTCAGAAAGTCGAAACCCATTTCTTTTTGGGCGATTGAATTATAAACCGGCAGCAGCAAGCCGATTAGCAGCAGGGCCAGCCCCAACGCCAGCCCGAACGTGAGCACCGACTCGCCCAAAAACTGCCCGAACAACTGCCCCAGACTGCCGCCCACCATCTTGCGGATGCCCACTTCCTTGGCGCGTTTGGTGGCCCTCGCCGTGACCAGGTTCACGTAGTTGATGCACGCGATGAGCAAGATCACCACCGCGACGATGGCGAAAATCCGCACCGTGCTGATGCCCGCCCCGGTTCCGTCGGCGTTGTACAGGTGGTACTTGGGCAGCGGCAGGAACGTGTACGTGAGCGTTTTGCTAAACTCGCCCGGCTGGTTTTTGCGGTGTATTTGCGTGAGTTTCTGCGCGGCTTTTTCTGCCGAAACGCCGGATTTCAACAGAAACCAAGTGGTATAATTGTAGTTGCCCCAGTCGCTTTCAATGCCGTTGGGATAGTCTTTATCGCAGCCTGTACACGATTTATACGGTTCGTTCAAAATGCCAAACGGCAGGAACCACCGGGCTTTCAGTCCGCCTGATGTATTGGCGGGCATATCGGCGGCCACGCCGCTCACCGTGTAGCTGTCCTTGTCGTTGAGTTGCAGCAGTTTGCCCAGCGGGTCGGCCCCGCCGAAGTATTTTCTGGCTACGGTTTCGGTGAGCACAATGGAACGGTTGTTCGGAAACGGGTTTTTCGGGTTTCCGCGCAGCAGCGGAAAATCAAACGCGGTGAAAAAGCCCGGATCGGTGTAAATACCGTCTTTCTCGTTGGAAACCTTGTCGCGGTACCTGAACAGCCGCGCCTCCCACACCCGGTTGATGCGCACGGCATCCACAACTTCGGGCACTTGGCGTTTGGCAAACGAAGCCAGCGGAGCCGGCGAAATGCCCCATGTCTGGGTTTTGCCGTCCACCTTGAAGTTGGCCACCACCATGTGGAGTTGGTCGGCGTTGCGGTGGAAGCCGTTGAAACTCAGCTCGTCCTGCACCCACAGCAGCAGCAGCATACCGGCGGCCAGGCCCACGCCCAACCCGAAAATGGTGACGAACGAATACGTCTTGCTCTTGGCAAGGTTGCGGAAGGCGATTTTGAAATAATTGCGCAGCATGGTTTCCGGCAGTTTAACAGTGGTGGGTTTGGGCTTTTTGGAAGATACTGTTTCATATCCCATCCCCTTTCGGGGAGAGGCTCCACCCCGGGCCCCGGCCCGAAAGGGAGGGGAATTTTAAAAGCCCCCTCCTTCGGAGGGGGTTGGGGGAGGCTTCTGCGGTTTTCCCGTCACACGTGGAAATTCTCGGTTACTACCTTACCGTCGAACAGGTTCACGGTGCGGTGCGCAAAACCGGCATCGTACGGCGAGTGGGTCACCATCACAATCGTGGTGCCGGCCTCGTTGAGCGTGCGGAGCAGTTTCATCACTTCCTCGCCATTCACCGAGTCCAAGTTGCCCGTCGGTTCATCGGCCAGGATCAGCTTCGGGTTGGCCACCACGGCGCGGGCAATGGCGGTGCGCTGCTGCTGCCCGCCCGATAGCTGCTGCGGGAAGTGGTTGCGGCGGTGCATCATGCTCATGCGTTCAAGGGCTTCCTCCACCTTGCGCTTACGGTCAGCGGCGGGCACTTTCAGGTACAGCAGCGGCAGTTCCACGTTTTCAAACACGGTCAGTTCGTCAATCAAATTGAAGCTCTGGAACACAAAGCCAATCGCGCCCTTGCGGAACTGTGCCCGCTGCCGCTCGGTGACCTTGGCCACTTCGTTGCCAAAAAAGTGGTATTCGCCGTGGCTCGGGTTGTCGAGCAGGCCCAAAATGTTAAGCAGCGTGGACTTGCCGCAGCCCGACGGCCCCATCATGGCCACAAATTCGCCTTCCTGGATTTCAAGGCTCACGCCGTTCAGGGCGGTGGTTTCCACTTCGTCGGTGGTGAATACTTTTTTCAGGTTTTTGGTAGCAATCATTGTTTTATCGTTGAATGGTTAAATGGTTGAATTGTTTGATAGCTGGGGGTTTGGCCTTTTTTGAAGATACTATTTTGCCAATGTTGAATACTGAATGATGGAATTGAGGGGTTTCTGCTTTTCCGGCGATACTATTTTTATTCCGTCATTCGCTCATTCCATCATTCAAAATCATTCCGAACGCAGGCTCTTGACCGGATTGGCCAGGGCTGCCTTGACGGCTTGGAAGCTGACGGTCAGCAATGTTATCGCCAACGCGCCCAGACCCGATGCCGCAAACACCCACCAGGCAATGTCCGTCCGGTATTCGTAGTCTTTGAGCCAGTTGCGCATGAAGTACCAGGCCAAAGGGGCGGCGATGAAAAACGAGATGGTCACCAGCCACACAAAATCCTTGGAAAGCAACCGCCAAAGGTTGAACACCGACGCGCCAAGCACCTTGCGGATGCCGATTTCCTTGGTGCGCTGCTCGGCCATGAAACTTGCCAGCCCGAACAGCCCCAGGCAACTGATGAAAACCGCCAGCCCCGCAAACACACTCGACAGCGTGCCCACGCGGGTTTCGCTGCTGAACTTGTCGGCATATTCGGCATCCACGAACTTGTATTCAAACGGGCTGCCGGGGTTGAACTGCCTGAACACGGGCTCCACTTTCGCCAGTGCGTCGCGCACGGGCACGCCAGGCTTGAGCCGCACGGTAATCACACTTGCCCAAGTATAACTCATCAGGAAAATGGTCGGCTTGATGGGTTCAAACGGCGACTCCATCACCAAATCCTTGATTACGCCAATCACCCGCCAGTCCCTGTCGTTCCACCTGATGGTTTCGCCCACGGGGTTTTTGAGTTTGGTCAGTTTCACGGCGGCTTCGTTAAGAATCAAAGCCGAGGTGTCGGTGCTGAAATCGCGCGAAAAGTCACGGCCCTCCTTGATCTGCCAGCCCACCGTCTTGCCGAAATCGTGCGTGACGGCGATGGTGCCGAACGCGGGAATGGAATTGGGATCCTTGCCTTTCCAGTCGAAACCGATTTGGTTGGAAAACACATTGGTGGTCGGGCTGGATGATTGCGCCATGTCGGCCACGGCTCCGGTCTTGAGCAGTTCCTGGCGCAGCGGAGCGTATTTGCCGTACAAATCGGGCGTGGTCATGTCTATCGAAATCAGCCCTTGGCGGTCATAGCCGATAGGCCGGTTCTTGGCGTGCTGGATTTGCCGGAATACGATGACCGTGCCGATGATGAGCGTGATGGAAACCGTGAACTGCATGACCACCAGCACCTTGCGCGGCAACGAAGCAAACCGCCCCGCCCGGAATGTGCCTTTCAGCACCTTGACAGGATCGAAGGAAGACAGGTAGAATGCCGGATAGCTGCCCGACAGCAAGCCCGTGAACACAGTGAAACCCAGCACCGAAAGCCACAGCACGGGATTGCCCCATTGGATGCGCATCCGCTTGTCGGCCAGTTGGTTGAACCACGGCAGGTTGATCTGCACCAGCAGAAATGCCAGCACAAACGCCAACAAAGCCATCAACAGTGACTCGCTCAGGAACTGCACCACCAACTGGTTTTTCACCGAGCCTATGGCCTTGCGGATGCCCACTTCCTTGGCGCGTTTCTCGCTACGGGCCGTACTCAGGTTCATGAAGTTGATGCACGCCAGCAGCAGCACAAACACCCCGATGATGCCGAACAGCCACACGAACTGGATGCGGCCGCCCACGCTCACGCCGTTCTTGAAATCGGAATACAGGTGCCAGCGGCTCATGGGATGCACTTGGATGGATTCCCGCCCGTCCGTGCTGGCCCTGAGGTGCTGCATGGGCACGCCCTTTATCTTTTCGGAAACCTTACCAAAGTCGGCTTGGTCGTTGAGTTGCACGAATAGCTGGAACGAGTGGTTGTTCCATTGCGTCTGGGATTCCCTGAGCCAAGGTTCCGTAGTGAGGTATTTGTCCCACGACAAAAGCATTTCCACATCGTGGAAAAACGTGTTGCGCGGCAAATCCTCGTACACGCCGGCCACGCGCAATTCAATCCTGTTGTCCAGTTTCACCAGTTTGTTCATCGGGTCGGCATCGCCGAACAGGGCTTTGGCCAATGATTCATTGAGCAATATGGCCGATGGGTCTTTGAGGGCGTTGCGGCGGCCACTGAGCATTTTCAACGTCAGCATTTCGGGCAGGTCAGGCTGCGCCCACAATCCCTGCTTGGATATTTTCTTGTCGCCCACGGCCAGTATGTGCCCGAAATTCCAAGAGATCAGGGCCGTTTTCTTGAAATCCACGGCGTATTTGGTGCGCAGTTCCTGGCCCAGCGGAATAGCGATGGCGTTGCCACTGCCGGGTTCGGTCTCATTCCACCACGTAGTCCAGACCTGCCCCAGCCGGTCGTAGTTGGCGTGGTAGGTATCATAGGCCAGTTCGTCGTGCATCCAAAGCCCGATGAGCATGGCTACGGTCATGCCCAAGGCAAGCCCGAAAATGTTGATCACAGAGAAAACCTTGTTTCTCAGCAGGTTGCGGAAAGCGATTTTAACATAGTTGCGCAGCATAACAGGTAGGTTTGGAGGTTTTAAAAGATACTATTCCAGTTCCCCTTTCGGGGATCAGGGGGCTATTTGCCCAGCACCAGCACATCGTTGTCGCCGAAGTTCTCGTACGAACTGGTAATTACCTTCTCGCCGGGTTGCAGGCCTTCCAGCACTTCGTAGTATTCGGTGTTTTTGCGGCCCAGCGTAATGTTGCGTTTGGTGGCCTTACTGCCGCTGCCGTCCAGCACATACACCCAGTTGCCACCCGTGGTGCTGAAAAACCCGCCCGTGGGCAGCACCACCGCCGTTGCCGCCTTGCCTAATTTCACCAATATCGGTGAAGATTGCCCGCGCTTGATGCCTTCCGGTGCGCCGTTCATGAAAATCATGTCAGCCTCGATGCGGCCATTACGGATTTCGGGATACACTTTGGCGATGCTCAGTTGGTGGGTTTTGCCGTTGAATTCAAAGTCGCCCTCCAAGCCCAGGAAAATGCGCGACGAATAATGCTCGTCAATCTGGACGCGCATCTTAAAACCGTTCAAGTCGTCAATCTGGCCGATGTTCTGGCCGATGTTGATGTTGGTGCCCACTTCCACGTCAATCGAAGATAGTTGTCCGGCCACGGGGGCTTTCAAATACAGGTTGCCGAGGTTGTCGCGCATGAGCTTCAGGTTGCGGTCGGTGCGGGTGAGCGTGCCTTCGAGTTGCTTGATTTGCATGGTGGCATTCATTTCCTGGAATTTTTGCGATTCCACCTCAATCTCGCGCTGCCGCACCAACTGTTCGTAGTCGTTTTTGAACTTAAAAAACTCCTGTTCCGAAATCAGCTTGTCCTTGACCAGGCTTTTGTTGCGTTCGTACAAGTCCTTGGCCTGCATGATCCTAAAATCCAGTTCCGAGAGCGTGCGGCGCAGCGTGAAACGGTCTTGGCGCAAGCGCAAACGGGTGTTCTGCAAGTCGTTGACGAGGCGGTACATTTCCGTTTCGCGGTTCACGAAATCCATCATCAGGCGTTGGTTTTCGAGTTGCAAAATCGTGTCGCCGCGCTTCACAATGTTGCCGCCCTCCACGTATTTGCGGCTCACGTAGCCGCCCTCAATGGCATCGAGCCGGATGGTCTTGAGCGGCTGCACTACGCCGGTTACCGGAATGAACTCGGTGAAAGCCGTTTTGGCCACCGCCGAAACAGTAATCTTGTCCAATTCCACGTTGAGTTTGGACTTGTTGCCGGCAAACAGGATGCTGTAAATGGCGAATATTCCGAAAAGCGTTCCCGCCGCGATGTAGGCGAGTTTGCGGGGTGTCCATCTCTTTTTTTCAATGACGCGATCCATGGTGTGGTAAGGTTGAATGAGTATTGTTGTGTATAGCTCTTTGCCAATGGTGTGCCAAAAGCAAAAAAGTGCGTTTCCGAGCCGAAAACGCACTTTTTTAAAATCTCAAGTGTCCGATATCGGACACCCGTGTCCGTAAGCGGACACTTGGAAAGGCGGGATAGTATCTTTCAAAAAGCCTAAACCCACCCTTGCGGCAAGGCGGCTTTGGCAAACAAACCTCATTCGAAAACCTTCTTCAAATCCACCTCAATGTCCAGGTTCGGGTCTTTGAGCGTGTCGTCGCCGTGGAAGAATTGGTAAGTGCCGGGAGCCGAATATACGGCAACGCCTTTCATGGCCGGAAACACCACCCAAGATGATTTTACGCCGAACGCAAAATAAACGCCCGCCTTGTCAATCATCTCATCATTGCTCTGCGAGGGCGACTGGATTTCGATGGTCAGCAGCGGTGCTTCGGCCTGCCTGGCAGTTTCATTGATGAAGTTGAGTTCCTTTTTCGGATACACCACAATGTCGGGCGTGATGCCGTCGGGCACGGTTGCCAAGGCGACCTCGCTGGCAATGCGGTAGTTGAGGTTGTGCGCAAGTTTCAGTTCGAAAATCAGATTGGCCTGAATGGCACCGTGGGTGAGGTTGGGCATGGGTTTACCGCGTTCGAGTTCGTATTCGGATAGTTGTGTGAGTTCCAGCGTTTCCATGGGCAGTGGGCGAGTTGTTACTTCCAAAGATAACCAAATAAACAGACCGAAAAAACAGTATCTCCCGGAAACACAAAACCCCCGGCTCGCAAGAACCGGGGGTTTTGGCTTTTCAAACCATACTGTTTTACAGCGTCACCAACTGACTCACCATGCCTTTGCTGTTGGTCACCTCAATGGTGTAGTCGCCGCTCTGCACCTCGGAGGAGAACACGTATTTGCGCGAGAATTTGTCCACGTTGCGCACCGTATCCGTGTGGATTACCTGCCCTTGCGCGTTCCGGATGCGAACCGTCACGTTTTCGCTGGCCTCGTTCACCACAATCAGTTTTATGGTATTGGCCTCCAGAGTATTGTAGGCGGCCATGGATACGGCGGCGTTTTTGGGGTTGTTGTCGGCAGCGGAAACATTCAGGGCGAAAGCGCAGGCGGCAAGAGCAAACATTACTTTTTTCATGGTCTTGTTGTGTTTGAGATGGGTTTTCAAAAGTGACAAATAAATCGTTTTGCATAGGTACGGCTTATGGCCGATAGGTAAACAAATATTTGGCTGCAATCTTTTTTGCATTATTTTTATTTTTTCACAGGTATTTTACATATTCAAAAACAGAATATAATTCTAAATTTCATTAAAAACCGGCATATTATACCCAAAGAAATTACTTAACAGAATTTTATTTTTTCCATCGCCTCCAAATCCGATTTTTCAATGGCTTCCGCCTTTCCTGTTTAGCGTTTTTCATCAAAAAACCTTACATTATTCGGTGTAAGCATTTTTTGAGGCAAAGGATAATCTCGAAAAAAAACCGGCTTTCCCGCTTACCTGCCAAGGTATTTGTGCGGCAAAAAAAACAAATGCCGCATGGTTACTTTCCCACGATGGCTCCACTAACAAGTGGTTACCCACCCACGCCATGCCCAAGATTCACGTCATACTCGCGCTGTCCGTTTTCAGTTTTGCCGTCACCGTGCGTGGGCAGGCCGTGCTGAACGGGCAGGATACGTCGTACCGCGCCATCACCACCGCCGTACCGTTCCTAACCATCTCGCCCGATGCCCGCGCCGCCGCCATGGGCGATGCGGGGGCCGCCACCACGCCCGATGCCAACGCCACCTACTGGAACGCTGCCAAGCTGGTTTTCACCCCGCGCGACCGGGGTGTGAGCCTCTCGTATTCGCCGTGGCTGCGCCGCTTGGTGGGCGGGATGTCGCTGGCCTACCTGTCGGCCTATTCCAAACTTGACGACAAGCAGGCCGTCGCGCTTTCGCTCAATTATTTCAACCTCGGCGATTTATCCCTGAAAGACAATGCGGGCTTGTCGGCGGGCGAATTCAAGCCGCGCGAATTTGCGGCGGCAGCCACGTATGCCCGCAAACTGTCGGGTGTGTTTTCGCTGGCGGCTACGGTGCGCTACACGTATTCGGATGTGTACGGAACGCTGACTACCAACAGTGCCATTGCCAGCCAGGCCGGACAAGCCGTTTCCGGCGATTTGGGCGCGTATTTCCGCACCTACACCGAACAGACCGATTTCCCGGTGCGGCTGGCCTTCGGGGCGGTGCTATCCAACATCGGCACAAAAATGAACTACGGCGGTGGCCAGAAAAACTACCTGCCCGCCAGCCTGCGGGTTGGTTCCCAACTGAGTTTCATCGTGGGTGCCAGCCAATTCAACTTCGCTCTGGACCTGAGCAAATGGCTCGTGCCCACGCCGCCGGTTTACGAAACCATTGGCGGGCAGGTGCGGCGCAATCCCGACGGCAACCCGCTGGTACGCTACGGCAAAGACCCGAACCGGTCTTATCTGGGAGCCATGTTCGGTTCGTTTGGCGATGCGCCGGGCGGCTTTGCCGAGGAAATGCGCGAGGTCATGGTTTCGGCGGGCGGCGAATATGTGTTCAACAATATGCTCATGTTCCGGCTGGGCTACTTCTACGAGTCGCCGGAGAAGGGTGGCCGCGAGTATTTTTCGGCCGGGGCCGGGGCGCGGCTGGGGTTGGTCGGGCTG
>JANPIL010000498.1:0-9149 GCA_031424975.1 Sphingobacteriales bacterium
CGATTTCATCAATAAGGGAGGCAGTACGGCAGTGGAGCCGACCGTGCCGCAGACCGATGCCCCGCCCGCAACCAACCCGCCCGCCGTCAAGCTGATCAACGTGAAGCTGCTGGCCACCAAGGTCTCAATCGCACCTACGGGTATTTAAAAAGGATTGCCGAACCGGGGTTTGCCCCACTCCAACCCCTTCCGGTTATTGCGGGGAATAGTATCGGGTAATCGGGCCAAACCCTGGACTAAACCTGCTTTTGCACCAAAATTCACACCTGTTTTAAGGTTCATTTCTGGGTGCTTTTTTAAACCTAAAAAATGCCTTTATGCCATGCCCAACGACCGCAGCAGGTGGCCGGAGGGGGAGGTCCTGGCCTTGAACTTGCCCGTCTGGTAGCCGTGGTTCCACTTGTGGAACTCCTCCAGGTGATTGTTAAGGATGGCGGCTACCAATTTCCCGTCGGTGATGCCCAGTTTCCCGTCGGTGATGCCCAAGGTGGCCAGATGCGCCTTGGCGCGGGTCTGCTTGTCGTTGTGGCGGTAGTCAATCGGTATCTGGGGTGCAGCTTTGACGGTGCGGCCTTGACGGTGCGGCCTTGACCTGGACGGTGAACTTGACGCGGGCCGCGCCACTGATGCGCGGCCCGGCGTAAGCGGGGTGGTGGGACGGGATTCCCATCCCGTCCGCCTTCCGTTGGAAAAGGGGCTTACGCCCCTGTCCGGATTGGTTCCGTTCCTGCCTCCTCCTTCCGGGCCGTGATGTAGCCGACTGCTTTTTGCGCCTTGGATGCGGCACTGATGAGCATCTTGCGGTCATTTCCGAGTGCCTTCAGCCACCCCTGTATGTATCCGGCCGCATTGTCCATTACTGCCGGGCTGGCAATCCCTGCCAGGGCCGAAAGATAACTGGCCCCCATTTCGGCAATGAGCTCTTCCAGGCTGTAGGCGTGTGAGCCGAATCCCCCGGATATGTCCCTGTCCAGACGGCTCTTGTGCGCCGTTGCGTGGACCAGTTCGTGAAACAGGGTCTGGTAGTATTCATCGTTGGAGGCAAACTTTTCGATGCCGGTCATTCGGATGGTGTCAGTACCGGGTATGTAACAGGGTTGGCTGCCTTCGAAGACAATCCTTGGCGGGTTTGGCATTGAGGTGATGGTTTGCTCGCAGGTCCGGTTTGTTTGCGCCTGTGGGTTGGGTGTGCATTCCGGCAACCTGAATCCGATGCCTTCAATGTCTGATATGTGGAAAACCCGGTAGTACTGGAGCAAGGGTGTCTTTTCATTCTCCTTGGCTCCGGGTGAGGTTTTATCCAGCAGCTTGTAGAAAATGACCGGTATGGATCTGGCTCCCTTCCTGACCCTGCCGCCCAGTTCCCCGGCTTGGTTGAATGTCAGGAAGTAGGGATGCTCATGGCCGAAACTTGCCAGCAGGAAAGCGTTGATGCCATTGTAGGCCCGTTTGGTCAGGTAGTTGGCCGGAAGGGTGTTCTTTGACCAGGGGCATTTCCAGGGAATCACTCCCGCTTCCAACCGGGCGATGATGGCATCGGTGATCAATTGGCAGACGTCCGGGGACTTCGCCGGTTTTTGGGTCACCTTGGGACGGGCATTTTTGGGACGGGCATTCGGGGTTGGGGTTTTCATTGTGGTGGGAATTGAAGGTTAGGCCCGACACCGTGTCAGGCGATAGCCTTCCGAAACAGGAAAAAACCGACAGGCGAAGCCCCCGCCCTCAAGGGCTGGCAGCGGTTTACGGCGCGTGTGGTACGCAGCGAAGCAGCGTTGGGGCTGGCTAGATAGCGGACAGGCGCAGCGTACCCTTGACGGGTGTCGGTTTTTCTCCTGTATTTTTGCCTGTCGCCTGACTAGCGTGTGTGCGGTGGGTATATAAAACAAAAGCCGGTGCTCGATGCACCGGCTTTTGTTTCGCATCAGGGATTGACAGGGTATGGTCTTTTTCCTTTTTCTGGAAAATGACCGGAGCGGAAGCGTAGCCCGTAAAAGCCCGACCCGCAGCGAAGCGCAGGGGAATGCCCGGGTGTTTGTTATTAAGGAGAAACAAGGGGGCGGTTCAATCCTGTGTTGCCTTGATTGCTGTCAACAGGACCGGCAAAGCAACGTTCGCCCTTGATTCAGGCAAACAAAGGATGCGTTTGGTCATTGATTTGACGCAGAACCGTTTGAAGCACAGAATCGATGAAATTGACAATATAAGTTCGGTGATAGACTCATACCACCCCAATAACATCCTTTCGAAGGGTTATGCCATTCCCCATTTCGACAAAAGATTGTTGGAAAACCAAAAACTGCGGTTGGGAGACAAGTTGGAAATCGAACTTTAAGAAAGAATCATGGTGGTTTCTTATGTTGAGGATTCAAACGAAAACTTGCATTTTCACCATCCCAGTTTTCTGGCGGCATTGTAACGCTTGACATCATTGACGCGGTTGTAGCGGCGGATCATCGAAGTGGTCTTCCACCCGCCCTGCACCATCACTTCCTGGTCATCGGCTCCGGCCAGCTTGGAAACGGTGACAAACGTAGCCCGGAGCGAGTGGGATGAGTAACCGGTGCCCAGGTATTTTTTGACCACTTTGTCCACCGACTGGGCCGTCAGCCGGTCGGGTGTCGGATGATCCCCTTTGCGGATATTGACCAGCAGCGGTCCGCTGCGCCGTCCCGTCCGGGCGGCCAGGGCCTCCACGTACCGCTCCACCAGCCGGACGGGACATACCTGGGCGTAGGGCGAATAAAACACCGCCTTGTGCTGTCCGGCACCGGTCTGGTTGGTTTTGCTGCGCGGAATGCGCAGGAGCAGGCATTCCTTCTCGAAACTCAGATGCTCGATGTCGACGGCCACCAGTTCGCTCCGGCGGAAGGCTCCGGTAAAGCCCAGCACCAGGATCACCTTGTCACGCAGCCCCGTCAGCGTATCCTCTCCGATGGCATCCACCACGGCCCTGAGCGTGTCCTTCTCGGCGGCGGGAGCCTGCTTTTGGGCCGTACCGATTCGTGTGGCAATGCCCCGCAGCAGGGTCTTTACCGTTTCCGAGCCGGTGGGCGAATCGCAGCCGGCCAGCCGGTGGCACTTGGCAATGGCCGCCAGCTTGCGCATCAGGGTAGCGTACCTGGCTCCCGATTCGGCTAGTTCGGTAATGAACAAGGCCAGCGTCTGCTGACTGGCCGGGCAAGGAGCCAGGCCGTGCCGGTGGCAGAAAGCTTCAAACCCCCGCACATCAGCCGCATAGGCACGCACCGTATTAACGGCTCCCTCCAAGCCACGCCGGTAGTGGAGGCGGGCTTGTTCCGCCAGCGGCCCAAGCAAACCCATCCCTTCCGGCCCACCTGCCAGGAGGCTATCGGTTACGGCGCTATGTGGTATGCCGCTGTGTGGATCGGCCACGGGGTTTTTACGGGTGTTTTTCATGGCTTTTGGTGAGTGCTATCCCGATTGGATTTATCGCCAAAGACCGGTTGCATTTACCCGCCATATTCGTCTTGGCCCATTAACGGGCAGACAAATTCGCACATGCATACCGGCCTGGATACGTGGGTCAGCCAATCCGTCAGGCCACTCGTGCCAGCCGGATTGGCAGGGGATCGCTGGTGATGGCGGCAGGCGGCATTGATGTGGGAAAACAGCGATTCAAAATACCGCTCCATTCCGGACAGTTACAGTGCCTAACGGGTGTTTGGCTGAAATCATACTTGGTCTTTCAAGTTTCAGCAGAATTATTTACTTCAAGGATTTCACGAAGTTCGGGTAATTTTTGAAATCAAACTCTGAACCCAGTAATTCTTCAGCCCTATGCCGGATCATCAGATGGGAAGTTTTGGCTCCTCCTCTGGCGTATATCTGACTGTTTTGATTGATTGCCTCCAGCAGTTCAATCATCTGGCCACGCTCCATGACAGCCAACGCATCCACTATATGGGGAGTAAGCCAATTGGCGTGATTGAAATTGATGGCCCGCCCGAATAAATGAATGACCAGATCAACCCAAGCGGAATCACCAGCCTGCTGCCGAACAATTCTTTTTGCCGCCTGAAATGCCACGCTAGGCTTTATTTCCGTGTTGCTCGCAAATCGAGGCATCGTTTCACCTTCCGCTTTTACCCAACTTATATACTCTTCAATCGTCGGAAATGAAAACCACGCGAATGCCTTCAGGTTCTCATTTGCCTCAACCTTCTCAGCCATTAATGTTTGCACGTCGCCGTCCAACACAGGGTGGATTTCAGGAAATTTGCTGCATATGTAAACGATGTACTTAACCAGCTCCGGTCTGACTTTCCGACACAAAGCATTTGCCTCATTCTTGATGCCGGTTAACATCTGTTGAGGGTGGCGCTTATACAAAATAAGCAACGTTTCTAGATTAGCTTGCCTGTGCTGTTTGCACTCCTCGCTTTTACAATGTAAAGCTAGCCCCCAAAGATTTTTAAAAAGCCCCCATTCGACTGCAGGTGTCAGGTACTTGAAGTAGCGGTCAGTCAGGTATTTTTCAAAATTCCCGGGTTGGATATGGATTTGGTAAACCCGGGCAATATCCCCTATAAAATCGTTGAATATTTCTTTTGAAAGCAGTGGCGGTTTAATTAGAACGGCTTCGAGCATGTTACGGATGTAAGCCCGGACCGTTTCTTTGTTCGGCGTGAGAAGTTTGTAGTTACCACTAAGCGTCGGATGAGCCGCCAGGTTCCTTTCTTGCTTGAGGCCATAAAAGTGAATTGCTTCCGCCTGATCGAGCAGGACGGTTTTATTCACAATCATTTCAACCAATTTGTTTTCCCACTTGGCCCCTTGGGGATCATCTTTTTGCATCTGTTCCACCTGAGTCAAAATTTCCTCGGCGACCGGATCGCTATAGGTCACTTTCAGAGTCAACATTTTATAAATCAGATCACAGATAACCACCGAGTGCAAGGTAACAATGGCCGCCCGGTAGTTGCCATTATTGTAACTGCTCAGCACTTCCTTGAAGTATTCTTTGGTTCGGGAATCGTTGATGGTTTCGGATGCCAAATCAAGGGAGAAGTCATGCATGGAATCGAACGGAAATAATTGGCGACCCGGCAAAAATAGTATTTTTCTGTCAGAATAATAGGTAGCGATAAGTAAACATTATCGCTACCTATTTTACAACAACCGTCCACCGGGCCCGGTTTGGCTCCCGATCAGGCTTTCGGGCCCCAATCCAGCCACGTCAGGATCGGCCACAGCCACCGCAGGCAAGGCCGGACCGCTCCGCGCCATTCTCCGGCGGCTTAATCCGGGCCGGGCATCATCCAACCATGCATGCAAACACCTGGTTTCCAATTGATTAATCCACCCTGCAAGTGCCCGGCGGGGCGTAGCCGGATGCAATGCGCACCGGATGGGCTCTGGCGCAAAACCCGGTCGGTGTTGTTGTTGTCATACACGCCCGGCACACTGCCCTGCGCATCGCGCAAAAATAGTATCTTTTTAAAAGCGAAAACCTCCCGTCTCGGGGAGGTCTGCCGGAATAGTATCTTTCCAAAGAACTAAACCTGCCTATAAGTAAGGTTCAATCCCATACACTATAAGAAATGTCTGTAATTTATGAGAAATTTTTGTAATTACTGATGTCTGACCTTTATCTTGTAACCAATGGATTTTTTACCATTTAAAAGAGAAACCTTGTATTTTGAAAACTCTATTATATATTGGGCAGACCTGAAAGTATAACATTTGTTCATCTCTTTGGCTTGAAGAAGAAAAAAGAGTTTTTGGGTAGCCATGTAATCGTTAAAAACATTAGAATCAAATTGCAATGGATAAAATTCGGTTTCGATTTGTATCAATTTATCTCTAATAAAACTGTATTCAAAGCTTCTACTCATTTCCGCCTTTCCAAATGTAGTGTCTGCTTTGGCCAGCAGAACGAAATCCATGCTCTCATTTGGTTTTTGAGTTTCTTCGGGATCGTAAGCATAGTCGAAATCAAAATTATTAGGATGGATACTTTTGATTTTCTCTATACTTGAATCGAAGCCCACTTGTCCGCCTAATACATATGGCCAAATTATTTCGTCACTATACGTGATCTCAGTACATCTTTCTTTACTTTCTTCAATGGCGCAACCGCTCAGAAAAAAACACATGAAAGCGATGATAATTATTTTATTTTCCATCATTTATAAATTCCGTATAGGATTTAACGAATTTATCATCCTCGGTGAACTCTTTCTTGAATTCAACATTCAATGTCCGGCTATACCTTTGCTGGAGACCGTTCAGGAACCGAGCGGTTGTGTTGTTTGTCCAACTCGTACCCGCATTTATACCTAACTCTGTCATCAGTTGTTCCCCCCAACGTTGTCCCCATTCGTTGTTGATCAGATCGGAGTAGTTGTCAATGGCAGCCTTTGTCGCTTCTTCTGTCCTAAACGCGCCGTTTCTGAGTGTGGCTTGGCCACGTTCGTGCATCAATCCCGCTTCATTTGCGACACCCACGCCGAATAACGCCGTAATCAAGGCCTGCCCATTGACGTGAAGCATAGTATTTTCCAATCCCTTTTCGTCTCTAAGATTATCTTTCACATTTTTTATCATTTCTTTGCCCATATCTACAAAAGCCAACTTGGAGTCGTTCTTGTTTCTGTACGACATATTGTCTATTTTATTCAAAGATAAACTCAAGTAGGGGTCACTGGAAGCCACAAATCCTACTTTTCCCCAAAAACCTTTCAGGTTTTCCTGGGATGTTCCTTCGGTCAAGGTGGTTACCAGAACCACATCTTTGAATCTATGTACTAGTCGAACTTGGTCTATGCATTTACCATTAATTTCTGTGCTCGTATATTCAAATTCTATTTTTTTACCCAATTCTTCCAATGTCTTATATTTACTGGCAACCAATGGTTCCAAGCCATCCAGATCAATGGCACTGATTGGCGTATTCCCGGCAAACTGATACGGCGTGTAGAATGGATAGCTGGCCGCCAGCGGATCAACGCTCAAAAACTTGGCAATGCCCGGATTGTAAATCCTGAAGCCATAATCATAATTGTTGGCAAAGTCCTTGTCAATCTCCTTGCCGTTGTAGCCGTAGCGGTAGCCGCCGCCCTTCCACACCATGCCCGGCATCTCCAAACCAAAGGCGTAATGGTTGAAATAGCTGCGCAGTGCGGCACGCAGGCGGACATTGCCTTGCGGATCAATCTCCTGCTCGCGGTTGTCGCCGATCACGGCCCGCACGTTGCCCAGATGATCCGTCAGCTCGTATTCCTTGCGTTGCAGCACACGGCTGTATGTGCCGTTGGCCGCCATACTGCGGCTGCCGTTGGGACGGAAGATGCCCAGGCGGCTGCTTCCGTACAAATACACTTCCTTCTGGCGCAGCGGTGTGCCGTTGTCGTCATACACCGAAAGCACGGTGCCCTGCGCATCACGTAGAAAATAGTATCCCTGCAAAAGCGGAAATCCCCCGCTGTGGGAAAGACTTGCCGGAATAGTATGTTTCAAAAAAGCGAAACCCCTGCCTTTGACGGCAAGGTCTTTTTGTGCTTGCGGCCTGGCCCGGATACAACTACCAAGCCGCAGGCTTTCACCATGCTTTGCCACAAGTTGCGTTTCTTTAAACCTGCGACGCATGGGACTGACTTCGTTCAGATAGCGGTTTTACGACCTAAACCAGCATGATTCTACAACGGAAGCCCAGTTATTATACATTTCATTTGTGGTAATTGAAGGGCATATCTTTTTGGTTAGAAAAGTAACCCTATAATAAAAAGTAACTAACATTAAATTCAAATCCAAGAAGCTACCTTCAGTATATACCGGCCTAAAATCACTA
The DNA here is from genome assembly GCA_031424975.1 of Sphingobacteriales bacterium. Classification (GTDB taxonomy): domain Bacteria; phylum Bacteroidota; class Bacteroidia; order Cytophagales; family 172606-1; genus Xanthocytophaga. The sequence goes on from JANPIL010000498.1 coordinate 7,811, forward strand.
ATGTCTCTATCAATAAATTCCAAACTATAATAATCACTATCCTTTCTCTTGAATGACAACAAATATCTAGCACCCGGTTCAAAAAAATCAAGATCATACGCTTTTACTTCCTTATTAGTAGCAAAGAGTACTATATCGTAAAAGGTTTCAAGAAATATACATAATTCGCTATGGTAAGTTATATAAACTACATCTTTAACTTCTAAAGTAAACAATATATTTCTATCATAAAATGACTTTGACAAGTCCCAGAATACACTCGTTATACTTTCTAATTCTGTATCATATTCATACAACTCATTATCAATATCTTTTATCAATAATTGTTGCTCACATTCTATACGTACTGCCAAAGCTTGATTAATCATATTTAAACGATTATAAAATTGGATAAGCTGTTTTTAAAGCATTTGTTGCACCCTCCGAATTCTTAAAAATTATAGCTTTTGTAACGTTTTCTATTACAGTTCCATCAGCCTTAATCGCTCTGCCTAATCCGGCTGGTATCTCCACAGTATTCTCCCCATCTATTAAGTTTCCATATATACCTTTAATAAATTCAGCTGCCTTTTCATTATCAGTCCATTGCCCTACAGAAGCTAAGTTCTTAGTCTTTGCTTTATCCGCTAATGATTTAATTGACACCTTTTGTCCATGATACAGAAATATGTGTCCAAACGTCTTTGTGCTTTTCCATGACCAATTCAAACCAACGCTTGCAAGAGCTATGTTTTTTGCGGGTGCCTTTCCTTTGGCCATCCCGGCTATCGTACCAACCAAACCTACAGCAGTTTCGATCTGTTGTTCTGCAGATCCTTCAGTATATACTTGTATCAGGTTACCAGGCAGTGATGTTATTCCGTTCCACGTTCTTCCAGGCCATTTTTTCAAAGTACCAATATTACCTCCATCGTCATCTATTTGCTTTGATTCCTCAGGGGTAAGGGGTCTGTAAGGAGCCAAGTTGTTCACTGCTAACTTTAATCCTCTGCCAGCAGCATTTATATATGGAGAAGTTTTGGTATAAGTTTCATCTACAACTTTAACAGCCGTATTATAACCTGACGTGGTTTTATCCCATAATTCTTGTGCCCAAGCAAATTCCAATCCATCCTGGTCTATTCCCATTATTGGATTGTTTGAAGCAAACTGATAGGGCGTGAGCATTGGATAAGAACTACTCAGCGGATCCACACTCAGGATATGCTGTACTATGCTGTACCCCGATTTTAGGACAGAAAAAAGAGCGGTTTATAAGTGTAAATCGCTTACCTTCATCTTAAAATCGTACAATTATGCCCAGAAAACCCAGACGCAATCACGACCGGAACTTCAAGAC
>JANPIL010000499.1:0-15678 GCA_031424975.1 Sphingobacteriales bacterium
CGGAGGTTCCTGGCCGACAAGGGTATCAGCGAATACCGCATCACCACCGACGGCTTCGGCGAGGCACGCCCCAAGGACACCAACGACACCGATGCCGGACGCACCAAGAACCGCCGCGTGGAAATAATCTTCCACTACGAGAAGAAATAAGTGCTGGGGCGGGCGGAAATAGTATCTTCCGGAAAGCCCAAACCCGCCGTGAGCCTTGTGTGGGCACGAACAAACAGAAAGCCGCCCCGGAAGTTCAAACTTCCGGGGCGGCTTTCTGTTTGTTCGGACTGTCGGGTTTGTGTGCATATTTGCAAGCCGGGAAAATAGTATCTTTCCGCACCACCAAACCCCCGCTTGTTATGACCCCGTTTCTGGCCGAATTTTTTGGCACCATGCTCGTGATTGTTTTTGGCGGCGGCGTAGTGGCCGGTGTCGTGTTAAAAGACACCAAGGCCGAAGGCGGCGGCTGGCTGGTGGTTACTTTTGGCTGGGGCTTTGCGGTAGCGTTCGGGGTGTATGCCGTTGGGCAGGTGAGCGGGGCGCACCTGAACCCGGCGGTGACGGTGGCCTTGGCTTCGGCGGACAAGTTTGCGTGGCACAAAGTGCCGGTGTACGTGCTGGCGCAACTGCTGGGAGCCGCTGCCGGGGCGGTGGTGGTGTGGCTGCACTACTTGCCGCATTGGCGGCGCACCCCGGACGCGGCAACCAAGCTGGCGGTTTTTGCCACCATTCCGGCCATCCGCAGGCCCTTTAGTAACCTGCTGAGCGAAATCTTGGGCACGGCGGTGCTGCTCATCGGGCTGACCGCCATCGGAGCCAACAAGTATGCCGACGGCCTCAATCCGCTGATTGTGGGTTTTTTGGTCGTCGCCATCGGCTTGTCGCTGGGGGCCACCACGGGCTATGCCATCAATCCGGCCCGCGATCTGGCTCCCCGGCTGGTGCATTTCCTGTTGCCCATTCCCGGCAAGGGCCATTCTGATTGGGCTTATGCGTGGGTTCCGGTGGTGGGGCCGCTGGTGGGCGGCGTGTTGGGCATCCAAGTGTACCAGGCAATTTTCAAGGATCAGTTGGGCATTTGGCTTTGGGGTTCGGCGGGCATTGCGTTGGCGGCGGCGGTGCTGGCATACGTGAGGGAAGGCAAGGACTGATTTTCGGCGGGAATAGTACAGGAGGCTGAAATCGCCGAAATCCGCGTGAAAACTGAAAGCCAATGGCTTCAAAAAAGCCGGACAAGGCCACAAAGTGGTTTACCGGCAAAAGGCGCGGGGGCAAACTGTTGTCCGGTGTCGAAACACGGATGTTTGCTATGCGAATTGAGTGCAATCCTACGCGTTGGCTGCCGTAAAGCGGATTTTTGCGGGAACGGTTCACGGTTATAATTGTTACTTTTGTGAAACGGATTCCCAGACGCGGATTTTTCGCGTTTGCATTCCCCGGCCCGGATACGAAATGCCTTCATCCGTAATCCGCAACCGAACCCGCCCTTTGCCTGCCAACGTGATGAACAACCACTTTCATATCCTCGTTGAAAACCTGCCCGAAGGGATACTTGCCGAAGACAGCCTCGGCAAAATCACGTTTGCCAACCGCCCGTTTTGCGAAATGTTTGGCTTGCCCGCTACCGCAAACGAGCTAACCGGATTGGATGCACTGGAGGCTTTCCAACGGAACAGCCAACATTTTACCGATCCGGACGGGTTTTTTGGCCGGATGCGCGAAGTGGGGCAAGGACGGACAACCGTTACCGGGGATGAGATATGGCTTGCGGATGGCAGATGCATGGAGCGGGATTACATTCCCGTCATGGATGGCGGCGAATATGACGGGTGTTTCTGGAAATACCGCGATGTGACGCAGCAGAAACAGGACGAGGCGCGCCTGCGGAAAAACGAGGAACTCTACCGCCTGCTATCCGAAAGTTCGCGCGATGTGGTGGCCTTGCACCGACCCGACTTCCGCTACCTGTACGTGTCGCCTTCCGTCCGGGATGTGGCCGGCTATGACCCCGCCGAACTGACCGGCCAGTCGCCGCTGGACTATATTCATCCCGACGACCTGGCTCGGGTGAGGGATGCCCACGAACGCGCATTCGGAGCTACTGGCGCAAATTGCATCCGCTACCGGGTGCGGCGCAAGGATGGCGGCTATCTCTGGATGGAAACGCACCTGCGCATGATCCGGGATGCCAACGGAACCCTCACGCACCTGCAAACCTCCTCGCGCGACATTAGCTTGCGCGCCCAAGCCGAGGAAAGGCTCAAGCAAAGCGAAGACAACCTGAAGGCACTGCTTGCCACAACCGAAGATACGATTTATTCAATCACCACTGATTTTCAACTGATTACCTGCAATTCGGCTTTCAGTGAAACCGTGCTGAAGTATGCCGGCGTGCAAATCAGCGCGGGCGATTACTGCTCGCTGACACTCCTGCCCCCCGAAGTGCAAGCCGAATGGAAGGAGCATTACCGGCGGGTGTTTTCCGGGGAGCGTTTCTCCGCCATCTCCGAGTCCGAGCATTTCGGCCAGACCCTCCGTTACGAGCATTTCTTCAATCCCATCTTTGACTTGAAACGGCGCGTGACCGGGGCTTCCGTGTTCGGGCGCGACATCACTGCCCGCATCGGGGCGGAAAAACAAATGCGCGAGCAAAGCCATCTGCTCGACGCAATCCTGGCCAACCTGCCGGTAATCGTGTTCCGCACCGATGCGAACGGGGTGTTCACGCAGTCGCGGGGAGCCGGATTGCGGGGTCTCGGCTTGGAAAACGACCAGGCAGTGGGGCAGAACCTGTACGCGATGTTTCCCCACCTGAAAGACCAGTTTGATGCCATGTACCAGACCGCAATCGTATCTTTCACCACCCAAGGCGGAGAGCCGGGCAGTGAGTGGTGCTTTGAGAACCATATCTTCCGGGATGAGGACGGATCGGGCTGCATTACCGGTTTTGCGTGGGATGTGTCGAAGGAAAAAGCGGTAGAGCAGGCGCTGCGCCACCAGGCAGACCAAATGACGGTGCTGAATGCCGATAAGGACAAGCTGTTTTCCATCATCTCGCACGACCTGCGCGGGCCGCTGACGGGAATACTCGGCATTACCGACCTGCTGGGTAACGGACTCGACACGCTGTCGGACGAGGAAGTCCGGTTCTTTGCCGCCAACCTGCACGTATCGGCCACGGGCCTGCTCAAACTGCTCGACAACCTGCTCGAATGGGCACTCAACGAATCGGGCCGCATGGCTTACGAGCCGCAACCAACCGATATGCGTCAATTGTGCGAGGAAGTGCTGGAGGTGCTGCGGCTGAACCTGAAAAACAAAGGCATCGGCCTGCACCTCGACATCAGGGGCGATGCGTATGCCCAGGCCGACCGCCGCATGGCACAATCGGTGCTGCGCAACCTGCTGTCCAACGCCATCAAGTTTACCCCGGCGGGCGGACAGATAACCATCGGCATCACAAACGATGCGCCAACCCACGCCGCCGGGCAAAACGACCGGTCATGGCTGCGCATCAGCATCATGGACACCGGAACGGGCATGGATGAAGAAACCCTGAATGCACTTTTCAATACCAAAGTCAGGCATTCCATGCGGGGTACGGCGGGTGAGAAGGGAACCGGACTGGGGTTGTCGCTGTGCCGCGATTTCGTGGCCAGGCACGGCGGGCGTATATGGGCCGAAAGCCGCCCGGGCGAAGGCTCATGCCTGCACTTTACCCTGCCGAAAATTTCGGTGGGGCTGCTGCTGTAAGGGCTGATGGGTGGGGTTTGGGTCTTTTGAAAGCTGAAAGCCCCGTCTTTAGCGGGGATACTATTTTATGGAAAGCGTAGGCGGACTTTCCAAGTCCGGCAGGGCAGGCAGCCAAGATACAACTCTGGCAGGGTTTTGAACTCTGGCAGGGTTAAGGCAAGCCAAGACCCGATTCCTCCTCTGCCGAAACGGCAGGCGGGGGTTTTGCCTTTTCAAATCATACTATTTCGTTTGGCCGTCAGCGGCGGGTTTTACGCGTGGATAGCGGGCGGATGAATCAAACCGTTTCCGTTTACAATGTCACCAGTTCGGCGGTCTCGCGGCGTATTTTCTCCTGTATCCCCGACAGCATTTTTTCCAGCGATTCTATTTCGCCCACCAGCGCCTTCAGGTTCACTTCCGTCGGCTTTTCGGATTGCTGCACGTACCGTTTGGCGGTCAGGTTATAGTTGTTGTCTTCGTTTTCCACCTCCCGCTGCGTGGCGCGGTAGGCCAAGCCATCGTGCGAGGCAAACTTGCGGAACAAGTCCATGACCTGCTTGCTGTGCGCCACCCTGATTTTGTTCCGGCGGCGGTCGGCTTCGTACAAGTCCGAGGCATCCACAAAAAGCACATCCGAATGGGTTTTGGCCTTATTCAGCAGCAAAATAGCCGAATTGATCTTGCTGCTGTAAAACACGTGCGGCGGCAGGTCAATCACGGCCTCCACCAGATTGTTGCCCACCAGTTTGCGGCGCACTTGCAGGGCGGTGCCGGTCTTGAAAAGCAGGCCGTGCGGCACTACAAGTATGGCTTTGCCGGTTTCGTTCAGCGCCTCCAGGGCATACGTCAGGAAATCGGAGCTTTCGGATGGTTTTTTGGCCTTGGTCACGGGTATTGTGACGTTGTCGGCGGCGGCAGTTCCGTTTTTGCGGCGTTTCTTGGCTGTTTGCAGAAAGTCGCGGGCATTGGCGGGCAGCAGCAGTTTTTCCTGGAAAGGAGGCTGCACCAGCACGCAGTCGTAGGTTTGCTTGGCGGGTTTGGATTTGAGCAGGCTGTCGGCACTTTCAAGTGAAACATCAAAGGCACCGTTGAAAAACAAATGGTAGCGCGCCAATTCCACGTACACCGGTTGGATGTCCTGCCCGGAAAGTGCCGTTCCGCTGAGTTTGCCCACCTTGGCGGCCTGCACCAGCAGCGTGCCGATGCCCAAACCCGGATCGTGGACGGTGTGGTTAGGCTCAAGGCGCGCCATCTGCGCCATCAGGTTGGCAATGCTGCGGGGCGTGTAAAGGAAGCCGTCCTTGTGGAAATTCTCCTCGGTGAATTTTTCAATCAGGTACCCGATGGAATAGCCCAGTTCGTCGGCGGCCTTACCCTTGGTTCCGAACGAAATCGTGTCAATATCCTCCAGCAACTGCAATAGCTTGAGTTCGCGATCCGAATCCGCATTTTGGAAAACCAGTTTTTCAAAGGAGATTGTCTGGAACATCCTGCCGAATGTGGCGGCATTGTCCGTGCTGAGGGCTTGCACGGCATCGTCAAGCCGCCGGGTGGTTCCGGCCGGCGATAGGTTGCTCCAAACGGAAAGCAGTATCTTGGCGGTGGCGGGCTTCACGTTCCCGAAAAAATGCTTGTCTTGGGTGTCATGGATGAATTTCAGGGCCAGCACCGCCAAAAAGTGGGTGAAAACCTCGGTTCTCCGGTCTTTGTCCTTGAACCGGCGGTAATGCTTGGTGAGCGACAGTATGAAATCCTTGTTCATGAGCGGGTTGGGTTTTAGGTGTTCGGGCCGGATGGAACCCCGGTGCGGTCTGCGTTTTCACTTGTACACTTCGTGCAGCATCAATTGTTGCAGGTAGGCATCCTTTTTCTCCTCCAATGCCGACAGGGTTGCCTTTTCCTGCTCGCGGTCTTGGATCAGGTGTACTATCTTTTCCTGCACCGCCAACTGCGGCACGGCAATGTCAAGGTTTTTGAGCACGCTCATCGGCAGCGAAAACATGCTGGTGCCCGAGGCGTTGGAACGGAAATAGGACTCGCTTTGCGGCAGGTTCAAAAACCATTGGAGGTAGGCGGGAAGCACCTTGACCGCGGGTTTGACGCGGATGGAAAAGAAGGCGGAGGAAATGACGCGTTTTTTTTCGGACGGGCTGATTTGGCAGGCTTTGGTGTATTTGCCTTTGGCCAGCAGGATCAGTTGGCCGGGTTGCAGGAAGTGCTTCGCCTTGATCTGTTCGGTGCCGATGCGCACCAGCCTGCTTGAAATGCTGAGGTCGGAGTTTACATCGCGCATCTGAATCACTTCCACTTCGCCATCCAGATTGTCGAGCAAGCGGTTCCGGAAGGTGATGCCGGTTTTTATTTCTGCTACTTCATGCAATTTTACGGTCATTTTCACATTGGTTTTTGCCACGGGAAACCGGGGTTCTCATGGGAGGGGATTATTGCGCAGCGATGGTGCGACACCGTTATCAGGCCAAGCGCACCTGACTGGCAGGCACGTATGGCATACAGTAGAAAATCTGTTAAAAATGCCGGTTTGTTATTAAAAAAGTAACATACAAAAACGGCAGTATGTTACTTTAGGGTACGGCACTATCCACATCTTTATACGGTGGCAAATGCGAAATGTTGTACGGATTGTGATAAAATTTGCGAAAAACGGTTCGTGCGCCAGTGCGTTCGGATACCCGCGGTCGCCCCCAAAATAGTATCCCCGGAAAAGCCCAAACCCGCCCTGCCAGCCCGACTGCCCCGGCTACTGCTGGTTTTTGCATCTTTTTTGCGGCGTTTCGTTCCTGAATCCATAATTTCGCCTCTCATTGTATCCCGAATTTAACCTGTCCGGCCTATCTCTTATGCAACAACTCAGTTATGAACGTGTCCCGGCCACTATCTACGCCAATGCCGACGATGCATCCTTGGCCGTAGCCCAGGAAATTGCCGCCCTGATCCGGCAGAAACAGAAGGAGGGCAAACCGGCGGTGCTGGGCCTTGCCACCGGCTCGTCTCCCAAGAAAGTGTATGGTGCGCTGATAGCCATGCACAAGAATGCCGGGCTCAGCTTCAAGAATGTGGTCACCTTCAACCTGGACGAATACTACCCCATGCAGCCCGATGCCCTGCAAAGCTACCTGCGGTTCATGAAGGAGCAACTTTTCGACCACGTGGACATTCCCAAGGGCAACTACCACCTGCCCGACGGCACGCTGCCGCTGGAAAAGGTGCGCGATTTCTGCATGGACTACGAACACAAGATAAATACGCTGGGCGGGCTTGACTTCCAGTTGCTTGGCATCGGGCGCAACGGCCACATCGGCTTCAACGAGCCGGGCTCACATGAGAACTCGCGCACCCGCCTGATGACCCTTGACCAGACCACCCGTGTGGATGCCGCCATTGATTTTGGCGGGCTGGCCAACGTGCCGCGCCGCGCCATTACGCTGGGTGTGCAGCAGATCATGAATGCCAAGCGGGTGGTGCTCATTGCCTGGGGCGAACACAAGGCGGGCATTATCAATGAGGCGGTGCAGGGGCCGGTGGTGGAGTCGCTACCGGCCTCGTACTTGCAGGGCCACCCGAATGTACAGTTTGTGATAGACGAGTCGGCGGCCGTGGAACTCACACGCCGCAAGGCCCCGTGGCTCATTGACGATGTGGTCTGGGACAAGCCGATGATCAAGAAAGCCGTGGCCAACCTGGCCCTGACCACCGGCAAGCCCGTGCTGAAACTGACCAACAAGGATTACAACGACTACGGCCTCAGCGACTTGCTGGCGCAGCACGGCCAAGGTTACGAAACCAACATTGACGTGTTCAACTGGCTGCAGCACACCATTACGGGCTGGCCCGGCGGCAAACCCAACGCCGACGACTCCAACCGCCCCGAACGAGCCAATCCGGTCAAGAAACGCTGCCTGATTTTCAGTCCGCACCCCGACGACGACATTATTTCCATGGGCGGCACGTTCCAGCGGCTCGTGGATCAGGGACACGAAGTACACGTGGCCTACCAGACTTCGGGCAATATTGCCGTGGCCGACGACGAAGCCCTGCGCTACGCCGATTTTGTGGTCGATTTCAACGAGAAATTCAACATCACCAGTCCGCACGCCGACAAGGTTTTCAAGGAAGCCGGACGTTTTTTGCGCAACAAGAAATCGAGCGAGAAAGACACCGATGCCGTGCGCAACGTCAAGGAACTGATCCGCAAGACCGAAGCCAAGGCCACCTGCCGCTTTGTGGGCATCCCCATGGAACACCTGCACTTCTTGAATATGCCGTTTTACGAAACGGGCTTGGTGCAGAAAAAGCCGCTGGGTGAGATGGATTACGCGCTGGTGACCGACCTGATTGAGAAAATAAAGCCGCACCAGATATACGCCGCCGGCGACCTTGCCGACCCGCACGGCACGCACAAGGTGTGCCTCGATGCGGTGCAGGAGGCCGTGAACCGGTTGAAAGCCAAGGACTTCATGAAAGACTGCTGGGTGTGGCTCTACAAGGGCGCGTGGGCCGAGTGGGAAATTGACCAGATTGAGATGGCCGTGCCCATGAGTCCCGACCAGGTGATGAAAAAGCGGCTTGGCATTTTCAAGCACCAGTCGCAAAAGGACGGCGTGGTGTTCCAAGGCACCGATGCCCGCGAGTTTTGGCAGCGCGCCGAAGACCGCAACCGCGCCACCGCCCAACTCTACAACAAGCTCGGCATGGCCGAATACGCCGCCATGGAAGCTTTTGTGCGCTGGCGGTTTTAGCGCGGGGCGGGTTTGGGGTTTTTGAAAGCTGAAAGCCCCGTCTTTAGCGGGGATACTATTTCGAGTCCGCAGTCCACGGTCAACAGTCCACAGAAAAAAGTGTTCTTGCCATTCCGCCGAAAGATGCGTCCGGCAATTAACTCTGGCAGAGTTCAGAACTCTGCCAGAGTTTCGTTCACTTGACCTCGTACAAATGCACGCCGCCCTGCGCCTCCACCAACCGCCAGTTTGCCGGTGGGTTCTGTATGAATGCGGGAATGGGAAACCCGATCAGCCGGAAATACGCGATTGAATAGTCATTGACCAACACGAACAATCCGGGGTTTTTTGCGCCGGTTTTCTCGTATGCCGGCAAATCTTCAAAAGGCAAATAATGAACCTGTTCGGGAACACTGAACCGGTAATGATAGTCGTGGCCGTGGAGTAACTTGTTATCAGTGAAAACGAATAAGGTTTCTGTTGGAGAGGACAGGTATTTGCGCACCAGGTATTTTTCCGGCCAGTATCCGCTTTCGGTTGGCTTTGTCATTGTATAGACCGGATGGATCAGTAAAATACAGAGGATTGGCAGGAAAACGGTTTTCTGCGGTTTCAGAATAGTATCTTTTAAAAAGCCCAAACCCCGGCGGCCTCCCCCAACCCCCTCCGAAAGAGGGGGCTTTTCACTCCCTCCCCTTCGGGGAGGGCCGGGGTGGGGCTTCTCCCCCTTTGGGGGCTGGGGGGCTAAAACAGTATCTTTCAAAAAGCCGAAACCCAAGCATCCCATAAAAAACACCCCCGCAAGCAGGCCATAGACCACCGCCATTTTCACGCCCACCGTAAACCACGCGGCAACGCTGGCGGCCAGAAAAACAAACCCGTAAAAAGCCGCGTATTTCGGGTTTTTGTGAACCTTGGAAAACCCATGCGCCGAGGCAATGGCAAAAAACGGCACCAAAAACAGAATCATGCGCGGAAAAAGCGCGTTCGGGTTGTAATACCGGAAACTGGTGGTGAAAAACCAGAACATCGCCAAGCCGCTGAAAGCCAGCCGCGACCAGAACAATTCACTGTTCCAGTGCCGCCATTGCCAGAATTTCCGCTTAAAAAGTACCGGTAAAGCCCCCACCAAGCACACAATCATGCCCGAGCTGATAAGCATCAAAACCGGCTCGTACGTGAGGCGCGGAACCATTGCGGAAGCCGGAAGGTGGAAATAATTGTACGGGGCCACGTAATGCCCTTCCTGTATCACTTGAAAACGGTAGAGGGCGTTGCCGGTAAAATAGTGGTAAAAGCTAAAGTAAGGCCCCAGCACAACGCCGCCCAACAAAAATGCCCCGATCCAGAAACGCAGGTTCTGTCGCAGATGCAAATCGTACAGGAAAACGAGCAAATAGAAAGGAAGCAAATAAACAATGGTTTCCTTACAGAGAAAGCCCCAGAAATTAGCCAGTACAAACAGGATTGCCGTGTGGAAAGACCGGTTGCGCCTATACAGGCACACAACGGCGCATAACGCCATGAACGTGAGCCCTACATCGGGATAGAGTTTGGCGGCGAAGAACAACGTGTAGAAATCCAAACCGAGCAGCATGGCCGCCCAAATGGCAATGGCGGAATCCTTGGTGCGCAGAAAACGGTAGACAATCCACAATCCGCCCAAAGTGCAAGCCACCGGAAACCACAGCGTTGCGCATTCATTGACCCCGAAAAGCCGGTATGCCAAAGCCACCGGCAGGATAATGCCCAGCCGGTGGCTGAAGATATCCTCGTTCAAAAGCAGGTTGCCTTGCGATGCCCGGAAGGCGTAGCGGGCATACGTGGCATCGTCGTAAAAATAAAACCCGTCAAAGGAACAATAGGCAAACAGCGCGGCAAACACCCACAGCCCGCAGAAAAATGCCGGGCGCATGGAAGACGGAAGGGCTGGTTCAGGCATGGTTTTTCCGGGGCTTACTTTGTCGGAATGACAGGAAAACCGCCCTATCTGGTTACTTTCAGCGTGCTTTGCATGGACATGTAATGCCCCGGATACGTACACACGATGGTGTAGCTGCCGGGCGTGTTCGGGGCGGTAAAATAGATGGTTTCCTTGGCACCGGGCGTGAGCAAACCGGTGTGGTACAGGACTTTGGCGCTGTTGGGCACGTAGTTCATCTCCATCCCTTTCAAGCCCAGTTTAATGGCTGCCTCACCAACCTGGTTGGCCGCCCCCGGCAACACAATCACCAGGTTGTGCTGCATATCGTCGTTGTTGCTGAAGGTGAGTTTCACGCGGCTGCCCGCTTTCACGCCCACGCTGGCCGCGTCGTATTGCAGGCCGGTTTTGGTGCCCAGCACCACCGTTTGGTCGGGGCCGTTGGTCCAGGCGGCGGGCAGTTTGTTCACCCGCTTGCCCATGGTGGCAACGGGAGCGGGGGTTTTGGCATTTGCGGGGATACTATTTTTGGAAGCCTTGTTTTTGGGGGCGGGCATGGCTGCCATTGCCGCGTGGTTATGTGGCGCGGAAGCCGCCAGTAAATTGGCCGGTATTTTGTCGCCGTCGGGAATGCGGTTCAGCGTGTAGTAACCCACCGGATGCAGCACCGAAAGCCGGTTACCCGATTGCACGCCCTCGCACTTGATTTCGTGGATGTAGCCTTCGCGCAAGCCATCGGCCACCAAGCGGGCTTTGCGTCCGTCGTCCGAGACGATTACGCCCCTGATTCGGCATTCCTGCTGGTTGATGACCGGACTGCCATACACGTGGTGGTATTTGTAATTGAAGCCGGCAATGGAATAGGAAGCCGGGTTGGCTGCTGTTTTTTTATCGGCGGGCATGGTAAACTCCACTTCAAAGCCATCGGGGGTGGCGCGGATGTTTTTCATCTCGAACGCCGTGCGGCCATTCCAGACGAGGCGTTGCAAGCCGAATTCCGATTTTCCCGTTGAAGCCCAGCCCCGGCTGGTCATGCCCACCAGCAGCGATTTATCCGCGCCCCATTCAAACCGCAGAATGCCCGATGAGAAACCCTCGCGAAACGGAAAACACGCGCCTTGGTACACGCCCTTCACCTTTTCCAAAGCCATCCGGTTGATTTTGCTATGCCCTTGGTCGCCCACCAGGAATTGTCCGGCAAACGGCCCGAAACCGTTGTCCGGAATTTCCAGAATGTCGGAGGTGGCAATGCCCAGGATGCCGTGCGGGAACCAGACCGCCGGAGGCTTGAGGTGCGGCGTGGTTTTGGCCACGTCAAACATCGGCTCGCCCGTATCGGGAATGTCGGCTGCCTTGGTTTGCAGCGGCGAACCCGGTTCGCCCGTCCAGCGCAAGCCGCCGGGATTACCCGCAAAATCGCCCGATTCAAGGTGCGTGATACGCCCCGAACCCACCCAGTCGCCTTGGTTTTCGGAGTAGAATACATCGCCGGTGGCGGCTACTACGCCAATGCCCGACGGCGAACGCAATCCCGTTGCCCACGGCGTGACTTTGCCCTCGGGCGATACGCGCAGCATCCAGCCGCGCCACTTGACCAGGCTGGCTCCGTAGCCTACCCAGCCCAGGTTGAGCGTAACTACCATGTCGCCGCCGGGCAGGAACTTGGGCCCGAACGAATACTCGTGGTAATTGCCCGACAGCGGCCAACTGCACACGCGTTCATAGATGTCGGCCTTGCCGTCGGCGTTGGAGTCGCGCAGGCGCGTGAGTTCGCCCCGCTGGGCGCAGTACACGGCTCCGTCGCGGTAGGCCAGGCCCAGTACCTCATGCAGTCCGCTGGCAAATTTGGTGTAGTTGGGCGTGCCTTCGCCGTTCACGTAGGGGTTTTCAATGCGCCACACATCGCCAAAACGCGTGGAAACCAGCAGGCTGCCATCGGGCATCACGGCCAAGCCGCCCACTTCCAGTTCGACGAATTTGGGCACCGGCACCGAAACAATGCCGTAATAATCATTTTCCGTGAGGGAATCCGGCGGGTTGGCGGCGGCAAGAAAAGGACACAGGCTGCCCAAAATCAGCAGCCATAGGCGGAGCGTACGTGTGTGCATGGCAAAGGGGTTTGTCTTTTGCACAAAGGAAACATTTTTTTGCAGAATAGTATCTTTTGGAAAGGCAAAACCTGCCTTGCGGTATTCCTCCAAAAGCTACTGTGCCGCCTGCGCGGTGTCGGTGCGCGCATTTACCGCCGCGTCGGTGGCATCGGGCAGGGTCATTTTCATGGCTTGCAGTGGCGGTTTCGTGCCCCGGCGCGGCAGCAATAGGGTATATCCGCGCTTGGAACGCTTGATGGTCAGGGAGTTACGCTTGATCCAGGGGTTGTACATCCGCAGCGTCTGGTATGAGATTCCATGGTTGCGGGCAAAGGTAGTCAGGTCGGGAACCGAGGCGGTGACACGTACGGTGCGCAGGGCGGAGTTGAGTGTGGAATAGCGGCTGAGGCGGTAGCCGTATTCTTTTGGGTGCTCGATGAGCTGCTTGACGGCGATGATGCGGAAAATGTAGTCGGTGGTCTGCGAGTTGAGCCGCAACTGGTAGAACGAAGCCTTGCGTTGGCGCAGCATGGCTTGGGTAAGTCCGTTCATGCCGAGGTTGTAGGAGGCCGCCGCGCTGGTCCAGGAGCCAAACAGCCGGTGCGCGTCGCGCAGGTACTGGCAGGCGGCGTGCGTGGCCAGCAGGGGGTGGTAGCGTTCGTCCACCTCGTCATTGATTTCCAAACCGTAAACGGTAGCCGTTTCGGGCAGTATCTGCCAGAAACCGCCCGCCCGTTTGTACGACTGTACGTTTTGCAAGCCGCTTTCCACTACGGACAAGTATTTCAGGTCGTCGGGAATCTTGTATTGCTTCAGGATGGGACTCATTTGCGGCATCCAGTAGTTCACCCGGTCCAGCAAGGCCGCCCGCGCGGGGTTCCAGTAGGTCTGCTGCTTGAGTTCCTTGCCAAACCGTTGGGATATTTTCTTCTCGTCGAGCGGCACGCTTTCGCCGGCAAAGTAGATTTGGTCGGGTGGCGCGTCGGGCGAGTAGAACTGGTGGCCGTTGTCGAAGGTGAAATTGAAATTGAACTCCTCGTCGAGCTTGCGGTAAATGCCGTAGGCAACCAGCAGGAACACCAGCGTCAAAACCGCAATGATCTGGGATTTTCTCAAGGTTAGAAGTTGGGTTGCAGCAGATAGCGCGAATAGAAATCATCAATCACCTTCACTGCCTCCGAGGGCGTATCCACTATGTTAATCAGTTTCAGGTCGTTGGCGTTGATGTTTTTTTCCTGCCCCAGCACCACTTCCTCAATCCAGGCCATCAGCCCCTGCCAGTAGGCCCTGCCGACGAGCACAATCGGGAACCGCCCGATTTTTTCGGTCTGGATCAGCGTCACGGCCTCAAACATCTCATCGAGCGTGCCCATGCCGCCCGGCATCACCACAAACCCCTGCGAATACTTGACCAGCATCACCTTGCGGATGAAGAAATAATCGAAACTGAGCAGCTTGTCGGGATCCACGTAAATGTTGTGGAACTGCTCGAAAGGCAGGCGGATGTTGAGCCCCACCGATTTGCCGCCCTGCTCGAATGCGCCCTTGTTGCCCGCTTCCATGATGCCCGGCCCGCCGCCCGTAATCACGCCGTAGCCGTGGCGCACGAGTTTGGCCGCGATTTCCTCGGCCACCTTATAATATGGGTTGTCGGATTTGGTGCGTGCCGACCCGAAAATGGACACGCACGGGCCGATTTTGGAGAGCTTTTCAAAGCCTTCTACGAATTCGGACATGATCTTGAACACCGCCCAAGAATCGTTGCTTTTGATGTCGCTCCAGTCCCGCGCCTCGAATGCGTCCCTGATCTTGCGTTCTTCCACGCTGATTTTCTCGTTCAATTCCATCGAAATCCTATTGCCGCCATCGTTTCGCGGCGTGAGTGTCTGTAGAAAAATAGTATCCTGCAAATAGCAAAAACCCCGCCAAGGTGGTTGCACTGAAAGTGTTGCGTGGAAGCACAAAAACCCGCACGGCTTCGCGCAGGTTTCGCTTCCCGTTCCCGTGGCTGTTTTCGGGCTACAAATGTTACAACATTCCGTGAGATTACCAAATTGCCCCCCAGCCCCCGAAGGGGGAGTTTGAAAGCCCCCTCTTTCGGAGGGGGTTGGGAGAGGCCGCCGGGGGGCCGCATCAGGCTGGCACGAACACCTCCAGCCGGTCGGTGGCCACGGCTTCGCTTTGCAGGAGTTTTCCGCCAAACCGGGGCGCACGGATGCCCGACCCGAACGTCTGCGGACTGCCAAACACCCGTATCTCGTCCCAAAGGCCCGCATCAATCCACTGTTGCAGCAACAATGACCCGCCCTCGATCAATACCGATTGCAGTTTGCGCCGGTACAAGTCTTGTGCGATTTCGGCGGGGCTGGCCTCGGCGCATTTCACAAACCGCACCGCACCGGTCGCTTCGTCTTGGTGCAGGTTGTAGCAGATGGTGTCTTGCGATTGGTCGAACAGATGCAGCGAAGGCGAAAGCCGCCGGTGGCGGTCAATGACAATACGCACCGGGTTGCGCCCCGTCCAGTCGCGCACATCCAGACGCGGGTTGTCGTGGTGCGCTGTGCCGGTTCCTACCATCACGGCATCTTCCTCGCCGCGCCATTTGTGCACCAGCCGCCGCGACAAGGCATTGCTGATCCAGCGCGAATCGTAATTGTCGCGGGCAATGAAGCCGTCGGCGGTTTGCGCCCATTTCAAAACCACGTATGGGCGTTGCCTTTCGATGAACTTGAAAAAACGGCGGTTCTGCCAGCGGGCTTCGGCTTCCAGCACGCCGGTTTCCACGACGATGCCCGCATTGCGCAGTTTTTCAATGCCTTTGCCGCCCACCAGCGGGTTGGTGTCGAGGCTGGCAACCACCACTCTGCGCACTTTTTTTTCAATCAGTAAGTCGGCGCAGGGCGGGGTTTTGCCGTGGTGGGCGCAGGGTTCCAGCGTCACGTAAACGGTGCTTTCGGGCAGGAGTGCCAGGCTGGCATCACTGATTGAATGCAGTGCGTTTACTTCGGCGTGCGGGCCGCCGTACTGCCGGTGCCAGCCCTCGCCGATAATGGTGCCGTTGTGCACAACCACGCAGCCCACCACCGGATTGGGGCTTACGCTGCCGCGCCCCCGTCCGGCCAGTTCCAAGGCGCGTTGCATGTAGTGTGTGTCCATGTTGTTGCGTCAAAAAAGGTAGGGGCGTTGCCGCGCAACGTCTCTGAGC
>JANPIL010000500.1:0-12344 GCA_031424975.1 Sphingobacteriales bacterium
GTCCAGGTCTTCGAGTTGCGAGGCCAGCAAAGTCGTGGCGGCCACGTTGCTGTACAGCCGCAGCAAATCGCGGGGCGACGGACGTTGGTAGTAAATGTGCGCCACATCCCAGATCATTTTGGTGTGCGTGGTCAGCACCATCAGCGCATCCAGTTTGCCATTTTGTGAAATTGCTGTGGCCAGAAACACGTTCCGCGCCGTTTTCTGAACAATGGCGTTGGCCTGCAAATCCAGCACCGACAAGGCGCGTTGCATTTCGGGCGGCTGCGAAAAATCGTACGCCTGGCCTTTCAGCAACCGGTTGGTTTCGAGCCGTTTGCCCAGTTTTTGCAGATACGCTGGCATTCCGGCTTGGTCTTCGGGCGGCGTTAACGATTGGGGCAACCGGTAAAAGAGCAGCACCGGAGCCGCCAGCAATCCGGTAAACAATACGCCCAGCACCACCAAAACCACCGTGCCGAAAACCGCGTTCACCGAGGCGGCGTACAAGTGCAACTGCATGATCTGGTTGAAAATAACCACCACAAACACCACCAGAAATAGTATCCCGGCGGCAACCAAAACCTGACGTATCTGATTCATAACCGATGCTGGATGCGTGAATGACAGAATGACGTTATATTGCGTGCATAAGTTCGTTTGTTGGTGAGGCCAGCTTCCCGAAACCACCGCGCATTTTTTTGAATCAACCGACCAATTGCACCTGCCAATATCCGAAAATGGTTTCCATACGCTTATGCTGAAGGCTGATTATCACAAACACACCCTGCAATTCACGTTCCAGGCGGGCACCTCGCGCGGGGTGATGACCGAACGGGACACGTATTTCGTAAAACTGTGGGACACTGCCAGTCCCGAAATTTTCGGCCTTGGCGAATGCGCCCCGCTGCCCGGTCTGAGCGTGGATGATGTGCCGGGTTACGAATCGCATTTGCAGCGGATTTGTGCGCACATAAACGGGGGTTTGGGGTTTTCAGAATATACTATTTTGGAGCAGGTTGGCGCGGCCTTTCCGTCCATGCAATTCGGTTTTGAAACCGCTTGGCTGGACTTGCAAAACGGCGGCCAGCGGATGCTGTTCGACACGCCTTTCAGCCGGGGCGAGACTGGCATGGAAATCAACGGACTGGTTTGGATGGGAACCGAAACCTTTATGCGCCAGCAGATTGACGCAAAACTCGCGGCTGGTTTTCGGTGCCTGAAACTGAAAATCGGCGCGATTGACTTTGACCGCGAATGCGCCTTGCTGCACCGCATCCGGCAGCATTATCCGCCCGAACAAATCACGCTGCGCGTGGATGCCAACGGCGCATTCGCACCGGAAGAGGCGTTGGAAAAACTCAAAAAATTATCCCAGTACGGATTGCATTCCATTGAGCAGCCCATCAAGGCCGGACAAACGGAAGCGATGGCCGGCCTGTGCGCCGCCACGCCGCTGCCCATTGCGCTGGACGAGGAACTGATTGGCGTGATGCACAACGACGGCAAAAGGCAGTTGCTGGAAGCCATCCGGCCGCAATTCGTCATCCTGAAACCATCGCTGCTGGGCGGCTTTGCGCATTGCCGCGAATGGGTCGGATTGGCTGACAACCAGCACATTGGCTGGTGGATCACTTCGGCATTGGAATCGAATATCGGGCTGAACGCCATTGCGCAGTTCACGGCCACGCACCGCAACCCGTTGCCGCAGGGTTTGGGCACGGGCCAGTTGTACCACAATAACATTGCCTCGCCGCTTGAAATACGGAACGGATTCCTTCACTATAATCCGGCAGGGGAATGGGAAGCCGTGCCCTTCTGACCGTTTGAAGCCAACCGGGGTAGCTGGACTTTCCAAGTCCAGCGGGGTTTGGGCTTTTTGAAACATACTATTTCCAGAATGCCGAATGCGGATTCGGGAATGCGGAATGAAAAGCAACGCCGGTCAGACACTGTGTGTCAGACCGGCAGGGGAAATCGGCTTCCGGATGAACAGACGGGTTTGGGCTTTTTAAAACATACTATTTTCCGCGCGCTGGAGACGTTGCGGTGCAACGTATCTACAATACAAATGCCGAACCCGCCAAAACAGTATCTTCCGGAAGCATCAAACCCGCCTCTTTCAACGGTAAACGCAAAACGGTAAACCGAAAACGCGCATCACGATTTCATGTTCACAAACTGCAACGGCAGGCCCAGGTCGCTGGCGCGGAGCTTGGCAATAACCGCCTGCAAGTCGTCAATTTTCTTGGCTGTCACGCGCACTTGCTCATCCATGATGGCGGGCTGAGCCTTGAGGCCGCTGTCTTTGATCAGTTTCACTATTTTTTTTGCCGTTTCCTTGTCCACACCGTGCTTTATTTTCAAATCCGTGCGGATCATGTTGCCCGAAGCGGCCTCGCTTTCGCCCGCATCCAGCGATTTCGGATCCAGGCCCTGCTTGGCCATGCGCATCATGATTGCATCTTGGATGGCTTTGAGGCGCATTTCGCTCTCGGTCAGCACATGGATCACGTATTCCTTCTTGTCTAGCTCGATTTCGGATTTGGAGCCGTTGAAGTCGTAGCGGTTCAGGATTTCTTTTTTGGCGTTGTTGACGGCATCGTCCAGCGTTTGCCCGTCAACCTTGCTAACAATATCAAATGAGGCCATGTTTTTGATTGGTTGGGTTTCAGAATTCAGGAATCGGGCAGGCCGTGTTTCCGCCCGCCGGAAAATGCAGGGGGTTTGGGGTTTTCAAAAGATACTATTTTCAACAGACATGATTCAAGTACCGGAACACAATCAGCCGTTGGCAAACCGCGCCAGCTCCGGGAGCGCAATCGTTTTTTCATAAATCGCCTTGCCGATGATGACTCCGAAAATATTCATGGCGGCCAGTTTTTCCACATCGGCCAGCGTGGTCACGCCGCCGCTGGCAATCAATTGAACACCGGGCGTTTTGTCCATGATGTTCTTGTACAAGTCAAAATTGGGGCCTTGCAGCAGCCCGTCTTTGGCCACATCCGTGCTAATCACGTAACGGATGCCTTTCAGGGCGTATTGCTCCACGAAATCATACACCCACAGTTCAGTGCCCTCCTGCCAGCCGCTGACCGCGATCTTTTCATTTTTGCAGTCAGCTCCCAGAATTATTTTTTCACTGCCGAAATCGTGCAGCCAACTTGCAAACAACTCCGGGTTTTTCACGGCCACGCTGCCGCCCGTAACCTGCGCCGCACCGCTTTCAAACGCAATGCGGATGTCGTTGTCCGACTGGATGCCGCCGCCGAAATCAATGTGCAGCTTGGTGCGCGAAGCAAGGGTTTCGAGCACGCGGTGGTTCACCACCTTTTTCTCCCTCGCCCCGTCCAAATCCACCAAGTGCAGGCGCGTCAGTCCGGCATCTTCAAATAGCTGTGCCACTTCCAGCGGGCGGGCGTTGTATTCTTTCTTTTGCGCGTAGTCGCCCTGCGTCAGGCGGACGCACTTGCCATCTATCAAGTCAATGGCGGGAATTATGTGCATGGTTTCGGAAGGTGAAGTGTCTGGCGTTGCATGGCTCGGCGGCAGGCACAGGTTTCGGGCGGTTTCAAAATAGTATGTTTCAAAAACCCCAAACCCACCCGGCAAACCTACCGGCTGCCCGCCGGTTTTGCAATCCGCAAACATCCGCACTATTTGCAAGCCTTCCAAAACGGCGTTGCAGTTTGCCGCCGCCCACCGCAGTTACACGGCCAAGCATCCACAGGATTGCGGTGGGGTTTGGGCATTTTGGAAGATACTGTTTCAGTCCACAGTCCACGGCTATCAGTCCACGGCAATGCAAAGGCCCGCGTGTGGCGGGCCTTTGCATTGAAAACAGTATCGTCGCAAAAGGGCAAACCTGCTTGCGCAGCGGGAAAAACAAAGTTTACCGGCTATGCAAGCACTTGTCCTTCCAGTTCGCGGATGCGGGCCTGGAACCGTTGGATTTCCATCTGCCGCACTTCTTCCATCTCCGCCCGTTGGCGTTCCATGCCTTCCTGCGTGGCGGCCAGTTCCTCCATGTTTTGGCGCATTTCCTCTTCCTGCGCGCCGAGCATTTCGGTTTGCTGCTGCAGTTCGTCCAGCAATTTCCGGGTGGTTTCGTTGGTGCGGGTGGTCGCGACGGCGGAGGCAATGCTTTCGGCAAGTTTCTCCACCAATTCCACTTCAAAATCGGCGAACAGCGTGAACGAAGCCAATTCAATCACACCTTCCACTTGGCCGTTGAACTTGAGGGGCACAATCAGCACGCAGCCGGGGTTGGCATCGCCCAGGCCGGAAGTAATGCGCATATAATTCTGCGGCAGGTCGGTCAGGTATATCTTGTCGGCCTCCTGCGCGGCCTGGCCCACCAGCCCCTCGCCGATGTTGATGCGCTTGGCCATGTATTTGCGGCGTTCGTAGGCATAGCAGGCGGTCAGGCGCAGGTGGGGGTCGTTTTCTTGGTCTTCCAAGATAAAAACACCGCCTTGGTTGGCTTTCAGGTATTTGACCAAATGCGATATGATGCGGTACGAAAGAGTCTCAATATCGGCTCCGCTGCGCAGGATATCGCCCATTTGGGCAAGCCCCAGTGTCACAAACTTGTCTTTCGCATCTTTGCGCTGGGCGGCCGCCAAGCTTTCCTGCATCTTGAGCAGCGACCTGCCCAACTCGTCGTCGTCATCCGCTATGGCATAGGCCGAGTCCATGTGCCCTTGGCTGATGGATTCGGCAAAGGCGATGTTGCGTTGCACATTGCCCGCCTGCCGCACCACATCGGCCTTGATGGCCAGTTCTTTTGCCGTTCTTCTTTCCATCATCCACGACCAATAACCGCAAATCCAGACCACAACCGCCGCCAGCGCCCCGTGTATGATGAACGTCGGCAAGTCCATGTATTCCTGCTGGGTGAAGTAGATTTCCTTTTCGCCCCGGTACTGGAGGTAGGCAAAACCGGCGTGGTGGGCCACCACCAGAATAATGTTGGGCAGTTGCAGCCGCCAATTCTGGTAGCAGATAAGCAGCGCGGCTCCGATGAACACGAAAAAGTGCATTTCAAACAGCCCGTGCATCTGGTAAATAAACTGGGCGGTGAATACGGCCACCACCGCACTGCCCACGTACTGGTAGAAACCGTGCTTGGGCAGCAGCCATTTGCTGCCGTAATAGGCCGCCAGCGACAAGCCGCCCACGCCAAAGGCAATCAGGAAAGTGCCGTATTGAAAGGCAATGACCAATCCGAACAGGTAGTAGCACCCCAAGGAAATGGCAAATATCCGGTCGCCCGTTCTCCTGATTTCGGTGTGGATGCTTTCCGGCAAAGGATTGACATGATTTTTTTTCGTGTCCATTTTCGTATTTTCTGGGTATGATTAATTGGTATTGTTCATTTGTACTGATGCTTTTGCACTGGTGCTTTCATTCCCTTCCGGGCAGTTGGCAGCCATAGGCGCGGGTTGCCAGCGCGTCGAATCCGGGTGAGGGGTTGCGGGCAAGCAGGCTTTCGATGGCAATTTCGGCGTAGCTGGTTTTCTTTTGGTTGCAATACCGCGAACGGTTGTAATTTCCCCGGTAGTACAGAACGCCTTGGGCATCCAGCAGCACGGCTTGCGGCGAGGCATACACGCCGCACCGCCGGGATAGTTGCTGGCCGCTGTCGGGCAAGACCGGAACCTCGCCGCCAAGCATCTCTCTTGCCGCCGCCAAGTCTTCGTTGCCCGGCACAACCGCCATGAAACGGATGTCTTTGCCGTGATGCTTTACCAGCGTAAGGAAATATTTGATGTTGAACCGTGAGCAGGGGCATTCGGGATTGAAAAAATGCAGCAACACCGGCTTTGAACCCGGCAGGCGAACATTGGCAGGCAGTTGGATGCGGTGGCCGGTGGCTACCGAAACAAAATCCTTGGGAATGGGCGTGGGCAGCCGATACACCAATTCCTGATACCAGAACAAGGAAAGCACCCCGCTTAGCGCAATGGCCACCAAGGCGACCGCCAGTATTTTGTTTCGCATATCCACGGGTGAAAAGTGTATTTGGTTATTGCCTTACGAATATAACATCCGTGCGGACAAGCCCGAAACCGCCGGAACAGAACCCACGCGCCCGACACGTAAGAAAGCCTCCTGAAAAATGCCGGACACAAAAAATACCGTTCAATGGTTAGGATATATTACTCACTAAAAACAGGATACTATTACTCATTGAAATTTTGTGCAGCCGATTGTCGAAACAAAGACAGTGGCCGGATCCAAGAAGCAGGGAAGGTTTGGAATCGGGTAGGTTTGGCGTTTTTGAAAGCTGAAAGCCCCGTCTTTAGCGGGGATACTATTTTTGCAGAGTGTAGCGGGATTTTCCAAGTCCCGTGAGGTGGAGGGTTTGGGCTTTGCAAAAGATACTATTTTGAACAGGATACCCGCCGCTTGGGGGCAATCAGCAGGCAGCCGCAGGCATTTTCCAAGAACTGAAAACAGCCTTTGTTTTTCTGGAAGTGCCGGGAAACAAAACAGGGCCATCCGTTTTCAGCAGACGACCCTGTGGTGTTTTGGGATTACCAGTATACTGTTTCAACAAGCACCTCGTAAATAAAAAACCCCTCAGAACGAATTCCAAGGGGTTTTTGCGGTGCGGACGGGACTCGAACCCGCGACCCCCGCCGTGACAGGGCGATATTCTAACCAACTGAACTACCGCACCGTTTCTCTTAAAGCGGTGCAAAGATACGGCAAAAACCGCACGGTGCAAGAGCGGTACAAAAATTTTCGTTTTTTTTCTGCCAAAGCCCGTACCCGCCAAGGTTCCCGCGGCTTCCAAAAATAGTATCCTCCAAAACATCCGAACCTACCGCTGGCTGCGGGCTGCCGTCAAAGGCATTTTAGCTTCCTGCCAAAATAGTATGGCTGCAAAAGGCCAAACCCCCGCCTACTGCACGGGCAGCCGCACTTCCGCCCGCACTACTTCATTTTCTTCTTGGCTTATTTGAAACGAGGCGTTCAGCCCGTAAATCAGCACCAGCCGCTGCGAGGTGTTCAGCAGGCCCACGCCGTCGCCGTTGGGCTTGTCGCTGAGTGTGCCGGTGTTGCGGATGGTCAGGTTCAGGAAGTTGCGTTCCAGTTTCACGTTGCGTTCCAGTTGCGCGTCAATCGAGATGAAGCCGCCCTTAAGCGGTTTGGAAATGCCGTGCTTCACGGCGTTTTCCACCAAGGTCTGCACCATCATGGGCGGCACCTGCACGTTCAGCGTGTCGGGGCTGATGTTGGTCTGGACGCGCAGGCGGTCTTCGTAGCGTATTTTTTCCAGCGAAAGGTAATCCTGCACGGTTTTGAGTTCTTCGTTCAGGCTCACGGTTTTCTGCCGGTCGCTGAGCAGCGAGTTGCGCAGCAGGTTGGAGAGTTGCGTGAGCGAAGCCTGCGCCTTGGCTGGGTCTTCGGTAATCAGGGCGCGGATGCTGTTGAGCGAGTTGAACATGAAATGCGGGTTCAGTTGCGCCCTGAGTATCTTGGCCTCAAAGTCGCGCACCGACGATTCGAGTTGCACCCGCTCAATCTCGTTCTTTTTCCCCACCGAAAAATACTGGTACATGTGGTAAATCACCGACCAAAGCAGCAGGTTTTTGCTCCAATTCAGAAAATAAAACGCCAAAAACAACACCGGCACGCCGCCAATCTCCTCCACGCGCCGCCGGATGCCCGGAATGGTGAAATAATCGAGCGGTATGCTGATCACCGACATCACCACCGACATGAGCAGCACGGCCAGCAGCGTACGCGGGATAATCTGTTCCAATGGCAGTTGCAGCCAACGCAACCGCTTGAGGATGAGGCGGTAAACGTGCGTAATGCCAATGCCGAACGTAACCGTGAGCAGGGCGTTGATGGCCATGCCGGCATTGTAGCCGTCGCGCAGGGCGTACAATAGCAAATCGGCCAGCGAATAACCTGCCCACCCCACCACCTGGCAACTCCAATAGATTTTCCTGCGCCCCATGTTTCCGTAAAAATGCGGCAATATGCAGCGGAAACCCGGTTTTTTCAAGTTGATTTACAAGGACGGAAAATACAGCCCGTTGGCCGGATGCAAAACCAAACGAATGCGTTCGGGGTTGTTTCGCCATTGCCGCAATGACAGAACAACCTTGAAAGATATGCTCAGAATCGCTTGGTCGCCGGTGTATGCGCACCCGCTGCCGCCCGGCCACCGCTTCCCGATGGAGAAATACACGCTGCTGCCCGAACAGCTTCTTTACGAGGGAACCATCACGGCCGCCAACTTTTTCGCCCCGCCGCCGCTGCCCGAAAAATGGGTGCTCGCCACGCACGATGCCGGTTATTGGCACCGGCTGCAAAACCTGCAACTCACGCCCGCCGAAGTGCGCAAAACCGGCTTTCCGCTCTCTGAAACGCTGGTGCAGCGCGAAATAGTGATTGCCCATGGAACCGTCATGGCCGCCGGATTTGCGCTGCAACACGGCGCGGCAATGAACATTGCCGGGGGCACACACCACGCCTTCACCGACCGGGGCGAAGGTTTCTGCCTGCTCAACGACATAGCTATCGCCGCCAATTACCTGCTGCTCCATGACTTGGCGAAACAAATCCTGGTGGTTGATTTGGACGTACACCAAGGCAACGGCACCGCGCAGATTTTCCGCGATGAGCCGCGTGTGTTCACCTTCAGTATGCACGGCGCGAATAACTATCCGCTGCACAAGGAACAATCGGACTTGGACGTGCCCCTGCCCGACCACGCCGACGACAAATACTATCTTTCGGAACTGCAAAACCACCTGCCGCGCCTGATGGACACCGTGCAGCCTGATTTCGTGTTCTTCCAGTCGGGCGTGGATGTGCTGGCCACCGATAAGCTGGGAAAACTCGGCCTCACGCGTGAAGGCTGCAAAACCCGCGACCGCATGGTGTGGGAAACCTGCCGCCGCCACCGCATCCCGGTGGTGGCCAGCATGGGCGGCGGCTACTCGGCGCGCCTCGCCGACATCATTGAAGCCCACGCCAATACCTACCGGCTGGCACAGGAGATTTTTTTCTGAGGGAAAACCTCACCCCCGGCCCCTCTCCTGCTGAGAGGGGAGCAGAAAAGCCCCTCCCTTGCGGGGAGGGGTTGGGGTGGGGTTGTTCGGAAGATAGTATCTTCCGGAAAGGCCAAACCCGCCTTTTTACCGCCATATTTGAACAAAAGCAATGCCTTTTGATTCAAAACCGTTAGTTTCGCGCTTGTTGAACCGCCAACTTCCCACGTGATTCAAAACCATGTACCTACCCGAAAAAAAGCCGCCCCTCAAACAGCAGAAATGGACACTGTATAAGCGTTGGCAGGTATTCGCGCCGCTGGGTCTGGTGCTGACGGGCTTCGGGCTGTGCCTCATCAACGAGGCTTCGTATTTGATGCACAGCGGCGCGGCCACTATTCGCTGGGTGGTTTTCGGCACCATAAGTTTGGTGATATTCAACGCGGGGCTTTGTTTTTTTGGCGAGGCGGTCAAGTGCCGCGCCTTGTACGAGATGCACAAGGCTTTGAAAAAACGCCAGAAACAACGGCTGAAACTGCGCGGCAAGGCGGGCAAAACCAACGCCAAGCCGGGTTCTTGAACCGGCTGGCAAAATAGTATCTCCCGGAAACGCCAAACCCCGTTGCCCGCCCGCTCCACAATTCCGCCAGCCTACCGGCGGGAAAACTCCACTTGATTTTTTGTTGCAGAAACATTCCAAGCCGCTTTCCATGCAGTATTTCAGTACCAACCGCCAAGTTCCCGCCACCACTTTTTCGCACGCCGTCATTGAAGGCTTGGCCGCCGACGGGGGTTTATTCATGCCCGGAACCATCCCGGCCTTAAACGATGCCTTTTTCGCGCGGCTGTCTTCGCTTTCCCTGCCCGAAATCGGCTTTGAAGTGGCGCGGCATTTTACGGGTGCCGAAATCGGCGATGCCGAACTGCGCCGCATCTGCAACGACGCGTTGGATTTTGAAATCCCGCTCATCGAACTTGATGCCCACACGCACGTGCTTGAGCTTTTCCACGGCCCCACGCTGGCCTTCAAGGATGTGGGGGCGCGGTTCATGTCGCGCGTGATGGCGCATTTGCTCCGCAACGAAACCCGCAAGGTACGCGTGCTGGTGGCCACCTCCGGCGATACGGGCAGTGCGGTGGCGCAAGGTTTCTACCAAGTTCCGGGCATCGAAGTGGTCATTATTTATCCGTCGGGCAAGGTGAGTCCGGTGCAGGAGGCGCAGTTTTGCACACTCGGCGAAAATATTACGGTGCTCGAAATCAACGGCACGTTCGACGATTGCCAGCGGCTGGTGAAAACGGCTTTTTCGGATGAGGATTTACGAAACCAACTGTACCTGACTTCAGCCAACTCAATCAACTTTGCGCGGCTGCTGCCCCAGAGTTTTTATTACTTCGATGCCTACCGGCAATTCCAGAAGAAATACGAAACCCCGTTTGTGTTTTCCGTGCCCAGCGGTAACTACGGCAACCTCACTGCTGGGCTGCTGGCTTGGCGCATGGGCCTGCCCGTGCGCCGGTTCATTGCCGCCGCCAATGCCAACGACACCGTGACCGATTATTTGCAATCGGCGCACTACCGGCCCAAACCCTCCGTGCAGACGCTTTCCAGCGCGATGGACGTGGGCGACCCGAGCAACTTTGCCCGGATGCGCAAACTGTTCGGCGATTCGTGGGTGGAAATGAATGATGAAATCACCGGATACAGTTTTTCGGATGCGGACACCAAAAAAAACATCGCGGAACTTTACCGCAAACACCATTACCTCATGGATCCGCACGGCGCGGTGGGCTATGCCGCGCTAAAACGCTACCAAGCCGAAAAGGAAAATGTGCCGGGCATAATCTTGGCAACGGCGCACCCGGTCAAGTTTGCCGAAGCCGTGAGCCAGGCTACCGGCCGGCAGCCCGCCGTGCCGCCTTCGCTGGAAATCCTTTTGAAAAAAGAGCGCAAATCCATCCCGCTGGCAAATGAGTATGATGCTTTCCGGGATTTCCTGATGTCCAAGAACGATTGACAAGCCCGCGGCCCCGAAGGGGAGTGAAAAAGGCCGGGGCGGGTTTGGGGTTTTTGAAAGATACTGTTTTTCAATATTGAATTTTGCATGGCAGAATGAACGAATAAACCGAACTGGCGCGAGGTTCCCACCTCGTGCCGCCCATGCGGGCAGGTTCTTAACCTGCCGCAGGTGCATCAACGCCGCCGAGATGGGAATCTCGGAACATGGCGGACAGCGAGGTGAGAACCTCGCGCCAGTTCAGGACAAGACTCTCGATCTTCGGGTCAGGCAGGGGGTTTGGCATTTTCAAAAGATACTATTTTGCAAACAAGACCCTCATGAACATTCTCATTGCCGGTGCCGGAAACATGGGCACCACCTACGCCAAAAGCCTGCTGGCCTCGCATTTTGCCACACCCGCCGAAATGCAACTGCTCATCCGCAGTGATGCAGGGCGCAATCGCCTGCCCGAAATCCCGGATTATAATATATTCCGCGCCGCCGGTGAGTTCATCCGCCAGGCCGACATCATCATCATCGCTGTAAAGCCGCAGGATTATGGCGCGGTGGCTCCAATGATCCGTCCGTTCCTACACGCCGACCAGATTGTGCTCTCCATCATGGCGGGCGTGGATATTGGTACCTTGGACAATACGCTGGGCATTCCGAAACTGGTGCGGGCCATGCCCAACCTGCCTTCGCAAATCGGCATGGGCATGACGGTGTTCAGTTGCAGCCCCGGCTTGGACCGTAAGGAGTTGTTCATTATCCAAAACCTGCTCAACACCACGGGCAAAGCCATGTACGTGGATGATGAGCGGCTGATTGATTCGGCCACGGCGGTGTCGGGCAGCGGCCCGGCCTACGTGTATTATTTTATGAATGCCATGATTAAGGCGGGCACGGAACTGGGCTTTACGGCGGCGCAGGCCGAAATGCTGGTGAACCAGACGTTCATGGGGTCGGTGCATTTACAGAACCAGAACACGCTTTCGTGCGAGGACTGGATAAAAAAAGTGGCTTCCAAGGGCGGCACAACCGAAGCGGCCCTGAAGGTTTTCCTCGACAACCGGGTAGAAGAAGATGTGCGCGAGGCGATGGGCAGTGCTTTCCGGCGGTCGCAGGAACTGGGAAAATAGTATCCCCGCCCAAGAGCGGGATTTCGCCCGGCTCAACTTTCAAAAAGGCCAAACCCGCCGTGCCACTCGTGAAGACACGAGAGTGGCGCGTGAAGACACGAGAGTGGCGCGTGAAGACACGAGAGTGGCGCGTGAAGACACGAGAGTGGCGCGTGAAGACACGAGAGTGGCGCGTGAAGACACGAGAGTGGCGCGTGAAGACACGAGAGTGG
>JANPIL010000501.1:0-5238 GCA_031424975.1 Sphingobacteriales bacterium
CCGGTGGAGCTGATCCATGCTGATTTTAATGATTTCCTTGCGGCTGGCTTCCAAGGTCTTGCGCACCCGTTCGCGTTCGTCGGCATCACGGATGCAGTCCAGGCAAATTACCGCAAACCGCTCGGCTATGCACATGACCACGTTGGTGTGGTAGATGGCTTTGCCCTGCTCGTCGGTGGCGTGGAAACTGACCGTGCGGTAATCCATCTGCCGGGCAAATTCATCCAGCAAACCCGCATCCGTGCGCGGCGACAGGCAGGCGTAGGCCACGCGGAAATCGCGGTCCAGCACCATGCTGCCGGTTCCCTCCAAGTGTTTGCCTTCGTTTTCGCGCGCCGAAAAATCAAGGACGTGCGAGATTTGGAAGCGGGTTTTGAGTTGTTCAACAATATCCGGGCGGCGTTCCAGGCGGCGGTTGGGGGCTTGCATCGGGTACAGGCAAACGGTGCCGCCGTTGAGTTCGTGGAACGAAACCCAGTTGTTGGGGAAAATGGCATCGGGCGTGTGCGGCTCGGGCGTGTCTTCCACCACCGTCACATCCACGCCAAAGCCGCGCAGGCTGGCCACCATCTCGTCAAACTCAGCCAAGGCTTTTTGCTGCACGTTCTCGGCTTCAAGCAGGGCTGCCGGGTCTTGGAAGGCATTGCTGGCGGCGGTCTGCTCGTTGAAGGCGAACCGTACCGGCCTGATCATCAGTAGGTAAGGGGTTGTCTGCATTTATTTCAATGTATGGAATGAGTGGATGAGATGATAGGATTACAGAATAATGGATGTTTGCCTGACATTTCATATCCGGGTTGTCCTTCTGGAAGAATCTTGTGACAATTCCGACGGCCTCCAAAACCGGGCATGGCACTGTTTGCCACAACCTGTCCGCCGGGGCGGAGGTTCGTTGCAGGAGGGCAAAACAGGTGTGGCAAAATAGTATGTTTCAAAAAGCCCAAACCTCCTTGAAGAATAATCCCGGACAATCACAGAATAAATAGGACAAATGCATGAACCGCCAGATGAATGAACCCATGAAAAAAGGGATTTTCATTCGCTCATTCCATCATCCATTCATTTCAAATTGCATTAAATCGAATCGCGCAACAGCGGCATACTCATGCAGTGCGAGCCGCCCCGTGCCCGCGATAATTCGGCGGATGGCAGCAAGATAATGGTATTTTTTACAGCCTCCGGCGTGGTTTCGCCATTTTCAAACTGCCGCAGCAGTTCGGCGGCTTTCACCGCCGTGAACCCGGCCTGCCGGAACGCCTCAATCGTCTTGTCGTTGCGGTCATACCCGATGGCAACGCCTTCGCGCAGGGCCAGCAGGTTGCACGAGTCGGTCCATTGCTCGCGTGCGCCAAACGGAAACTCGTTGTTGCCCGAATACACGAAAACCGTTTTTTCGGCGCAGCCCAAGTCGTTGCGGCTGATATCGTCCAGTAAATCCTCCAGATAATCGAACGGCACGGGGTGTTCCACGTTGCCTTTCACAAACTGCATGATTTTCAGCCGTTCCGATTGCTTCACGTCTTGCAGGCTTTCCATAAAATCGCGTTTTTCCATCTCCTCCCCCTCCCGCGACAGCGTGCCGAGCAACACCCAAACGTTGCGCTTGACCTGCGTGAAAATGGTGTCGATGTGCATATAATCGCGTTTTTTCGGAATCCGGATAACCGTTATCTTCCGCACCACTTCCTTTTCAAACAGGATTTTTATCACCTGGTTGATGGCGTAGGCCGAGGTTCGTTCGCTCAGACCGATCAGCAAATGGTTCGGGCTTACCATCATCACATCGCCGCCTTCCAGTGTGGCGCGTTTGTAGTCCTTTTCGCCGTCGGGCAGCAGGAAATGGTGTTCGCTTTCGGGAATCTCAAGTATCTTATGGCGCAGGTGGCTGAAAATCGGGTGGTTGTGGAAAATATACTGGGTCAGCAGGGCTTCGCGGGTGCGGGCGAGCTTAGCGGGCTTGTTCAGCAGGATATGCCCGTTGATGGTGATGCCGATGTCGCGCGTGAAGATAAAATTCGGGATCGGCGCGAAAATCATGGCTTTGCTGGGCAACGTGCCGGAAATCAGCGTCTTGGCCAGTTCCTTGGGCGAAAGCGTGGCCAGATATTCCTGCACCGTGTACGAACAGCGTTCCACGGCGCAGATGGCCGCCAGCAGCCGCTGTTGCACGCCGGGGTTTTCCAGGATATCGGCCAGCAGCAACTGCGGGTCTATCACTTTGTCCGAGTTGAAATAATCCGGGTGGTCGGGCTTGTAAAAGTTGCGCCGGTTGGCGGGGTTGTCAATCTCTTCGAGTTTGCCCTGCACTTTTCCGGGATCCAGAAAATACAGCAGGATTTTGATATACAAGTCGTACTCTTCGCGCCGCATCGTGTCCAAGTGCACAATGTCTTCAAAAAGCCAGTCCTGCGCCTTGGATGGCACCACTTTGCCCAATCCGCTGTCGGGGCTATGCACAATCACGCGCCGCAACGTCCCTATTTCGGACGAAACGTGTATCTGGTTACTGTTTTCCACTGCTTTTTTTTCGACCACTATCATACGTAAATCACTTGGTTTCACTGTTTGCCATCTGTTCAAGGCAAAGGGGTTTGGTGTTTTCGGGGGATACTATTTTCCGCCATTCCGGGGAACGGGAAATCCGGCGGAACGTTGGCCGTACCGCATTGGCACGGCAAAAAAAGCGTATCGGAATTACACAAGAGGCTGGCTTACAGTTTTTTCACCTTTTGCAATTGCGTCGCCGCATCCACCATGCGCAGCCAGCTCACCCGTTCGCCCGTTTCCAACGACTCATATTCGTAACCGCTACCCACGCGTACCAGGCGGCATTTGCCCAACCCGTAACGCAACGACTCCACGGTGTCGCCTTCTTGCAGCGGGTTGTTTCCCAAATCGGCCATGACGGGCAGTTTGGAAGCCCCGGCGGAAGCGGGCTTGTCTTTCCTGAAAAAATCCAGCAGTCCCATACCTCAAACCAATGCCTTCAACCTTGTGTCGCAAGATAAAGCCATTTGCCACAAATGCAAAGCAAGCACCCTGCCCGATGCCCCGGACGGGTCAAGGCCAGCGGTAAAATAGTATCTTTTGAAAAGCCCAAACCTGCCTCTCAGAACGCCATGGATTCCGAAAACCTGCGGTTTTCCGCACAAGCTAAAGCGTGTGCTACGGCCAACCATTACGCAAAACGCTTCAGTACCTGCTCCAGTTGGTTGGCGGGCACCACACCCGATTGCCGCCACACGACTTTGCCGGCCTTGAACACCACCAGCGTGGGCACGCCCTGAACGTTGTATTGCCGGGCCGCCGCCGGATTCTTGTCCACATCCACCTTGATTATCCGGGCCGCACCGCCCATGCGCCGCGACAATTCATCGAGTATGGGGGCCTGCGCCTTGCAGGGGCCGCACCACGTGGCGTAAAAATCCACCAGTACGGGGGTTTGGGCGGCAATGATTTCCTTGAATTTCATATCGAATTTGCGGTTTTGTTCGTTTTCCTTCATCCATGAAACGGAAACCTTGAAGCATAAAGTTCGGGATTGAGGTTTGGGGCGGCCCGACCTGGAAACCGGGAATCGCGGACATACGGATGCAGTACTATTTGGAATCAATCCATATAGGCACGTTTTTTTGCCTTTGGACGCGTATTTTTTGTATTTTAGCGGGTAATATTAGGAGCATTTCGCACGCAACATTCAATTATCACGCACAGTTAACCAGAAAGCACCTTGAAAAGAAGAGACGCAATTGTCAGGGCGGCCACCCTCATGGGGGGTTCGCTTTCGGCACCCACCCTGATAGCCCTCATGCAGGGCTGCCAGACCAAAGCCAGTTCGGAAGCCGCCGCCAAATCATTCACGCCCGACGTGATGAAATTAGTGGGCGAAATAGCCGAAACCATCATTCCCAAAACCAAAACACCCGGCGCAAAAGAAGCGGGCGTGGCCGATTTTGTAAAAACCATGCTCACCGACTGCTACACTGACACTGACCGGGCGGCCTTCTTTGAAGGCTTGGCCGATGTGGATGCCAAGAGCCAGAAAGCGCACGGAAAAGCATTTGTGGCGTTGACCGCCGCCGAACGCAACGGTGTGTTCAAGCAAGTGGAAAAGGACGCATTCTCGGAACGCACCCGCCGCGACGAGGAAGCCAAAAAAGACCAGGAAAGCATCAAGCAGGGAATGGGCAAGGAAACCAGCGAACGCAAGAGCGAAACAATGAAGCCCAAGTCGCCGATTTTCTACTTCACCATGAAAGACCTGACCATGCTCGGCTATTTCACCTCCGAGCCGGGAGCCACGCAAGCCCTTGAATACGTGCCGGTACCGGGCCGCTACGAAGGCTGCATCGACCTGAAACCCGGCCAAAAAGCCTGGGCCATGTAAATGCAATTCTGAATGATTGAATAGTTGAATGATTGAATGAAAAAACGTCTTTTCCATTCAATCACTCTCTCATTCTGTCATTCTATCATTCTTCCATCCTATCATTCTAAACTGAAACAATGAACCTGAACGTAAAGGCGCAAGACCAGAATACCTACGATGCCATTGTGGTGGGTTCGGGGATTAGTGGCGGCTGGGCAGCCAAGGAACTGACCGAAAAAGGACTGAAAACGCTGATGCTGGAACGCGGACGCGACATAAAGCACGTGACCGGCTACGAAACAGCCACCAAAAACCCGTGGGAGTTTCCGCACCGGGGCCGCCTGGACAACATGGCCAAGGAGGAATACTGGGCCAACGTCCGCACGGGCTACACCGCCAACGAGGAATGGCGGCACATGTTTGAGAACGACAAGGAAAACCCCTACCAGGAAAAACGCGGTTTCGACTGGGTTCGCGGCTACCACGTGGGCGGCCGCTCACTGATGTGGGGCCGCCAAAGCTACCGCCTCAACGAAGCCGACTTTGAAGCCAACCTGAAGGATGGCATCTCGGTTGACTGGCCGATCCGCTACGCCGACCTGGCCCCGTGGTACGACTACGTGGAGACATTTGCCGGCATCAGCGGCTCAATAGACAAGCTGGACGTACTGCCCGACGGCAAGTTCCAGCCGCCCATGGAAATGAACTGCGTGGAGAAGGAAGTGAAAAAAGGCATTGAGAAGAACTTCAATGGCCGCAAAATGACCATTGGGCGGGTGGCGCACCTGACTCAGCCAACGGATGCTCAAACAGCATTGGGTCGTGCGCAGTGCCAGTACCGCAATATGTGCATGCGCGGCTGCCCTTAC
>JANPIL010000502.1:0-11232 GCA_031424975.1 Sphingobacteriales bacterium
ATTTTCCAACAACTTAAATATTTTCCAACAACTTAAATATTTTCCAACAACTTAAATATTTTCCAACAACTTAAATAATGATGGGATGAGAAATAAACTGTTCCTTTTGTTTGCAATGCTGTTTTTGATCAGCACGTCCCATGCGGCTACTTTTTATGTGCGCACCGATGGTAATGACGGTAATCCCGGCAGCTCAAACACCACGGGGGGCGCCTGGCGAACCATAAAATACGGGGTTTCGCAGTTAAACACCGGCGATGTCCTGCTTATCAACGATGGCTATTATTTTGAACCTGATGAGATCAAGCTTGATGGCAAGGTGGGGAGTAACACAAACCGCATCATCATTAAAGCCATAAACCGGCGGCAGGTAAAAATCGAGTCGAATTCCCTGTATCACGCAATTGCGATTGTCAACAGCGTCGGTGTTACCATTGAAGGCCTGGAAGTCACTTTCCAGGCGAATACCCGAAGTGTTTACCACGGCATGAACCTGGATGGAAGCAACCGGATCACGGTTAGGGACTGCTGGGTACACCATGCTCCTTTCAGCGGCATCCAAGGCAGCAATTCGGATAACATAATAGTTGAAGCTTGCCTGATTACCGATAACTGCAAGGGTATGGGAATTACCGAAAACGGTAGCGGCATATCAATTGCGGCAAGTAGCGACAGGGAAAACAATCCGGGATTCCACCATATTTTAAGGAACAACATCATTTACAATAACGAGGCGACCTCGAATGTTGCCAGTACAGGTGCACCCACCGACGGCAACGGTATCATTTTCGATTATAACAATGAGAATGGCTTCAATTTCAGCTACCCCAACCTTGTGGAGAACAATCTCATTTACAAGAATGGAGGCAGGGCCATCCACGTATTCGGAAGTAAAAACGTGACGATCCGTAACAATACCTGTTATTATAACAATTATATCCTGGACAGGCATGGTTGGTATAATGGCGAAATCCAAGTTGAAGGATCCGGCTGTTCCATCCATAACAATATAGCGGTACAGGACCCCACGCTGTCCAGTAGGATGCGGGCAATAAAAATATATACCCTTACCCCCCCTCCTGTTGAAAACAATCTTTTTGTCGGTAACATAGAAGGCACGATAGGTTCGACAAACATAACGTATGCTACGGGTTCGCAAGCAAATGTCGGGTTTGTCAATGCCTCAACCGATCCGGCAAACGCCGATTTTCATTTGCAACCTTCAAGCCCCGCAGTCAACGCCGGTAACAATTCCTTTGCACCGGCCAACGATTTGGATAATGTCACACGGCCCGTGGGCGGTACGGTTGATATCGGTTGTTACGAACATGGTGGCATGACTTTGCGTGCCGCCGACAATCCTCCCGGCACCGTTGCCGGCCTGGATTACAAGTACTACGAAGGCACCTGGAGTACCCTGCCCAACTTCGATGGCCTCACAGCCGCCAAGCAGGGCAACGTCACCAACTTCGATCTCTCGCCCAGAAACCGGAATGACAACTTCGCATTCAGGTTCACCGGCTATGTCAACGTGCCATCGGATGGCACCTACACCTTCTACACCTCTTCCGACGACGGCAGCAAGCTCTACATCGGCACGACCGAAGTGGTCAACAACGATGGCTTGCACGCCAGCCAGGAAAGAAGCGGCACCATTGGCCTGAAAGCAGGCAAGCACGCCATCACCGTTACCTTCTTTGAGAATGGCGGGGGGGAATCGCTGGGTGTGAGTTACTCCAGCAGCACCCTCTCCAAAACCGCCATCCCAGCCTCGGCCTTGTTCCGCAGCGGCAGCATTACGGGCAACTTCGGCTTTGAGAATGATTTCACCGGCTGGTCCGCCTACGGCACGGCCACCATCAACACGGCCAATCTCCGCCCGGGCTCCACGGGTGCCAAATCGGGCTACTTCTCCGATGGGGGGGGCGGCTATACGGTGACCGGCCTGACGCCGGGTGCCACTTACGTGGCCAGGGCCTGGGTGAAGGCAGTGGGTGGATCAGATATCTGGGTCGTCGTCAATGGCTTCGACGGGACAAAGAATCCGGGCAGGCAAATGACTTCCACTGCATGGACCCAATCGGGGGACATCGTATTCACACCCACCGGCACAACGGCCATCCTGAATACCTGGACCGGCAACGGCAGTGCGGCCTACTTCGATGATTTCACCATCCAGCCCTGCAGTGCTTGCCGCATCAGCGCCGAGGCGGAAGGCGGCAAGCGGATGGATGCGCTTACCTTGAAGCTGCATCCCAACCCTGCCAGCCGGGAAGTGACGCTTGACCTGTCGGGTTTTGCCGGTGAAACTGCCGTGCAGGTGAGGATGGGCGATATGAACGGCAGGTCTTTCGTGACCCGGCAGGTACAACTCAAGGAAGGCGTAAGCCAGGTAACCATACCGGTGGGCCACCTGCCCCGGGGATTGTTCTTTGTGAGCGTGCAAGGCAGCAAAGCCACCAAAACGGCCAGGCTCATCATTGCCAAATAAGCTTAACCGGGTAAGCTTACCATATTGGGACCTGACCAGGACGCACTGTTGATGGCTTGGATTACCTGTCGGTAATCACGGCAACAAATTTCCTGATTTGTTTGCTCCAAGGTACGTCCCGGCAGATCCAATCCGGTGCTGGTTGATGAAGCGATACGCGACAGCCTGACTAAAGATTAGTCAGGCTGTCGCTGTTTGTTGACGCTGATGGCACCATCATCAGTTCAGGGATTGCAAAAACCGCCGCCTGGCGGATCCGGCACACCCTCACCGGAATATGCGTTGTTTTTCCACGCGGGTAAGGTTTGTCCCGGACCCGGGTTTCAAACATCCCGTTTAAGGCGACCTTTGCGGGAAAGCCGGTTCCCGCAAACCGGCCACCGCTTGCACCGAAAACCAACCGCCCGCACCGAAAACCCCTTGCCAGTCGGAAAACGTGTGCTTACGGCAGCAAGCCCGGTTCCTGA
The DNA here is from genome assembly GCA_031424975.1 of Sphingobacteriales bacterium. Lineage (GTDB taxonomy): Bacteria > Bacteroidota > Bacteroidia > Cytophagales > 172606-1 > Xanthocytophaga. The sequence goes on from JANPIL010000502.1 coordinate 2,959, forward strand.
CGCACATATGCGGGACACATATACATATATTAAAACATGGTTTCACCTTAGCTGAAGCACACCCCCCTCCCGTGAAAGACTCCGCCAGATTGCGCCGACAACTCTGCCTGCTCCGGCTGATGGACAAGCCCTTCACCTACCCCTCCCTGCTGCAAATCTGCGACCACCTGCGCGGTAAGGATTTCGCCCAGGTGTCAAACCCTACCGTGGAGCGCGACATAAACGACATACGGAACCAGTACGGTCTGCCGGTCACTTTTGACCGGCAGAAGGGAGGTTATTGCCTTGACCTGCCCACCGAAGCCGATGTGGAAGACTTCGTGCAGTATGTCCGTTTACTTGAACGCGGCCTCCGGATTGAAACACTGGCCAAGCCCGGTGTGGCGGTGGGGCGGCACCTGCAATTGGAGCGGCACGACGGTTTCCGGGGGCTTGACCTGCTCGAACCCCTCTGGAACGCCCTGCATCTCCAACGGGTGGTCGGATTCCACTACCAACCCTACCCGCAGGACGGAAACGCCCGGGAAGGGCAGCGCTGGCGCAGTGTCGAGCCGGGGCTGCTGTTTGAATACCGCAACCGCTGGTATCTGGACGGTTTCGATTTGGAAACCGGCAAGGGACAGCGCACTTTCGGCCTTGACCGGATGAGCGGCCTGACGCTGGACACCCGCACGGTTGATACCCGGCGCGGGATGGACTACCGCGCCGCCCGGCGGCAGGTGATTGGCGTGACCGTACCGCCGGGCGGCCCGGTGGAGCGGGTTGTGCTGCGGTTTGAGCGCACCGAAGCCGAATATGTGCGGTCATTGCCACTGCATACCAGCCAGCAAGCCATTGCCGAGACACCCGCATACCTTGACTTCGAGCTGCACGTGGTGGTGAACCACGAGTTGCGGCGCGAAATACTGGCTTTCGGCGACCAGGTGGAGGTACTTGAACCGGCAACCCTGCGGTCGGATGTGGCGGCGCGGCTGAAGGCGGGCTGGGAGCGCTACGCGGAATGAAAATAAAATGAAAATAAAAAACCGGGGGCCATCCGCTCCATCAACTTATGAGGGAGCGGGTGTTTACCTTTGGCACATCAATGTTATAAAGCCCATGCGCCTGCAACTACACCTGAGCCCCAGCACCCAGCCCGTGCCGTTTGACCACCTGCACCAGTTGACCGGTGCCATACACAAATGGCTCGGCCCCAACAACCTGCACGACGGGTTGAGCCTTTACAGCTTTGGATGGCTGCGGGGGGGCAAGCCAATCGGGAGAAACCTGTTTTTTTTGGAGAAAGCAACTTGGACGGTCGGCTTTCACGATGAAGGACGTGCTTGGCAACTCGCCCGTGGTATCCTGAAAGACCCTGTGGTCGCTTTCGGAATGAAAGTTGAAAAAGCAATTGAAACGCCTTTGCTGACGGAGCCAACCCAAATCAGATTTAAGGTTGACGGTATGGTGGTTGCCCGCCGGAAGCGACCGGATGGCTCACGGGAATATCTGCTTTGGGACAACCCGGATGCCGATAAGATGCTTACGGGAATCTTCCAACAGAAACTCTCTGCGGCAGGATTCGGTACGGAGCATTTGTCAGCCACCGTGCAATTTGACCGCAGCTTTGCCCGGGCCCGCACCAAGTTCGCCACAATCAAAAGCACAAAACATAAGGGCAGTGAATGCCCGGTCATAATCAGGGGTACACCCGATGCGATTCGGTTTGCCCAACTGGTGGGTGTGGGTGACCTGACCGGCAGTGGCTTTGGAGCCTTACTTTAAATTCTGAAAGCATGGAAAGCATAGACCTCAATTTCTTTTTGGAGCCGCCCGTATTGGATACGGCCGCAATCCTGACCATCGAGGCGTTGGCACCGCTGTCGATGGTATCCGCTCAACCGGGAGCGTATTACCGCAGTCAGGCTCACCCGACCGATGCCATGATTTTTGGGATGCTGGAAAATGCGTTGGGCTGGCATTTTGGAGGAGAAACACGAACGAAAATTATCGAAGGCAAAGAAAAAAAGAAGAAGCAAATTACTGGTTTACGGGCTGAAGCAAAAGCGCGGTATGGGCAAGAAATGGTATGGCATCAGTCAAGTTGGTTATCTGACTCAGATTTACCGGAAAGCGGTTCGGGGTTCGCAAGCCTTCTGACGTACCACTTGAAAGTCGAAACTCAATTTCTTCCACAGGTAATCAGTTTCGATGATTATTGGCTTAAAAATGTAAATACGGGTAGCAAAAACAGTTTTTTGGGGTCGAGTAAACACCATGATTACAGAGTATCGGAAATATTCAAACGACAACAGTCAGGAAAATTAGTGTTTGGCGATGGAAAAGAGAAGAGTGAAACCAACGAAGATGGTTTCAATAGACTCACTCTTGAAGAAATGCAGAACGCACCAGAAGGAACCAAGATAAAATTGGATTGTCTAAAGCCTTATTTCCCATACTATTACATTAGCCCTGCAATTAGAACATATGTGGTTCCAAATGGCTCGTTTCAGTACCGAATGAAAACTACACAAACGTTGTCACACTTGCTTATGTCTGCCCTCAACGATCCGGCAGCACCGCTTTATTTAGGTTCAAATGATGGTTGGGTGGAAGCAAATTGGGAAATGATATGATAAATCCAAATGATTGGCATCCATATCCTCGCTATGGATTAGCTGCTGCGGTTGTTGAGCAAAACGCCTTCGCTAAAGACCTAACAAACATGGCAGAATTAGTGCGGTTAGCGAAACACTCTCTGGAGTTGGGACTAAGTAAGTGTATTTTATACACACAAGACATACCAAGACTTGGCGAAACGCTTTCGTACCAGAATCTTTCGCGAGACCAATATTTTGCAGTGCAGGCTGGTAGCAACTTTAAGTTAAAGACAATATGGGGCAAAGAAATAAAGAAAGAGAACGGATTTTTAGTGGCTCCACACGTATTAACGGGTAGTAATGCAGGAGGGATAGTATCGAAAATAATTGAACTAATAGCTGACTTATCAAAGCCCATTAATCGTCACTCTGAGACCTGTCTCTTTCAATCCTTCGCTCCCATGGTGAGGGAGGTTTTGAACGAAGGCAGGTCTTCACCATCAGACCCTAAAACCAGCCTATTGGAAGCTGCTTTTACGGCTGTTGCTACTCTAACCACATTGAAGCCTTGTATCTACACCCGAATCCCCTTGACTGAAGATAAAAATGCAAATTATGGCCTGATACCCGACTTGGACATCTGGAAGGAAGGGGCAATTAAGCAAAGACCGCTGATTGAGTTTGTTCGCGTATTCAAAGCATTAAGTGAAACTTACGAGGGGGATAAGTATACCGCCAAAGTAGGTAAGAAAGGTGATTACAGTCGTCCGGCCTGTTTTTACGGTAATTATCCGGGAGCAACCACATTCAGTAGTGGGCCGTTGGGCGTGGTTAGTTTGCTTGCTGCTGTTGGACGGTGGGCACGCGAAGTTGGCAGTTTTTCAAGTCTGTCCGCCAGTAATTGGGCCATGATAACACTTGATAGCCTGCAAAACAGGCCGCTGTATATCGTCTCAAATGCCGGAACGATACAAGAAACCTTTGGTCATCACTTAATTGAACTTGTTCAACAGAGTGATCTGACCACTATCGTTTCGGCGTTGCACAAAGCCGAATTGTTTTACGACAAACCTCAGGAGAATTCAGAAGAGAAAAATTCAAAGAAAAAAAACGGGAAGAGCAACAACGATCCAACCCCGAAAGAAAAGCTTTACAGAATGATGGCAGAGCGTTTTTTACGCTTGTACACGCCTGACTCGTTCCAAAATTTCTTAGCGTATCGCGCTACCTACCCTGTTGAATTGAGAACCCTAATCAACCATTACATGACACAACATAGAAATATCGATCTTGACATTGTGCAGTCAGCGAGAGCTTACGGTGCGTCACTCAACAGGGCAGCTTATTTGATCGGAAAAGAAAACAATGCAAAAGACCCATCAAGAACAATTGATGAGTATAAAAACCGTGTGCTGACAGAATTAGAAAGCACACTCGGCAGTAATACATCATCATCAAATCCACTTTCCCGATTAGGCAGTATCATTGGCAGAGCAACTTTTCGTGATATTGACTCGGATGCTGCGCGGTTTATAGAAGCCGTATTTACGGGAGCCATAACACCCAAAGAAGCCAGCGATTTGATTATCACCTTCATGCGATTGAACACTTACCAAGCCAAAACACCTCCAGTACCGAACCCGCCCACCATTGAAGCCTACCCTGATGACATTACCAACGAGTCCAAATCTTAAACCAAACAAAACCATGCTCATCAAATCCATTACTGTCACACTCATTGCACCGATGAGTGACCATGCAGCCAACCGGGGTGAAAAACTGCTTGGTAACGCATCGTCCATCAAAAAACGCCCGGACGACCGCGTGTACATCTCAGGGCAGATGCAACGCCACGCCTTGTTCAGTGCCATTGAACGTCTCAATGAAGATGCCGATGACCGAGGAAACACCATTGTCTCAAATGGCGATGGCCCCTCAACGGTAATCGCAACAGATTTACGGAGTGATCTTGGTGGCTTTCTGATTCCCAAACCAACGGAGCGGAGAATTGCCCCCGTTACGGCAACAATGGCCGTTGCAAGCCAGAGAAGTGAGGTGGGACGCGATTTGCTCATCCGACTGAAGCAGAACCCCAATGCTGATGCCAATCAAAACCAAGCGTTAGCTACCAATGAGTTCAGCCAGCGCGATGAGATGGTAATGAGTTTCCACTTGGATGTTGGAGCGGTAGGCGTAAAAAAGGCTTTTAACTATGAGCCTGAAACCGAACGGCACGTACAAACCTATTATGAACGGTGCATCGTCCCCGCAGAACATAAGCGCAGAATAAGCCTGTTTCTTGAAGCTACCCGCTCACTTACCGACTACGCGAACCAAGCCCGCAACGCCACATCGGGTGAGCCACAAAAAGTGCTGATTGTTCTGGACACAAAGATGAGTAGGAAGGCCGCCCGTTACTTTGCTCCCACTGATGACATTCCAGCTCAAGTTGCCGAACAACAAAATATCTTGGCAGAATTGGAAGCAAGGGGAGCCAAGTATTTTCTTGGCGATGACACCAAACCTGTTAATGGAGACCTACTTAAAGGTGCAATTCGTAACAGCGTTGATGGGGCCTATCAAGCAGCTTTTGCCTCGCTTGGGGAATACGGCACGATGCTGTATTTTCCAGCACACTCCCATCCCACCACCCCGGAACCCGCCCAATGATGAATGTTCTTGCTAAACCATCAGGTATCACGTTGCGGGAACATACTGCGAATGTGCAACGGCAGGCAGACGGTGAAAACGGCATTCTGGCGACATGGCCGTTTTTAGCTAAGAAATACGCTGAATTGAGTAAAGGCGGGAACTTAGCGGTAATTCTAAAAAAATCGATTCGGTGGCACGATGCTGGTAAACGGTGCAAGCTATGGCAAGATGCCTGCCAACAGGACTTTGCTGCTTACCAGCAGTGGCGTGAACGAAACCATCGTAGTTCCCCAATCATTTCGGCTCAACTTTACAGGGACTATGAATCATTTAATTATCAGACGGCGGGGCAGCACCTTAAAAAATCCGGTTTTCGTCATGAGTTTGGGTCTTTAATCTTGGCTAATGACGAGGGCGCAAATCTTTCTTTCATCGAGCAAGTAGCCATAGCCGCCCATCATGGCAAGTTGGGTAGGAGACATGCAAAACGTTGGAACAAAGACGGTGACGGTATCTTTATCCCATATTGGGGGCAATTCCTATGGAATGATTTAGATACACTTCGGGACGACCCCGACCGCTGGGAAAAGCTCCTGCTGGCCCGTTACGAAATTGCCGCTGTTCGAGCTTTGCTACAACTTGCCGACACGCGGGCTAGCCGGGAAGAAGCAGAAGGTAAGCTGGCTCCGTTGACCAGGTTTGAATACGAGTTCCCGCATGGAAAAGGGAACGAACGCGGGGTTCAGAAAGCCGCGCTGGAATTGGCCGGCCAGTGGGTTTCGATCCTTCGCGCTCCGACCGGCAGTGGCAAAACGGATGCGGCCCTGCTGTGGGGAAAGTGGCAAGTTGAAAACGGACGCGCTGACCGGCTTATCATTGCCATGCCCACGCGGTTCACGTCCAATGCGCTGTCACTGAACATAAAGGAAACAGTCAGTGATACGGGTCTGTATCATTCGAGCGCATGGTTCACCCGGTTTGGCAAGTTGACAGGAACTGAAAAAAACAACGCCCGCGAATTGCAGCGGTTGGCGCAATTGTTGGCGACACCCGTCACGGTTTGCACGGTAGACCACTTGCTGATCAGCCTGACGGGAGCCGCCGAACACCACCACAGCAGTTTCTTTTTTCTGGCCAACAGTGCGGTCGTATTTGATGAAGCCGATTTCTATGACCCATTCGTACAGGCCAACCTGACCGTTTTGCTGAAGGCCCTACGGGTTCTGCGGGTGCCGGTGCTGATCATGAGTGCCACCGTACCTGATTCGGCGAGGGAATTATATGGTGTGTCGGATGCCATCAAGGAGCCAACATTCAATGAGACACCCCCGGAACGGTCATTGGCATGGGCCGGAAAACGAATGGGAGTTGGGGAATACGGCCAGCTGCCAACAACAGAAAAAGCCGGGGATGTAGCTGATGTATTACAGAAAATGGCTGATGCCGGACACGGCATTGTTTACGCCAATACCGTTGAACGGGCTTTGATGTATTACGATTGGTTCGCCAAAAACTCACCCGAATCAGGGATTATTTTATATCACAGCCGTTACACCGAGCCGGACAAGAAAATCATTGAAGAGAAGCTGTTGGCTGCTTTGGGACGCAAGGTTTGGGACAAGGAAGTGCCGGAACCGCGCGGCATCGCGATTCTGACCCAGATTGGTGAAATGAGCATCAATATCAGTTCGTCAATCATGCTGTCGGATTTATGCCCTTGGGACCGGCTGGCGCAACGGTTAGGCCGTCTGAACCGCTTTGCCAAATCGGATAATGCGGTGGCCCACATTACAGTCCCGTATCGGAGAGAGGACATTTATGTGGCACCGTACGGCACATTGGTTGAACGAAAATGGGTTCCTGCCGCGGCTTTCACCAATACGCTGACATCAGCATTGAAAATGTTCGCTGAAAGCGGTACGGTACCGATTACACCGAAGGAATTGGTTGATGCCGTAAACGCCCTATACCCCGACCTGCCAGCTTTCCCTGACAAAGCCGCCGATAACCGAGATCAACTGTACAACCTGATGAGCCAGAACTGGCTGATCGTGCCGGATCGCAGGTTGGACGAGGAAGCCGGAACCGTGTCGGTGGCATGGCGCAGCCGCGACATTGATGAACACCGTACAGTATTCACCCGTGCACCCGAAGATTTCAAGAAATACGAAGACTACCAAGCGTTTGCATTGGAATATGGTGTCTCCTGTCCAATCTGGATGGTTGAGAGGGAACTGAGAAAAGATGAGAACCAACGCCGAATCATAGCGGTAAAGAGGTGGATTGACGACGAAGAGGAAACGCTGCTGTACACGGACAAATACGAGTCGTGGGATGATGGTGCTGACCAAAGCAACGTGGAGGGGTCACTATTTGAACATAAGTCCAAGCGCGGAATGGCATTCCTTTACGACAAAAGCAAGATTGTGGCGGATTATGACGACCCCTACTAAACTCCGCGTCGGGGGGATGCTCGTGGGCTATTACCGGCTGTGCCCGCGCAAGGCGTGGCTATCGATGCGGGGCATCTGGATGGAGCAGGAATCGGAGACTGTCGCGTTGGGGCGGTTGCTGGATGAACACAGCTACGGACGGGCCGACAAGCACATCGAAATCAACGCGGAAGCACCGGATGGCACCCCATTGGTGGGCAAAATAGACCGGGCCAACCTCAAAAACGGGGTGCTGCACGAGACCAAGAAAAGCCGCTCCTGCGAGGATGCCCACCTGTGGCAAATCCGGTTTTACCTCTGGTTGTTGCATCTCAATGGGGTAACCCGTTCTGACGGCTCACCCTTTACCGGACAGTTGGACTACCCGCTGCTGCGCCGGACGGAAACCGTCATGCTCGAACCCGGACACGTGGGTGAACTGGCCGGGATTGTCGGCCTGGTGCGGGCGTTGGCCACGCGCGGGCAGCCCCCGCCCCGGCTTGCCAAACGCGGTTTCTGCCGCAAGTGCGCGTATGATGAACTCTGTCACGGTTAGCGATGAAAAAACCATACTATTTGTTTTCAAGCGGACGGCTGCGTCGGCAGCACAA
>JANPIL010000503.1:0-18197 GCA_031424975.1 Sphingobacteriales bacterium
GTTTTCTAAGAAAAAAATCCTATTTTTGAACGGTAATCTTAAATTTAGCCGAAGTGCGGCGCAACGACCCGGATTCAGGACAAACGAAAAAGCCTGTCCGGCGGGACAGGCTTTCGGGAAGTGGTGATGGACGGAATCGAACCGCCGACACAAGGATTTTCAGTCCTTTGCTCTACCGACTGAGCTACATCACCGTTTAAAGTGGCTGCAAAAGTAGGCTTTTTCGGACAACGCGCAAAAATATTTTTCCAAATTCGTTTGAGCCGGAAAAAGCATTTGGCGCGGCAAACGCGGAAGCCGCAAAATAGTATCTTTCAAAACCGCTAAACCGCCTTGCTGTTCCGCTGGCTGGCAAACGTTAAAAGCATCTGACATTCAACCCATTCGTAACCCATGATTCAGCAAATCATATTCGTTTTCTGCCTTGCCGTGGCGGGCTATTTCATCTACAAACGCGTCAGCCGCATCAAGGCTAATATCCAACTGGGCCGTGACGAAGACCGTTCCGACCATCCGGCCGAACGCTGGAAAATGATGGCAATCATCGCCTTGGGCCAGAAAAAAATGTTCGACCGGCCGCTGGTGGCATTTATGCACCTGGTCATTTACGTCGGCTTTTTCATCATCAACCTTGAGGTGCTGGAAATTTTGGTGGACGGCGTTTTTGGCACGCACCGCATTTTCGCGCCGTTTCTGGGCGGCTTGTACCCGTTCCTCATCAACACGTTTGAATTGCTGGCGGTGGGCATCATCGTGGTGTGCGTGGTGTTTCTGGCGCGGCGCAATTTATTGAAACTGAAGCGTTTCTGGGCACGCGAAATGACCCAGTGGCCGCGCACCGATGCCAACCTGATCCTGGTTTTCGAGATTGTGCTGATGGCCGCCTTCCTGACTTGGAACGCCGCCGACACCGTGCTGCGCCAGCGCGGAGCCGAACACTACAGCGTTGCCGGGCTGGATTCGTTTGCCTTCAGCGGCTGGCTCACGGGCCTGTTCATCGGATGGAACAACGAAAACGTTATGGTCTACGAGCGGATTGCGTGGTGGCTGCACATTCTGGGTATCCTGGCTTTTGGCGTGTACGTCACCTATTCCAAGCACCTGCACATTGTGCTGGCGTTCCCGAACACGTATTTTGCGCGGCTGATTTCTAAAGGTGAAATCAAGAATATGCCTGTGGTCACCAACGAAGTGAGACTTATGCTCGGTGTTCCAGTTTCCGCACCGGAAGGAAATGCCGAACCCACCGAAGCGTCAGCAGAGGAAGTTCCGGGACGGTTTGGCGCAAAAGACATCAACGACCTGACGTGGAAGCACCTGATGGATGCCTACAGTTGCACCGAATGCGGACGGTGTACCGCCGAATGTCCGGCCAACATGACGGGCAAAAAACTTTCGCCGCGCAAAATCATGATGGACACCCGCGACCGGATGGAAGATGTGGGCAGGCAAATGGAAGCGGGCAAAGAGCCGTTTGCCGATGGCAAGACGCTGATTGACGGCTACATCACACGTGAGGAACTGCTGGCCTGCACCACCTGCAACGCCTGCGTGCAAGCCTGCCCAATCAACATAAACCCGCTGGACATCATTGTGGAGCTGCGCCGCTACATGGTCATGGAGGAATCGTCGGCTCCTGGCGCGTGGAACGCCATGTTCTCAAATGTGGAAAACAACATGGCCCCGTGGAAATTCTCCCCGGCAGACCGGTTCAACTGGGCGGATCAGGTGAAATAAAAAAGACCTTACCCCCGGCCCCTCTCCTCCAGAGAGGGGAGTTTTTTAGCCCCCTCTTTCGGAGGGGGTTGGGGGAGGCCGTTAAAATAGTATCTTTCAAAAACACTAAACCCGCCAAACCAACTCCCCTCTTTCGGAGGGGCTGGGGGAGGCCCCTTACTCATGACAGAAACCATGCAATACCAAGTGCCGACCATGGCCGAACTGGCCGCCAAAGGCGAACAGCCCGAAGTGTTATTTTGGGTGGGCTGCGCCGGTTCGTTTGACGACCGTTACAAAAAAGTGACGGTGGCATTCGTAAAGATACTCAACAAGGTCGGTGTGAAATTCGCGGTGCTGGGCACTGAAGAAAACTGCACCGGCGACCCGGCGCGGCGTTCGGGCAATGAGTTCCTGTTCCAGATGATGGCCGTTCAGAATATTGAAGTGCTAAACGGCTACGGCGTGAAAAAAATAGTGACCGCCTGTCCGCACTGCTTCAATACGCTCAAAAACGAATATCCCGGATTGGGCGGCAACTACGAGGTCATCCATCACGCCACGCTTTTGCAGCAACTCATCAACGAGGGAAAAATAAAGTTGCAGGGCGGCGGCGAGTTCAAGGGCAAACGCATCACCTACCACGATTCGTGTTATCTGGGCCGTGCCAACAACATCTACGAAGCCCCGCGCGAGGTTCTACAAGCCTTGGATGCCGAACTGGTTGAGATGAAACGCGTGCGGCAGCACGGCCTGTGCTGCGGCGCGGGCGGCGGCCAAATGTTCAAGGAAGCCGAGAAAGGCGACAAGGAAGTGAACATTGAACGCATTGAGGAAGCCTTGGATGTGAAGCCCGACGTGATTGCCGCCGCCTGCCCGTTCTGCATGACCATGCTCTCGGACGGCGTGAAAAACAAGGAAAAGGAAGCGCAGGTAACCGTGTATGACTTGGCCGAACTGATTGAGAAATCCATGTGAAAAGCCTCCCCCAACCCCCTCCGAAAGAGGGGGCTTTTTTGTTTGCGGGGGGTTTGGCGTTTTCAAAAGATACTATTTTGCGCGGGGTCACGCCTATTCCTTTTTGTCGGCGGCCAGTTGCTTGCCGCCTTTGGTGGCATTGGTTTGTGGCTGGGCCTCGTTGGCTTTCTGTTCCTCAATGATTTGCTCGGCGCGGCGGCGGCGGAACAGTTCGCGGAGTGCATTGAAACTTTGGGTGTGCAGTAAGCTGAAACCCGCCACCACACCCGTGGTGGCACCGAAGTTGGCGGTGTTCATCACGCCCTGCGAGTTGCGGTTGAACATTTTTACCCGCAGCGAGCCTTCCTTGTTCAGGATGTATTCAATTGTCCAGTCGCCAATCACGCTGACGGCGCGGGCGGAATTGTTGGCTTGGCTGCTGTTCTGCACCGTGGTGAAGCCGCCGTCGCGGGTGATGCGCAGGCGGCCATCCAGCGCCGCGTAGCTGAGCCGCAACTGGAATGCGTTCCAGGCTTCCTGATCCAAGCCGTTGAGGTTCAGGTCTATCTGCAGGTTTTCGTTCACCTGCGATGCCCAGTAGCTGAGTTGGTTGGTCAGGAATTCGCTGATGCTGCCTCCCACGCCAAGACCTTGGCCGTTGAAGCCGCCCTCTTCCGAGAGCCGCTGCAAAATCAGCAGGCTGAAAACCTGCCGGTTCAGTTCCTGTTCGTTGGCGGCAATGCGGTTCTTGAATTCCATCACATCCACGTAATAGGCCGAGTTCTGCGGGAAATTCTCAAAATCCATTCCCAGATTTATTTCGGGTGAGAATAGGTTTCCGGTCAGTTTCATCAGCACCGTGACCGGATGCCGCCGCCGGGCTTCGGGGCTTTCCTTTTCCTTGGCACTGCGGTTGTAGAGGAGTGGCAGTATGGATGCGGTTTGTTTGTACTTGGCTTTCAGGTTCAAAATGCCGCCATACGGGTTGCCAGACCACGTGACCGTGCCGCCCGGTTCAATGGTGAATGCCTTGTTGACCGCGTTGAGCAGTGTGAAATTGTAAGCTCCCTTGCTGATCACGTAATCGCCGAACATTGTGAAGTCGCCCTTGGTGTCTATCTGCATCCTGATCTTGCCGCTGCCATTTCCCCGGATGATGTCGCCCACTTTCTCGTCGAAGATTATCTCGCAGTAGGCATCCGGCGTGATGTCGAAGTTGAAATCCATGCGCACGCCGCTCAGGTTCACCTGTTCTTTCTTGCGCACCTTGGCGGTATCCGAGCCCGTTTGGTTGCTGCTCACAAACCGGATGTATTCCTGCTGGGCCACGCTGCGCCGGTCGGTGATCGGGATCGCGATTTTGGTTCCCCGGTTGGTTCTGGCATCGGCCCGGATGACCAAGTTCCTGATGGATCCGATCAAGTCCATGTCGCCGGTCACGTAGGCGGTTCCGTAGAACAGTTCATTGTCTTTGAGCGTGGTGTTGAGCACCTTGAAGTTTTTCATGCGTCCCGACAAGTCCAGCACAAAATCCTTGAAGCCATCATGGAATACGCCGCCGCGCATTACCGCCACATTGCCGTCCTCGTCGCGGAGTTGCAGGTTGCGCACACCGATTTCGTTTTCGGTAAAGTAAATCTTGTCGTCGAAGTAATAGGTGGTGTTCAGGTAGTTGTACCGGAAACGGCCGTTGTAGACCATGGCCTCGCCTTTCAGGATGGGAGCCGCCAATGTGCCCGAAAGTTGCAACTCACCATTGGCCGTGCCGCCCAGCCGCGACACCTGCCCGCTCAGGAACGGCTCCAGGATTTCCAGGTTCGCCCGGTCCAGCACGGCGTTCAAGTCCAGCGCATTCTCGGTGGCACGCGGGTTGTAGGTTCCATACAGGCGCACAATGCGCTGATCCATGCGGTACACTTGGTAGTTCACGTTTATCTTTTTGGTCTGTTCGTTCCAGTGCGCATCACCGATAATGTCGCCCACCAAAAACTTGTCAATCACGAGTTCCTCCACAGTCAGTTCGCTTTCCAGGTTCCGGGTCTTGTAGAAATCCTTGATTTCGACGAAGCCGTTGGCTGTGCCGAGTAATTGCCGGTCGGTGAGGGGGTTGAGTGTCTGCAAGCTGAAATCCTGCAAGGATAGCCGCGCCACTTTCGAGGTGTCGTCTGATATGGTTCCGTTGAGGCTGATGGCTTGGTAACGGTTGTTGAATTGCAGGCTGTCGAACCTGATTTCACGGCCCCTGACGGTAACCAAGTTGTTGGCGGCGATGCGCCATTCGTTCTGGAAAGCCTGGAAACGCGAGGGTTTGAACCGGATTTCGATGCGGTCGGGCTTAAACTCCACATCGCCGCGCAAATCGGCAAGGTTCGGGCTTGCGGCCTGTTTCACCTTGCCCGTAAATTCAATGTGCCTGCCGTTCCAAATGGCTTCCAAGTCCAGGTTCTCCAGTTTTGAGGTTCCCAACTGCTGGCGGTCGGAATGGATTTGCGTGGCGGCCAGCACCTCCGTGGAATCGGCCAGCTTGGAGGTGTTTATGTCAATGATGCTGCCGTAAAAAGTGTTGTTTTGGTACGAAAGCGTGTCCACCTCCGAGTGGAAGGTGGCTACGGCGGTGCGGCCCTTCGAGAAAGTGCCATCCAGCCGCGTGTTTTTGGCAATGTACCAGTCGGGCTGGAGCATGAGCAACACCGGATTGATGTCTTTCAGGTGGGCATTGTAGTCGAGGCGGTAGCGGGCAGCCGGGTTTCGGCTTTTGCGGGCATAGTATTTCCGGGTGGCCGCCGCGTTGTTGCTGAAGTTGAGTCCGTATTCCTCCACCAGTTGCCGGAAATCGGTGGCGAGCCGCGTGAAGTTGAAATTGCCCGCCGCATCCACATCCGCAAAGCCCGAACGGATGTTCAGGGTGCGCCGCCCCGAATCCAGAACCGAATGCACGGCCAGCGAATCCACGATCAGTTGCTTGCCGTTGTACAGGATGTTGCCTTCGGTAAACAGCGCGTCGCCCACGATTTCGTCAAGGGCAAAACCACGGCTGCGGATGTCGAGTTTGGTGCGCACCACGGCCTCGGAAGCGGTCAGTTTCAGTTCCCTGAGGTTGGCCTTTTGCAAATCGGCGCGGATGTCGAGCGTTTGGTGTCCGGGGCGCAAATCTATGCCGCCACCGGCCGTAAACACCAGGTTGCTGTCTTTGATGGCAACGTTGCCGTTAAACTGCTGTCGGCTCAGCCGCCCGTCAACCGTAATGTTGTTGTAGTCATAAAACCGGAAACCGATGCGCTGCACGCTGGCTTTGAGCCGGAAATCGGCTGTTGGCACGCTGAGTCCGGTTCCTTCAATCTCGCCGCTCATGTCGAGCCGCTGCACCAGTTGCGGCTGTTCGGTCAGGGTTCCGATGTCGAAATTGCGGGTTGCCAAGCGTCCCTTGTACGTGGATTTTTGGTTTTTGCTGCCCATTTTCAGGTTGATGTCCGAAACAATGGTGCCCAAGTCGGTGTCGAATGAGCCGTTGGCCACGAAATCCTGCGGGAAGCCCAGAAACTTGCCGTTGAGCCGCACCGTGCCGAATTTGCGGGCCGTCTGGTAGGCCGCCGAGTCCAGGTATTGGGTCAAGTCGCCGGTAAGCAGCACGGAGGGTTTCAGGTCGAAGTCAATCAGCGTTTCCCTAACATCGGGCAGGCCCTCGAAACTGATGTTGCCCCGAATCTTGCTGCCCTGCCCAAATTGCAGGTCGGCGTTGCGCAGCCGGAACCGCCCCACTTTGCCGCTGAAGTCGCCCGTCACCGACCAGTATTCCTCAAACCGGTTCAAATAAGGCGCAAACAGCGCCAGATCTTTGGAATATATCCGCGTGTCGTTGAGTTTGGCCTTTATGGTCACCTTCTTCACGAAATCGCCCATGTCGGCGGCTTTTCCGTAACTGAACACCACCGATTCGCGGATGGAACTGTTGCCGATGTCCAGTTTAAGCTGGGTGAGGCTGATGGATTTCTTGGTGTAAAGCAAGTGCGTGGCCAGCCGGTGGATGTCCAGATTGGTGCGGTTGTCTTGCCCGTACAGGCTTTCAATGTGCGTTTCCACGGTATCGGCCACAAAACGCAGGCGGTGCGCCATGGCCTGGATGCTGTCAATGGCAAAGTGGTGGTAGTCGAAGCCGTTGCGGATGGTGTCCTGGCGTTTGTCGGCATACGAAAACTGCACGTTGTTGAGCCAGACTTGGCCGATTTCAAACACCGGGGCCGGCCCGATCCGTTTGCGCGTGGTGGGCGGGTTGAGCAGTTTGTCAAGTGCGGCCACAAACTGGTCAATGTTCAATTCGCCCGATTGGCGGCTCTTGATCAGGCGCACGCGGGCATTGCGCACAATCACCTCGTCAATGTAAATATTCTTGCCATTGAGCAGGGTGGCCCATTCAAAATCCACCTGCAACTCACCGGCCTCAATCATGCGCTGGTGCTGGCGGTCTTCAATCAGCACATTGCGCAGCACCACATAATCGGGCCAACGCACGTGCAGGTAGCCTACCTGCACCGGAAACCCCAGTTTTTCAGACAGGTAGCGGGTGGCGTGCTGCGCCAAGTACGTTTGCACGGTGGTGGTTTGCAAAACAGCCAGCAAGCCCAGCAACACCAGCAGCCACAAGGGGATGGAGTAGATGATGCGGGCGGTGAATTTCTTGACGAATTGCCACATGGGCTGCGGTTGGCGTTTGTTGCCGGGTGGGTTTGGTGCTTTCCAAGGATACTATTCTGCACTGCCGAGCCGGACGCGAAAACCGGAATGTGTGCGTTGCGAATCTTTTCCTTCCAAATCCCGTTCCAAAATAACGAAATTAGCCGGAAATACTATCTTTTGAAAGTGAAAAAACCCGCCTCGGCTTTCCGGCATGGGGTTTGGCCTTTTCAAAAGATACTGTTTTCGCCAAGGCCGCACCGTCGGCCGGGGTAAGGTCGCCGCACAAATCCATTTCCATTGAAACCCCCGCTTCCGACAAACAACCATGCTCATTCTTGCCATTGAATCCTCGTGCGATGAAACGGCCGCCGCCGTGCTGCGCGATGGCACCATACTCTCCAATGTGGTTGCCACGCAGGCCATCCACGCGGAATACGGCGGCGTGGTGCCCGAACTGGCCTCGCGTGCCCACCAGCGCAACATCATTCCCGTTGTTGACCAAAGCCTGCTCAACGCGCAAGTGAACCGTGACCAACTCACCGCCATTGCCTTCACGCAGGGGCCCGGCTTGCTGGGTTCGTTGCTGGTGGGCGTGTGTTTTGCCAAGGCCATGGCCTTGGGGCTGGGCATTCCGCTGGTGGGTGTGCACCACATGAAGGCGCATATCCTGGCGCATTTCATTGGCGGGCCGCACCCTGAATTTCCGTTCCTGTGCCTCACCGTCAGTGGCGGCCACACGCAGATAGTGAAGGTGAGCGGCTTTCTGGACATGGAAATCATCGGCCAGACCCGCGACGATGCCGTGGGCGAAGCCTTCGACAAGACCGCCAAAATGCTCGGTTTGCCGTATCCTGGTGGTCCGCTGGTTGACAAATACGCCCAATCGGGCGATGCGCGGCGGTTTGCGTTTCCTGATGTGGACATGCCCGGCTATGACTATTCGTTCAGCGGCATCAAAACGGCTTTCCTGTATTTCGTGCGCGACCAAACCGCCAAGAACCCGGATTTCATCGCCCAAAACCTGCCCGACATTTGCGCCAGCGTCCAACACACGCTGGTTCGGATACTGCTGAAAAAACTCAAGAAGGCCGCGCACGATACCGGCATCCGCGAAATCGCCATTGCGGGCGGCGTATCGGCCAACAGCGGATTGCGCAAAACCTTGGCCGAATACGGTGCGGAGCTGGGCTGGCGCGTCCACATCCCGGCGTTTGAATACTGCACCGACAATGCCGCCATGATTGCCATGGCCGCTTACCACCAAGCCCGGGCCGGGCAATTCAGCGGGCACGATGCGCAAGCCATGCCGCGCATGGAGTTTGGTTCTTAATGCGCAAGCCGGGTTTGGGCTTTTGGAAAGATACTATTTAGCCCCCGACCCTAAAGGGGAGTCTTTTAGCCCCCTCTTTCGGAGGGGGTTGGGGGAGGCTTTGGGGTTTGGCCTTTCGGAAACATACTATTTTTTTCCCGGACGGTTGCGGAACGAACTGAAAAACAGCCCGGTGCCGCCCGCCATCATGGCGACGATGATGAGCAAATCAAGCGCGGACAACGGCGGCATATAGAAACCGAGGCTGGCAATGATGCCCAGCACAATGGCTGCCAGCGAGCCGAACATGAGCACCCAGCCGGTAAGGTTGCGGAAATTAAAGAAAAGCATCCCCGTGCCAACCATGAACGGAACCAGCATCAGACCGGAGGTGACGCGGAAACCGCTTACGTAAAACAAGCCGTAGCCGAGCGAAAAGCCGGTGGTGACTTGGATGCGGCTCAGCAGCAGGTACGTCCCGGCCACGAGCAAAGCCAATCCCAGAAAAAAACGCCCCGTGCCGCCGGGAGTGCCGCCTGCCCCTTGCATGGATTCGGATTTTGTCTTGACGGTAGTTTAGCTCCGTTAGTTGTTCCGTGCCACAAATGGTAAACGTCCGTCTTGAAAATAGTATCTTTTGGAAAGCCGAAACCCGCCTTCCGGGTAAGGGAATGGAATAATCGGCCAAGCCATCCATCTTTCAGGGATGGATGGCTTGGCCGATTTTTTTTAAGATTGATGATTCCGTCAGCAGGGAAAGCATTTGCATCAGCCAATGCTCATGCAATTTGATTTTGTGTAGTAATTTTGAATCTTAAAAACTTGATTATCAGTGTTTTAAATGCAAAAATTAATACATAAAATCAAGTTGTTGAAACACTACTTGCCTTTGCGTTCCACTTGGTAGGCTTGCCGTTTCTGCTGCATCCGCGAGGCAAACGAGAAGCCGACGCGCATACTGGCATAGAACCCGCGCGTTTGCATGGACGGGCGGTAGCCCATTTCGGCACCGTACGTCCACGAGAAGTCGCGGTTGAACATCGCTTCCATGCCGGCGCGGAAACCGAGGCGGCGCAGTTTCACTTGTGTTGTCGAATACATGGCCTTGCCAATCGCCACTTCCTCTATTTGCAGCAGTGGCGCGTAGAGCATATCGGCGTAGGCCGAAAAAATCATGTCGTTAGACACTACATCGTACTTTTTGGGTTTTACCACCACATTGCGCATCCGGCTGATTTTGCCGCCCAGAAACACTCCCGCCGACTGTATGTTGGTGTACAGTTTGCTGTTGCTCAACGTGTCGCCGGTGCTGCCAATCAGGTTCAGGTTCTGCCTTTCCAATGCCTCGCCCAAGTTGGTGGCGGCTCCCCAGTAATAGCCTCCGGCGCGGATGCCGATGATTTTGCGTACTTTTGACGGGATTTTAATGTATTCGGGCACGGTCGAGGCCCATTTGCGGTCGGAGTAGCGGTTGGTGTACACCACAATCTTCGATTCGCCCGACACGGCCTCGTCCTTGAAATGGTACGTTGCCCCGCCCTCAAAGTAGCGGTAGCCGTTCAGCCGGTTGGTGGTGATGGTGTTCTGGTCGCCGTTGAGTTTGGCGAAATCTGAAAAGCGGGCGTAAGTTGTGCGGGCGTGGGCGTGGAAATCAAACTTGTTCTTATACAGGTAATTCACTTGCGCGCCAAAACCTACATTGAAATTGGTCACAAAGGCATCGGCGTAGAACGGGTAGAAATGCAGCCACATCTTGTTGATGTCGTACGGGTCGTCGAACTGCGACTCATACTCGATATCAGTCTTGTCGGCGGCGGTTTTGCTTTGCGCCTGCAATGCCTGAACTCCGCCCCAAAGCAGCAAAGCCAACAAGGGAACCCGTAAGTGTTTTTTCATTTCCATAACGTTGATAGTGACGCTGAACCGTGGTTTAAAGGTAACGCGGGCGGAAAATCCGTTTCCGGCGATTTGCCGTTAAAAATTACGCACCTATCATTTTCGGCCCATTCGACGCAAAACAGCGGTTACTTGTCCCGATTCGGGGTTTTTGGAAGGGGCGGGGTTTGGGCTTTTTGGAAGATACTATTTTCAGCCGGCAAAAGCCCCACCCCGGCCCTCCCCGAAGCTGAAAGCCACGACTTGGCGTGGGGGAGGGAGGAAAAAGCCCCATCTTTCGGAGGGGGTTGCCTGCCTGTCGGCAGACAGGGGGGAGGCCTCGGGTTTGGCCCTTTTGAAACATACTATTTCCGGCAACGGAAAACCGACTCCATCCATGCACGAACCGCACCGAAAACAGCACTGTTGCCAAAACTGCCAGCGTTTGCTCGAACATGAGGACAACTTCTGCCCGCGCTGTGGCCAGGAAAACACCACGCGCGTGGCCTCGTTCAAAACGCTGGTGTACGAAGTGGTCGAGGACACCTTTGCCTGGGATTCGCGCTGGTTCCGGACGGTGGTGCCGTTCCTGTTCCAACCCGGCCGCCTCACCAACGAGTTCCTTGCCGGGCGGCGCATGAGCTATATGCCGCCGCTGCGCCTGTATTTTTTCGTCAGCTTGGTCTGCTTTTCGGTCATTGCCATCTATACCGCTGGCGATGACCGAAACGACAAGCGGCGCGAGGAAGCCAAAAAGCAATTGCAGGCCGACTCGCTCAAGAACGATATTCTGGCAACCTTACCGCCCGGCCTGCCACCCGCCCAACGCCGCAAAATAGACCAGGCATTGCGTCAAATGACGCTTGCCGAATCCGGAAAGGGCCTAATCAATGTGGGCGATGACAGCGATGAAGACGACACAACCAAAAGCGACGATGGTTTTAACGATAGTCTTAAGGACGGCATGAAAGGAAACGGGGAAACCGGAAAATCGCGGCCCCAAGACCTTGCCGATGTGAAAGTGAAATCCAAGGTGAAAAACCCGGAAGCCCTGTCGGAGCAGGAAAAAGCCGAAAGAGTATTGGAAGATACGCTAACCAACAAAGTGGAAGGCAAGGTCACCGAATGGACAAGACTGACGCGGTTGGTGAACAATCCGGTGCTGACCGACAAACAAATATTGGACTCGTTGCATTGGGAGGATAACACTTGGAACCGTATGAAAGTCAATAAGTTGGCTCGATTCAACGATAGCAGCAAAGAGGAATTCATCGCCGAGATGTGGGACAAGGCACCGCTGTTCATGTTTGTGCTGCTGCCGCTCATGGCCCTGGTCATGAAACTGTTGTACGTGCGGCGCAAGCGGCTTTACATCGAGCATTTGATTTTCATGCTGCACCTGCACGCGTTCATTTTCTTTTTGATTGCCTTGGACATTGTGTTTTCCAACGAGTTTTCCGATTCGGCCAGCGCGTTTTTCGTGCCGCTGATTTTCATTTACGTCTGGGTCGCCTTTTACAAGGTTTACAGGCAGGGCTGGCTCCGCACGTCGTTCAAGCTGTTTTCGTTCCTGATGCTGTACACCATTGGCTTTTCTTTTTTTGCGGTCTTCGGTTTGCTGGCTTTGGCGGCGATATATTGAGCAGCCCCCCAACCCCCGAAGGGGGAGTTTCAAAGCCCCCTCCTTCGGAGGGGGTTGGGGGAGGCTTCTCCGGTTGCCGTTTCCGCGCCCAATGTGTTATCTTCGCGGAACCCGGCATCTATGGAATGGACATTTCTGTGTTTTCAAGCAAACTGATTCACCGTTCGGAAAGCCAGGCACGCAGGTGGGTTTGGCTTCTGCCGGGGATACTATTTTCGCTGGCGATTGCCCTGCCACAGGCCCAAGCGCAGGTTTCCAATGTGCGCACCAAGTGGCTGCGCACCAACCATGCGGCCCTGCCCGCCGATACGCTCACGCTGGATCCGGCTTCGCTCAGAATCATCTTTCCAACGGATTCCTCGCTGCGCCTCTCTTATTCGGCTACGGATAATATTATCCGCTTCGTTGGCACGCAACTGCCCGATTCGGTGCTGGTTACGTACCGCGTGCTGCCGATTTTGCTGGGCAAGCCGCAGTTTCGCCGCAACCCGGCCATGTACGACACGCTGGTGTATTTCGGCGGCATTGACCCCGACCGGCGAAACGCCAAAAAATTGGATCAGAAACGCGAGGAACTTTTTGCCACCAGGGGCATTCAGAAAACCGGCAGCCTGACGCGCGGCATCTCATTCGGCAATTCGCAAAACGTATTCGTCAATTCGGCACTGAACCTGCAACTCGACGGCCAACTGACCGACGACATCACTCTCCGCGCCGTAATTTCCGATCAGAGCGTTCCTTTCCAGCCCGAAGGCAACACCCAGACCTTGCAGGAATTTGACCGCGTTTTTGTGCAACTGGCCGCCAAAAACTGGCAGTTGGCCGCCGGCGACATTGTATTTCGCAATCCGAATTGGCGAAGCAACAACACGCAACCTTCCAACTTTCTGCGGTATTACAAAAACGTGCAGGGCGCAACGGGCGAAGCCAGCTATGCCGCGTTGGGCGGCACTGCCAGAACCGGAGTGGGCCTGGCGGTTTCCAAGGGCAAGTTTGCCAGCACGGTCGTGGAAGTTGGCGAAGGTGTGCAAGGCCCTTACCGGCTGCGCGGAGCCAACAACGAGCGGTTCATTGTGGTGCTTGCCAACTCGGAACGGGTATATCTGGATGGGCGGCTGGTGCAACGCGGCTTCAACAACGACTACACGATTGACTACAACACCTCCGAAATCACGTTTACGCCCGGCGTGGTCATCACGCGGTTTTCGCGGTTGCGCGTGGATTTTGAGTATTCCGACCGCAATTACAGCCGCTCCATCCTGTCTGCCACGCACGACCAGCGAATCGGGAAATTCCGGCTGTTTGCCAACTACTACGATGAAAAAGACAATCCGCGCCAGTTGTTTTCGCTGGATTTGAGCGAGGCCGACAAAATCCTGCTTGCCCAATTGGATAACCAAGCGACACTGGGCTTGGTTTCGGGAGCCAAACCGATAACCGAATTCACCGATTCGCAAATTCTGTACCGCCGAACGGACACGGTTTACAACGGGCAACCGTACCGGATTTACGAAAACACGACAGACACGCGCGAGAAAACCTACCAAATCCAATTCAGCGAAGTGGGGGCGGGGAGGGGCAATTACGAACGGGTGCGCGCCACCACCAACGGCCAGGTTTACCAGTGGGTTGCGCCGCTCGGTGGCTTGCCGCAGGGCAGTTATGACACGCTGCGCGCCGTGCCGCTGCCCACCCAGCGGCGGATGCTGACCGTCGGGGCGGAATACGAACTGAGCCAGTCGGAAACGGTGTACGGCGAAATGGCTTTTTCGGAGCGGAACCTGAATCTGTTCTCGACAATCAACGCGCAGGACAACAACGGAAACGCGGTTAAGATCGGGTATGCCAACCGGGGGAAACGCATCGGCTTCCTACCCAAATACGAGTGGATGGGCAGCATGGATTATGAACACGACAGCCGCACATTCGCGCCGGTTGACCGCTTCCGCGACGTGGATTTTGACCGCGACTGGACACTGACCGACACCGCCCGAGCCGCCGACCGAATTTTCAACGCCGCCATCGGCATCCGAAAAAAAGCCCCCCCCGCCCCCGAAGGGGGAGCCGAAAGCCCCCTCCTTCGGAGGGGGTTGGGGGAGGCTTCTGGCGGGACTGCTGCTCCAACGGCCATCCCCGCCGAAAACCCGGCTCCGTCCGTTTCCTTTGTGCCGTCGGGCAGCGGCGACCAACTGGTGTACCGTTTCAGCCAACGCTACCGCACCCAGGCGTTAAACGGCTACCAGCACCGGTTGGATGCAGCCAAGCAATTCGGGCGGCTGCAACTGACTGCCAACGGTTTTTTGCTGCAAGCCGTGCAGCGCGAAAACCGCGCGGAATGGCAGCGTATCCAGGCCATCGCCGAATACCGGGGCAAATACCTCGCGCCGGGCTATGCGTTCAGTGCCGATAAAAACCGTTTGCTGGGCCGTTCGGTACCGGATTCGATCATCGGGACGGCAATGAATTTTGAGGAAAACCGCTTTTTTGTGCGCAACGGTGACTCGCTGCGCACCCGGTTCCAAGTGGATTACAGCCTGCGGCAGGATTATTTTCCGCTGGAAGGTCGGCTGCGCCGCAATACCTTTGCCCGGACTGCCAACGCAACGCTGCAAACCAACGCGAAAACGAACAATACCGTACAGTTTACATTCACATACCGGACACTGGAAAACCAGAATCAGCTACGCAAACTGCCCGGCGAGGAAACGATTATGGGGCGGTTGGATTGGAATGGCAATTGGCTGAACAAGGCTGTCCGCTCGGAACTGACGCTGGCAACGGCCTCGGGGCGCGAACTGCAACGCGAGTTTGTGTACCTGCCCGTTCCGGTGGGCGAGGGCACGCATACTTGGCGCGACGACAACAACGATGGCAAGCAGGATTTGAACGAGTTTTACGAAGCCATCAATCCGGACGAGAAACGCTACGCCAAATTTTTCACTCCCACTGACCGTTACATCCGGGCGTTCACCCAAAATCTGAGTTACCGGCTCAACCTTACGGCTCCCGTGGCTTGGCGCGACGGCACGGCTTTGCTAAGTTTCTTGTCGCGATTATCATCAGTTTCGGCTTGGACGGCGAATAGGAAAACAACGGATAATGGCTTGATAAACAGAATCTTGCCTTTCGGGCAAAGTGTGCGTGACGGAGATGTGCTTTCAGCGCAAGAATCGTTGCGCAGCACGTTGTTCTACAACCGCGCCAATCCGCAATACGGCTTGGACATGGCTTATCTGCGCACGGCAACCAAGCAATTGCTCACTGGCCGCGCCGAAAACGGCAACAGTTTTGAGCTGCGCCAAAACGAAGAATGGCGGCTGAATGCGCGGATGAATCTGGGCCAGTCGTACAGTTTGCGCGGAACGTTGGCCCAGCACATCCGTAACAGCGAATCGAACTTCCTGACCGCCCGGAATTTTCGCATCCGTGGGCGGCAAATCGGGCCGGAACTGACCTATCAGCCCACGGCAAATTTCCGGTTGGCGGGCACGTACGGCTATTCTTTCAAAACCAATCTGCAACAGGAAAAAACCGAAAACGCCCGCACCCAT
Organism: Sphingobacteriales bacterium; assembly: GCA_031424975.1. Classification (GTDB taxonomy): domain Bacteria; phylum Bacteroidota; class Bacteroidia; order Cytophagales; family 172606-1; genus Xanthocytophaga. The sequence goes on from JANPIL010000503.1 coordinate 15,725, forward strand.
TCGCTCTCCACTGAAATACGCTGGGCAAAAGTGGCCAGGCGCACGCTGGCCGCCACTATTCGCTGGGTACGGATTGGTTTTCAAGGCGAAGCCAACTCGCCGGTTGGCTACGAACTGCTCGAAGCCCTGCGCCCCGGCACCAACTGGACGTGGAACCTGAACTGGCAGCAACGCCTTGCCAACGGCCTGCAAGTAAACATCGGCTACGACGGGCGGCAGTCTGAAGGGCAGCGCACCGTGCACATCGGGCGTATGCAAGTGACCGCCTTGTTTTGAGCCGGGGGGTTTGGGGTTTTGCGGGGATACTATTTTCGCAACGCCCTTGGGCTGAACGCAATAAAAAAATAAAAAATGTTTTGGATTGTCAGACCCGGGTGCTTACATTTGTGACTTAACTCTTTTATCATAATAACGAACAAAAAATGCAATCCGGTACAGTAAAGTTTTTTAATGAGACGAAAGGATTCGGCTTCATTAAATCAGACAGTTCTAACGAAGATATCTTCGTTCACGTTTCAGGCCTGATCGACGAGATTAAGGAAAATGACAAAGTTACCTTTGAAGTCGAGCAAGGACGCAAAGGTCCAAACGCGGTTAATGTTCAATTGGCTTAATATAGCATCAATGCATTAATGACGGCATCGAAAAGCCTCCCGCAAGGGGGGCTTTTTTCGTGGCCAAACCCCACCGGTTTTTAAAGCCGGTGGGGTTTGGCGTTTTTAAAAGATACTATTTTCCGCCGGGAGGCAAGTCGCATCTCACCCAATGGCGCGTATGCGCAGTGTTTGCGCGTTGAACGTGATTTCATCCCCGGTTTTCATCCCCGCCAGCTTTGCCCCGATGGGCGAGTTTGCCGAAACGGCAAGGTATTCCCGCCCATCCAACGTGATTTTGCCGGCACTGATGGCAATGAAAAAGCACACCGATTCGGTGAAAACCAAGCTACCCGGCATCACCAAGACGTGGCTATTGCCGATATTGATCCGTTCCAATTCCTTTTTCAATTTCATGGATTCCGCCAGTTGGTTGGTGTGCAAGCCTTTTTCAATCTGCATCATGGCGCGGGTGGTTTCGTATTTGTCGCCCGCGCTGCTCTTGGATTCGGCGTTGGCTGCCGCTTGCGCCGCATTCATGGCGTTAGTAGCCGTTTCAATCCGGTTTTCAACGTAACCGAGGCAATAATTATAGAGTCTGGCCTTGATTGCCTGCGTGTTGTCCATGATGCGGTAATGTGGGGGTTTGATGTTTTTGAAAGATACTATTCTGTCCAATGACGAATTTTGAATGACGGAATGAGTGGATGGAATTCGGAAGTGGGAATGCGGATTTCGGAATTATAAGAACCTGCATTTTCTCGTTTGAGCAGTTGCTTAAAATTAGTTCGTGCTGGCAATCCACTGGAATCTGTGACGCACAAAACCTTATCTGCCCGCGCTATCGGTCGGTGCGGCACGTACCACGGAAACTGGAAGTGGAAATTCCGAATTCCACACTCCGAATTCCACGTTCCCAAATTCCCATTTCCCTTTCACCGGTCCACCTCGCCCATCACCAGATCGAGCGAGCCAATGACGGCAATGAGGTCGGCAAGCAAGCCGCCGCGCGATATTTCCGAAATCACCGACAAGTTGTGCAAGCTGCACGCCCGCGCCTTGACCCGGAACGGAATGTCGGATTTGCCCTCGGGATCGGTGCGGAAAAAATATCCGAGTTCGCCTTTGGTCGCTTCGCCACGGATGTAAAAATCCATCGCCTTCGGGCGGATTTTGCGCGGAACCGCCGCCTGCGGATTGAAATCGCGGGTGCGTTTGTGTTCGCCGAGCAGTTTTTCCAGGCACTGGCCAATAATTCTCATTGACTCGTGGCATTCGCGCACCCGCACATTGTTCCGGTCCCAGCAATCGCCAAGGGTTCCCATCTCGCCTGTGCCCACGGGAATGTCAAAATCCAGTTCGGGATACACCGAGTAGCCGTCCACGCGCCGCAAATCCCAGCGCAGGCCCGAACCGCGCAGCACTGGCCCCGTGCAGCCATAATTTATCGCCATGGGCAGCGGCAACACGCCCACGTTGGCTGTACGCTGCACAAAGATTTTGTTTTCAATCACAAGCACCTGTAGTTCAGCGAGTTTGGGCTTCAGGTATTTTACAAAATCCTGACAGCGCTGCTCAAAGCCAACCGGCAAATCATAGTACAGGCCGCCAATCCAAATATAATTATAGAGCATCCGTGCGCCGCACACCCATTCCAGCAAGCGTTGAATGTGTTCGCGGTCGCGCATGAGCCACAAAAATGCCGTGTACGATCCAATATCCAGCGCGTACGTGCCAATGGCCAGAAAGTGCGAGGCAATCCGGTTCAGCTCCGCCACCAGCACGCGGATGTATTCCACGCGTTTCGGAATGTCGTTTTCAATGCCCAGCATCCGTTCCACGCCCATCGCCCACACGTGTTCGCTGTTCATGGCTCCCAT
>JANPIL010000504.1:0-8537 GCA_031424975.1 Sphingobacteriales bacterium
TTGATCAATTGTTCCTCGCCCCAGTGTATGCCGTCACGGGAGCAGGAATAGCCGATTTCGTTTGCTTTCCCGCCATCATAGAGATTAATGTACAAATCAGGTGCTACTTGGGTCACCACCGAATTTTCAATGAAAACGGGATTGATTTTCAGGGGATTCAATTCGGGCTGCCGTATCCATTTGCCGGTAAGGTTTTTTTCGGCTTTGACCATTCCGGCGTAGAAAATGTTGCTTGCGCCGGCAGGATGCCCGCCGGTCCCATCCGAATTCACGTGTTGAGGCACATTGTTGGAGCCATAGATAGCCCACCACTCCTTGCCAATCCGGTAGGGATAAAAAGAGAGTATCTCGCCGGGCCCCTCCCACCAGTCGGGTTTACCCGCCATTTGTACCCAGCCACCTTCCTGATAAGGCCCCCCGATACCTTTCCTTCCCTTCACCCGCGAATCATAGCGGAAAATTTTTCCGCTCATGTTAAATACAGTAGTGGAGTTGGACTTGCGGCGGTAGCCCACGTGAAATACACTCCATATCTCCCGGTCTCCGTCATACACGACCATTGGTGACCAAGGCGACATACGGTGGGTAGTGTCATTCCAGTCACGGTTGGTTTCCACAATGGCATCTTGCCGTTTAAAATCCAAGCCGTTTTTACTCGTCCATATCGCCAAGCGGGTGGCGGCCGTTTTAGGCACATCAAAAACTTCGGTGGTGAATAGGTAGTACACGCCTCCCACCTTGGCGCAGGTACCTCCTTCAAAGCCGAACTTATTGTCTTCCGCGCCTTGGTAACCTTTGCCAATGACCGGTTTTGGATTAATGGAGACAAGTTGCAATTCGGCCAATTTCTGTTGCGCGAGCAAAACGGAAGGCAAAAAAAGGAGGAAGCCCAAAAGGGCCATACACGTCGTTCTCATCATTTTATTCGAATGGTTTTTACCAAGTGGCGTTTTCTTAACCTGATTCAGCATAGTGGTTTCGGTGGGTAAGTTATTGAAATGCAGTGGTTTTCGTTTTGAAATCGTCACACAAAATTAAACTGCCGGAAAATAGTATGTTTTGAAAATGCGAAACCCCCTAATCGCTATACTACTCCTTTACAAAATCAAAAAACGATTGTTATAAATGGTGTGGCAAAATGCCAGATGAAAATCCTTTGTTGCTTCCTTAATTATATTTTAATAAACCATGCACATAAAAAAACAGCTTAGCACGAACGATACTATTCACATTATAATAGAGTTGCTTTTGTTTGATAATCAGCAAGTTATGTTTTTTTGATAGGGCTCTCTTTTTCAAAATAGTATCTTTTGAAAAGACGAAACCCTGTTTTTGACGAAACAAACAGAATAGATAGGCGGACTATGGTCTTTATAATGATTTGAATTTATATGTAACTGTTTGATTATCAATCAAGAGCAACTCTAATGTTTTTTTTTTAATGTTACTGATTCATCTTTTCCGTTAATGACTTTCCTTTTTCGTAGAAAATATTGAATCATCAAACTTCCTTATAGAATATCTTTTGTAAATCAAATTTTCCCGCTCTGCATCTATCAATTCATTAAGCTGGAGCCAATATTCCTTATTTCCATCCCAAAAACCTGTGTCTATATTAAGCACGCTTTGTAAAAGATCACCCTCGCATAAGTCACCTTCAATCCATAAGTTTTGCTTAATCTTTTCAATAGCAATTGGCACCAAATACACCAGTCCGATTTGCTGAACAATCATCAGCCTTAAATTTTCAGTCGAAAACGACTCCAGTGGAATCTTCCTTAGTTCCAGACATTTTGTGACAAGATCGGTTGGAGCTTTAACAGATTCTCCCAAGTTCTCTTTTTCTAAATTTTCAAGTGTTTTTTGCTTCCAATTATTTTTAAGTTTCATTATCCTGTTTTGATTGGTTATGTACTAATGCCATTAATTTTCAGGTGTGTGCAAATGTACGAACTCTTCCACGCCCAGCGCATCTCCGAGCCGGAAATCGCCGATGCGGGTGCGGCACAGCGCCGACATATACGCACCGGATTGCAGCAAAAGGCCGAAATCGCGAACCAGGCTGCGGATATACGTGCCTTTGCTGCACACCACGCGGAACGAAACTTGGGGCAGGCTGATGTAGGTGATTTCAAATTCAGAAACCAATACCATGCGTGGTTTGATAACCACGTCAGCTTCGGTTTGGCCTTGGCGGGCTTTGTGGTAGGCACGTTTGCCGTCAATCTTGATGGCCGAGAAAATGGGCGGCACCTGCGTTATCTCACCGGTCAGTTGCCGGGCGGCCTCGTGAATCATGCTTTGGGTAATGTGCCCGATTGGAAATTCGGCGTTGACTTCGGTTTCCAAATCCACCGAAGGCGTGGTTTTGCCCAGCACCAGTGTGCCGGTGTATTCCTTTTCCTGGGCTTGATATCGGTCTATTTCCTTGGTCTTTTTCTCGGTGCAAAGAATCAGCAAACCGGTTGCCAATGGGTCAAGCGTACCGGCATGGCCGATTTTTTTGGCTTTGAGGACATATTTGAGTTTTTTCACCACATCAAACGAAGTCCACCGCAGCGGCTTGTCAATTAGAATGACTTGGCCGGGATTGGCGGGGATTTCGGTCGGCTGCTGCATGGTGTTTTGTCTGGTGGGTTTTTGATTGGTTCAAAATCGTCGGCTCTTCCGGGTGTTGCGTCACCGAGATAGGAATTTCGGAACATGGGCGGCACGGGATAAGAATCCCGCGCCAGTTGTGAGAATCAGGAAAAATCAGCGGTCAAAAATAGTATCCCCGCTAAAGCTAAAAGTTCCGCCAGAGGCGGAAACGGGGCTTTCAGCTTTCAGAAACGCCAAACCCCCGTTTAATCCACCATGTTCAAATCCACACCCAGATAAATCAGTACCAGCAGCACCGCCCCGACCACAATGCGGTAGTAACCGAAGGCGCGGAAACCGTATTTGGTCAGGAAACCGATGAAAAACCGGATGGCCGCCATGGCCACCACAAACGCCACCGCGTTGCCGAGCAGCAGGATGTTCCAGTTGTCGCGCTGTGCCAGCAGCAGTTCCTTGTCGTCCCAAAGGCTTTTGGCCGTGGCCGCAAACATGGTGGGCACGGCCAGAAAAAACGAGAATTCGGCGGCGGTTTTGCGCGTCAGGTTCTGCGTCAGTCCGCCGATAATCGTTGCTGCCGAACGGCTCACGCCCGGAACCATGGCCAGCGATTGGAAAAACCCGATGATGAAAGCGGACTTGTAACTGATGTCGTCTTCTTCGGGGGCGTGCAACTCGTTGCTGGCAAACCACTTGTCCACGAGCAGCAACACAATGCCGCCCAGCAGCAACATGACCGCCACCACGGTCACGTTTTCGAGCAGCGCGTCAATGCGCGATTTGAGCAGCAAGCCCAGAATTCCGGTCGGAATGAAAGCGGCAAGCAGTTTGAAGTAAAAACCGAGGTCTTTGAAAAACCGCTTGAAATACAGCACCACCACCGACAAGATGGCTCCGAACTGGATGGAAACGATGAAGACCTTGGTAAATTCATTGGACTCGATGCCGAAAAGTGCGGCGGTGATAATCATGTGTCCGGTCGAGGATATGGGCAGGAATTCGGTCAGGCCCTCGACAATGGCCAGGATGATTGCGTGCAGAATGTTCATTAAAGTAACCGGCAGGTTGGGTAGAGGAGAATGAGCAAAACCCGCAAGACTATGCTTTGCGGGTTTTGGAAATAGTATGTTTTAAAAGTGCCAAACCCTACTGCCGGTTTTTGGGCTTGCGGAGGATGGCAAAAAATTCAATGACAAAACCGGCCATCACCACAACCGGCCCCACAGTAAGCCCCAGCACGCCAAAGCCGAACGGCTCGGTATCCATGGACATGAGGATGAAGCCGGCAAAAATGGTCACGATGCCGATGATCATGAGCAGGTAGTTTTCGCGGCCAAAGGCCAATTTTTGTTTATTATCCATGTTTTTACCGGTTTGTTTCAGTCGAATCGTTTTAAAATAGTATCTTTTTGAAAGCCCGAACCCGCCCGTCAATACAGTTCGTCCAGCGACATATTCAAGTACCGGCCCAATGCGCGGTATGAGCTTCCCATGCTCACCAGAACGCCCAATGTACACAATCCGGCAAAAAACAAGTACAAGGCATTGGGTTCCTGCACCAGCGTGAATAATTCCAGTTGCGTGCCTGCGTAGTAAACCAAGCCGTACAGTGCCGCCGAAGCCACAGCGCCGCTCAGGAATCCGTAGAAAGCGGCTCGCAATAGAAAAGGACGCTGGATGAATGCCGGTGTAGCACCGACCAACTGCATACTTCGGATCAGAAACCGCTGCGAAAACATGGCCAGCCGGAGTGTGTTGTTGATCAGGATGAAAACCGCCACGAACAGGATGGCCGCAAAACCGAGCAAAACCCACGTCACCTTATACAAATTCCGGTTGGCCTCTTCCACTTGCTCTTCCAAATAAACCGCTTCAAACACACCTTTTACCGTTTCCAAATCCGCCTTTATCTGCTGCATCTGGGCTTTCTGGTACAGTTCGGGTTTGATGCGGATGATGTAGGCATCGCGCAGCGGGTTTTCGCCGAGCAGCGTCATGAAATCCTCGTGTGTTTCCTTGATGAATTTCCGGGCGGCTTCGTCCTTGGAAACAAATCGCATCTGCGGACGGTCTTCCCGAACCGACAGATAAGGTTTGCGGCGCATTTCCTGGCTTATGCGGGCAACATCGTCCGCGTTGGCATATTTGTCCAGATACACATACACCTCGATGTTATCCTTTATTGTTTCCGACAGGCGAATGGCCTGCAAGGCCAGCAGCCCCCCCAAACCCAGCACAAACAGGGCCAGCATGATGCTGAAAATAACCGTTAGGTAGGGGTAACTGCCGAAGCGTTTGGATGTACGGTGCTTTTTCAACGAAACAAATGCGGGTGGGTGGCAGCGTCTTGGCTCCAAAGGTAAACATAAAAGCCGAATGTCCTGAACCTGTATTCCATGCGGAATACATCCGTCCGGCAAACAAAAACCCCCAAGGTTTTGAAAACCTTGGGGGCTGCTGGCAGATGCCAAGATGGGTTAATTCCTGTTTTCCACCAGTTTCCTGAGCGACTCGATTACCGCCGCATCCGTTACCATCACATCTTTGATGGGCGCGGGCCGAAACTGGTTCAGGTTCAGCTTATAGAAATTGTCTTCGTAAAACAGGTACGTTGTGTTTTCGGCGGGTACGTTCAGGAATGTGTAACCCCGCTCAAAGCCAAGCAACGCAATGCGGCCATTCTGGTAATAATAATGCAGTTTGAGCCGGTTGTTGGTGTTGTCCACCACATTGAGGCGGTTTTGTGCCTCGGTCTTGCCATTGTAAGATGCAACGGGCGGTTTTTGTAACGCCACGTCGGAATCCATTTTTTCGGTGGGTGTTTCAGGCACATCGCTGCCTGGCAGTATTTGGGCGGCTTCACCCGCCGCCACGGTGGTTTTGACAGCCTTGGAGGTTTTGGCCTTTCGGGGGATACTATTTTTTTTGCGGGCTTTCGGGGCTTTCACTTTTTCAGATGTGTTGCCGGCTGCCTCTTCCGTGTTCGCATCCCGTGCCAGTTCTGGCGCGGAAGCCTCGGCTTGCTCCGGAACAGCCTGCACCATGGAAATTTTGGGGGAAGCATTCTTCGTATCATGGAAGCCGGTGTAAGCGAACCAGCCCAGCAAACCGGCCAGTGTTGCGCCAGCCAGCCATACTCCCACCGCCCCGACTCCGCCCAACTGCGCCGGACTGCTGACATCAACCTGATTGAGCCGTGATTTGAGTTGTTCCTTGCGGTGGCTCTGCAAACCGGAAACAATATCCTGCTGCAACACAAACTCGTTGTAAAGCAAAGGATCCTGCCTAACCAATTCCTCGAAATCGACTTTTTGCTCAACCGACAGGGTATTGCGCAGGTAAGCCTCGATTATCTCTGAATGTTGATATTCCTGGTTCATCATTAAAATCGCTTTTGGAGTGGTGTGGAAAGGGCTTTGCTGGTCGAGTTCATGTTTTTTTGGTCAATCCATGAAGTCACTGGCTTTGTATTTGGACTTTATCAATTCGTCGAGTTCTTTCTTGCACTTGTACTTTTTGGTTTTGGCCGTGTCGGCATTGGCAAAACCCAGCACATCGGCAATGTCGTGCATCGAGAGGTTGTCGAAATAGTAGTAGGTCAGGATGCGGCGGCAAGTTTCCCCGAGCTGGCCGATACAGCGGTTGATTACCTCTATTCGTTCCTGCCGGTCAAAATCCATCTCTTCCTCCGCGTCTTTCTCCTCATTGCTCATGCGGCTTTTGCGTTCCAACTCCTTGCGCCACAGGTTTTGGCAGATGCTGTACAAAAAAGTGCTGATTTTGGAAGAAAGCATCAGGTTGCCACTCGTAACCTTTTGCCAGAACACAATTAAAGCCTCCTGATACACATCCTTCGCTTCATCCTCGGAGCCGTTGTTGTTGATGACAAGCTTGGTCATCATCTTGTAGTTTTTTTTGTACAGGTAATCCAACGCACTTTCATCGCCCTTCCTTATTCGCTCAAGGATTTCGCTATCCTTCATTTCGTGCAGTTCTAAGGTTAATACTGGAGATTGGGAATTCGTAACCGGCCAAATTTGCAACATCGAACAAACAGACCCGTTCGTTGCTCCGTTTGTGTGTTTGGTCGAAAAGACATTTTAAAAATACCAGAATCCGCTGACAATAACCAATCCAACCCATTCCGGGTACTTGGTAAAGATGTAATGTTTGGGCGAATATGCGGAGGAAATTCCACAAAACAGCTATTTCATTCAAGCATTCAAGGGCGTTTGGGGCATAAGACGCACAAACTGGGGTTACTTTAATCATGCCCAATCCGCCATCCAACCGCATTTTCACTGGCCAAGCCACCCGCCCCCCTTGTTCAATACCCGGTGTGAAGACACGTTGCAAAGTTACGGGCATAAAGTTGAGATTTATGCGTAAAAGCCCGGCATTCCGGTAAAGCCTTTTTTGCGGCTCATGACAAAAGTGAGACTTCATAACCACCGATTCGCCACGCTTTTTTGTCATTTCCGGTGTTTGAAATGTTTTGCCGAAAAATCCGGAAAGGCACGGATTGGCGGGTTTGGCAGTTTTTGAAGATACTATTTTCATTGGGTGCGGGCCGCCTTGAAACAACAAGACAACCGGGACGGAAACCGCCACGGTTGTCTGATCAATTATCCATAACCACCTATTTAAGGGTCTTGACGCGCTGGTGCGCAATTGCTTTATATTCGGCTATTCGACGAAATCACTTGTTTATTTTTCAACCGCTCCCACTTGCCCGGCTTGGTTCATATCCACAAAAGAGATTTCCACACGCCGGTTTTTTTTCTTTTCCTCTTCGCTGGCATTGCCATTAAGCGGCTCGGCTTGGCCGTAGCCTTTGGCAAAGGCGCGTTTGGCGGCAATGCCCTTGGCGGCCAGATAGCCAACCACGGCTTTTGCCCTGTTTTCCGAAATACCCATGTTGCGTTCGGGAGTGCCGGAGTTGTCCGTATGCCCGGCAATCCTGACGCTGTAGGCGGGATTTTTCTTCAGGAAATCATGTATCTTATCCAGCTCCGGTTTGGCATCAGACTTCAAGTCGGCCTTATCCGTGTCAAAATACACGATATACACCTTGTCAGCTTTCAGCACGGTGGCCTGCGTGATCACTTCCTTTTTGGCGTTGGCAGCCTTCGTATCCAGCGCCGACATGGTGTAAATGGTTTCCTTGCCCACCTTGGTGGCCTGCATCTTGCCGCTGGCATCGTTGTAAATGTATTTGGCCTCGGTTGCCTTTTCTTCCTTGGTCATCTTGGCAATGTCGGTCGGGTCGGAATACACCGATTCCAGCAAGGCTCCCAAGGCCGACGAATCCTCAGCCGACAAGAGTTTGCCCATCATAGCATATACCTCGCCATTGTTCGAATCGGTTTTGCCCGCGTCCGCATCCTCAAACGCATTTTTTACCGCTATCCCCTGCCCCACTACCTTTCCGTCTTTCATCACCGGGCTGAGCAATACTTCCTGGTATAGTTCGTAGAAGTAATTCTGGTTTGGCACGTTGATATTCACCAAATAAGGCTTGTAACCCTCGGCCTCTATAATCATGTCGTATTGGCGGTTGGGCGGGAAAATAATCAGGTAGTCGCCGGTTTTCGCGTTCGGGTTATATACCCCCTTGATAACCTCATTGGTCATCTTGTCCACGATTTTGATTTGGGTCTTGACTGGCTTGGCGGGGTCGCCGGCCAGTATCCGGCCTTTCATCATGGTGAGTGCCACCACGCCCATCTCTTCGGGAATGCCAAGGAAATAGATATCGCTGCCACCTTTGCCCCCCGGACGGTTGGAAGAGAAATAGCCTTTCTTGCCATCGGCCGACAGCGCAAAGTAACTGTCGTCATGGACCGAATTTATGGGGCTGCCCAGGTTGGCGGGAACCGTCCACTTGCCTTTCTCGTAAATGGTGCGGAATATGTCGCTGCCGCCCATGGCCGTCGGGC
>JANPIL010000505.1:0-1624 GCA_031424975.1 Sphingobacteriales bacterium
CGCGATTTTGGCGGGGGCTTTGAGTACGTTGTACTGGTTGATGAGCAGGAAACGGCCCCGCTGCGTGAACAGGTTCAGGTTGTGCTTCTGGATGAAGGCTTGCAGCGGCGTGGCAAACTCGCGCATCAGGCGCGGAAGCACGGCCTTCTGGAACCGCTCCAAGGGCGTGAAGCCGCCGTTGGCATAGATGAAATACGCGAACGCATTCTTGGAATCGTACCACGGCGATTCCATTTCGATGACAGGCCCGCCAAGCATCCGGGCGTTGCGCGGCGAATGCGGGCGGCGCAGCAAATACATCTCCCCGGCCAGCACCACTTCCAAAAACACTTTAGCCCGTGACCGCCGCCGCACCGGATCGGGGAGGCTCAGGAAACGGCGTACCGTGTTGGCGGCAACATCGAAATAGATGAATGAACTGAGTTGCCGCGCCGAATACACTTTCAAGGTTGCGTTGTCCTTGACTTGCAGCAAATCGGTGAGGGCATCGTAACGGATTTCGCCGTTGAGCACTTGGGCGTTATTGAACGTTATCTCACCACTGTGCCACACTTGCGGCTGCATGGCCGGTACAGTGAGGCTTATGCAGAAACCTAACAGGACAAAAAGATTTTTCATCGGTGACAATGCCGGTTGAAGGCAAAAAATGAAACGGATCGGTATGCTTCAAACATCAGGTATGGATAGAAGGGAACGGTAAAAAACCATGCCAACAGAATAAAAATAGTTTAATTTTTTCATTGAATTATGCCATCAAAGATACGATAAAAAATATTGGCGAAACAGTTGTTTCGGGTTGTTTCCGGTTACGGGTAGGATTATGGGGAAAACTGCGGGGAACTATGGAAAAAAAGCGATTGCGTCAAATCCAGACCGGTTTTTGCGTTTCAGCAGCGGTGGGTTCGCACCTTTTTTGGTTGGGCAAGTTACCGGATGCCCGATTCATTACACCGCCCCTTCAAACAAGCCGTTTACCTTCCTTGCGCAACGGGTATGAAGGGGCTTCCGAAATAGTATCTTTCAAAACCGAAAAACCCGGCTTTCGGTGGCTGGCTTATCCAAATCAGGTTGTTTTCCCGGCCACCGTACTGCCGCGCCGGAACCAGCCGTAAAAGCCCTTTTTCACGTTTTGCGTGGCCCGGCCCGCCATCTGCACGCCCGAACGCACCGTGTCGGCACCGGCCTTGCGGGCGGTTTTCAGCATGGCGTTCACCACTTGTCCAGACGATTGCACCACCAGCGATTTCAGCATTCCCGAAGCTTCGGCCAAAGCGATTTTGCGCACCTTGCGGGCGTGGAACGGCTCCATGGCACCACAATAACGCTTCGTAATCACGCCCACGCGCAACGTCAGAAAGGCATTGATGGAGCCTTCCAGCAGCGAGTCCAGGATTACGCTGCTCAGCGGGCCCACAAACGGCACCGATTTCATGGCCGAACCTTGCAGCACCGTACCCAATACCGGCTCCACCTGCTCCGAAATGTCCAGGTCTTCGAGTTGCGAGGCCAGCAAAGTCGTGGCGGCCACGTTGCTGTACAGCCGCAGCAAATCGCGGGGCGACGGACGTTGGTAGTAAATGTGCGCCACATCCCAGATCATTTTGGTGTGCGTGGTCAGCACCAT
>JANPIL010000506.1:0-10295 GCA_031424975.1 Sphingobacteriales bacterium
CGGCGGTAATTGACGCGCAGGAACACCAGGAATTGAAACTGGACAACAGCCGCACGTACCACAAGATCACATTCGAAGACAACGGCATTGGCTTCGAGGAAGAGTATGCCGAAAAGATATTCACCATTTTCCAGCGGTTGCACGGCGTGGCGCAGTACCAAGGCGCGGGCATCGGGCTTTCCATCTGCCGCCAAGTGGCCGAAAACCACGGCGGCAGCATCAAGGCCGAAGGCCGGCTCGGTACCGGAGCCATCTTCACAATCATCCTGCCCAGCCAGCAGCCGTCCGCCGCAAAATAGTATCTTTTCAAAAGGCCAAACCCGCCACACCTGTGAGATTTTTGAAACCTCACAGGTGTGGCGGGTTGTCCGGGATTTTGAATCCCAGACGCGGAGCGTCGGATTTGCAATCCGGCAAGGCACGGGCTACCGCGCCCAATAGTCAACCACGCACACCTTGTCAATGTAGGGCTTCACATACTGCTCCACAAATGCCTTGTGCGCCGGGTGCGGCAAGTACGTTTCGCGGTCTTTCTCGGAGGCAAACGTGGCCACAAAGCAGTGCGTGAAGCCTTGGTTCAGGTTTTCGGGACTGTTATTAGTGCCGAATTCAAAACCTTTCACTTCCTTTATCTTGGTGCGCAGGCCGCGAAAAGCCTCTTCCAGCGATTTTACCTGTTGGGGCGTAACCCCGTCCTTGAACTTGAACAGCACCACGTGCCGGAGCATTTTTTGCGGGGCGATGGCCATTTTCTTGGTGGTTTGGGCGTGGGCCATTCCCGCCGCGAGAATGGAAAAACAGAGGAACATAATCAGTCGGGTCTTTTTCATGGGTTTTATGGGTGGGTTTGGAAAGCAAAGATAAACGGAAAAGCCGCCCGGCAAAAACCAACTGGTACGACGTTGCGGTAGAGACGTTGCACCGCAACGTCTCCGGCAGGTACAAAATAGTATCTTCCAAAACCCCCAAACCTGCCTGTTGACGGTTGGCCGTGGACTGTTGACCGTTTTTTCCTACCTTTCGCGAATGTTCGTCGAACCTCACCTGGGCAAATTCCACCGCGACAAAAACCTGCGCACCACCGGCTGGATCGAGGTCATTTGCGGCTCCATGTTTTCGGGCAAGACCGAAGAACTGATCCGGCGCATCAACCGCGCCAACATTGCCCGCCAGAAAGTGGAGATTTTCAAGCCCGCCCTCGACACGCGCTACCACGATTTCGACGTGGTGTCGCACAACGACAACGCCCTGCGCGGCACGCCCGTGGGCACGCCGCAGGAAATTTTCCTGTGGACGGGCGATTGCGAAGTGGTGGGCGTGGACGAGGCGCAATTCTTCGACGACAGCCTTGCCGATGTGTGCGTGACACTGGCCAACAGCGGCAAACGCGTGATTGCCGCCGGGCTGGACATGGATTTCCAGGGCCGTCCGTTTGGCAGTATGCCCGCCCTGATGGCCGTGGCCGAGTTTGTGACCAAAGTACACGCCATCTGCGCGGTTTGCGGCAGCGTGGCCACCTACTCGTTCCGGCTCAGTCCGTCGCAAAAGCAAGTGCTGCTGGGCGAAACCGACAGCTACGAAGCCCGCTGCCGCCGCTGCTACAACGACGGAATGCGCGAACAAGCCGAAAAACGCGGCCATTAAGCGGAAAACCGGACAACGCCGGTCAGACACTGTGTGTCAGACCGGAATCGGTGGTCGGCTTCCGGCAAATCCGGCGGGTTTGGGCTTTTCAAAAGATATTATTTCACATCGTAAAACCTTTCGCAACCAATTTTTCCACAACCACCCAATTTTTGTTTCCATGAAAAGAATATTCGTGATTTTGCTCGTTTGCCTGGTTCAGCCGGTTTTTGCCAACATCAAGCTGCCCGCCATTTTTGGCGACGGCATGGTGATGCAGCGCAATGTGAAAAACGCCGTTTGGGGCTGGGCCGATGTGGGCGAACGGGTCACGGCCACGTGGCTGGGCAAAACCTACGCCGCAACGCCCGACAACACCGGCAAGTGGATGCTGCACCTCGACGCGGCTCCGGCGGGCGGGCCGCACACGCTGACCATTGCCGGCAAAAACCAAATCCAGTTCAAAGATGTGCTGCTGGGCGAAGTATGGCTCTGCTCCGGCCAATCGAACATGGAATGGCGTATGAATATGCTCAATGGCACATACGATGCCGATGTGGCGGCCTCGGCCAACCCCAATATCCGCCTGATTGAAATCTTCGATGCCACCAGCCTCACGCCCCTCACCGATGTGAAAACCAGCGGCTGGAAACCCGCCAATCCCGACAACACGCCCGCCTTCTCGGCAGTGGCCTACTTTTTTGCCCGCGAACTGAACCAGAAACTGCAAGTACCCATCGGGCTGGTTTCCGCCGAGTGGGGCGGCACGGTGGCGCAGGCGTGGGTCAGTACGGAAGGTCTGAGGGCATTCCCGAACTACTTGCAGGAATACCAGCAGATGAAAGCGCAGGCTCCGGCCGGCAACGAGCCTGGAAAAGGCAAGCCCCAGCCAATGGAGAAACTGTATGCCGAATATCTCAAAAAAATGGAAGCCAAAGATGCGGGAACCGGAAAATGGATGCTGCCAACGCTGAACACCACCGAGTGGCAAGCCACGAACCAGCCCGAAGGCTGGCAGGATACCGACCTGAAAGACGTTGACGGCTTGGTGTGGCTGCGGAAGGAAATCACCATTGAGAAAAAAGACGCGGGCCAGGATCTGGTGCTGTACCTGAACTCCATTGACGACAACGACGTGACGTACTTCAACGGTGTGCAAGTCGGCACGACAGATGGCTACAATGTAGCCCGCAAATATATGGTCAAAGGCAAAATCGTGAAGCCGGGGCGCAATGTAATCGCCATTCGGGTGCAGGATACCGGCGGGCCGGGCGGCATCCTGGGCAAGGCCGGTGATTTGAAGGCGGAAACCAACGGGACAGTGATTCCGTTGGCCGGGGCGTGGCAGTACAAGTTGTCGGCAGCCGCCAAAGACCTGCCTCTCAATCCGAGGCAAAACCAGAGTTCGCCCAACCACCCCGCGCTGCTCTACAATGCCATGATTGCGCCGCTGGTTCCCTATGGCATCAAGGGCGCAATATGGTACCAGGGCGAAAGCAACGCGGGGCAGGCCCATGAATACCGCCAACTGCTCCCGGCCCTGATTGCCGACTGGCGCAACCACTGGCAGACCGGCGAATTCCCGTTTTTGTTCGTGCAGCTGGCCAACTTCATGGCCACTAACCCGCAACCCGTTGAAAGCGAGTGGGCCGAACTCCGCGAGGCGCAATCCATGACTTTGGGCCTGCCCATTACGGGTATGGCCTGCGCCATTGACATCGGCGAGGCGGGCGACATCCACCCCAAAAACAAGCTCGACGTGGGCAAACGGCTCTCGTACGCGGCCCGCAAAATCGCTTATGGCGAAGACCTTGTGCATTCGGGGCCGATGCACCTTTCCCATACTGTGGAGGGCAGCAAAATACGCATTGATTTCAGCAGCATCGGCACGGGTCTGGAAGCCAAAAATGGCGAACTGAAAGGCTTTGCCATTGCGGGCGAAGACAAAAAATTCGTGTGGGCCAATGCCAAAATCGAAGGCAACACCGTTGTGGTCTGGAGCAATGCCGTTGCCAAGCCCGTTGCCGTGCGCTACGCATGGGCCAACAATCCGGAGGGTTGCAACCTGTACAATAAGGAAAACCTGCCCGCCCCGCCTTTCCGCACGGATACTTGGCCGGGCCTCACCGTGGGGAAGTAAAAAAGCCCCACCCCAGCCCTCCCCAAAGCTGAAAGTCACGAATTGGCGTGGGAGAGGGGGCGTTTGATTGCGAACGCAGGTCAGACACTGTGTGTCAGACCGGAACCGGCATCGGCTTTTGAAAGAACCGGCGGGTTTGGCGTTTTTGGAAGATACTATTTTCAAAACTCCCCCTTCGAGGATTGGGGGCTACCAACGTATGCTATCGCGCGACAAAATCATCCGTATCGTCGTTTCAGTCAACATTGTCAGTTGGCTGTTACTGCTGGGGCTCAACCTGATCACGTTGTTGCAAGGCTACGACAAAACCACCTTCGGCGTGCCGCTGGTGGTGCGCGGCCTGCTGCTGAATCTGTTTTTGGTGCTGGTGTTTTTTTTCTTCAGCACGCGCTATGAGGAGAGTGCCGCCGAAAGCTTCGTGGACCGCCTGATCCGGCTGCTGGACTTGGCGTGGGTTTTGGCTTTGATTTCGATACTATTTCGGTTTGGTGAG
The DNA here is from genome assembly GCA_031424975.1 of Sphingobacteriales bacterium. Taxonomy (GTDB): domain Bacteria; phylum Bacteroidota; class Bacteroidia; order Cytophagales; family 172606-1; genus Xanthocytophaga. Next base: position 4,257 of record JANPIL010000506.1, read on the forward strand.
TTTGTGCTCGACCAGTTTTTCCAGACCCGCGACGCGCAACTGGTGCTTTTCTTCTACCACGTGCAGATCGGCTTGGTCACGGTTTTCCTGACGCGGACTTTTTTTGTCTGGAAGCGGCTTGTGCTTTACCAACGTTCGCGCAACCTGCTGTTTTCGTGGCAGTTGTTTGAATACGCGTTGCTGGCGAGCCTGTTTTTCAACTTCTTCCTACTTGATTCCAACAGCACGCTTTTCTACTTTTTGCTGGTTCCGCTGGCGGCTGGCGGGGCGGTGCTTTCGTTCAACTTGCGTTGGGTGGCCTACCTGAGCGTAGCCGAAAAGTGGAAAGCCATCCTGCTCACCTTCCTGATCGGGCTTTTCTGCGCGTATTTCTTCTGGAACCTGAGCAACTATTCCAACTCCGGCAACACGCGGCTGGTCACCGACCTGGTACACAGCGTGTACATTCTCGCCTTGTTCGCGTTTGTGGGCGGCTACAGTTTGCTGGCTTTTGCCGTGTTGCTTTTCAACCTGCCCACATCGGTTGTCTTCGAGCAAAAAATGGATGAATTGCTTGATTTTCAAAAACTTACCCAGACTTTCCAGACCAAGGAAAATGAAAGCCAAGTGTACGAAACCCTGCTGGAAAGCACCGTAAAAGCCGCCGGAGCCGATGCGGCTTGGCTGGTGGTGGCCAACGAAGCCCGCCAAATCACGCACCTGCTTACCCGAAACCTGCCCCGCCAACGCGCCCTCAGCATTGAAAAAGCCCTGGCCAAGCAGATTAATTATACGGCCCGCATAGCCGTCAGCCAGAATATCCGCCGCGAAACGCTCAACGGACTGGCTGAAATAGTTGATTACCAGTCCGTGCTGATGGTTCCGCTGATTTTTCAGGACAAGGCGCACGGAACCTTGGGATTGCTGAAATCGGAAAAGGACGGCTTCAGCAGCGACAGCATTGAACTGATCGGCACTTTTGCGCGGATGACGGGTGTGGCCATGGAAAACTTCCGGCTGGTATCGAAAGTGATTGAAAACGAACGCTACCAAGAATCGCTGAGCATTGCCAAGAAAGTGCAGCAAAAGTTGCTTCCCACGCATTTCCCTGAAAGCCAGCACTTTGAGATAAGCGCCTTTTCAGAATCGGGCGATGAGGTGGGTGGCGACTACTACGATTTCTTCCAGCTTTCCGACCAACGCACCGTGCTGGTTATCGGCGATGTGTCGGGCAAGGGCACTTCGGCGGCTTTCCACATGGCGCAGATGAAGGGCATTTTCCACAGCTTGGTAGAGTTGCACCTCTCGCCGCACCGCTTTCTGGCCTTGGCCAATAACGCGTTGAGCCGCTGCCTCGACAAAAACCAGTTCATGACGGCCAGCGTATTCATGATTAACCAAGGGAAACAAACCGTGCTGCACGCGCGGGGCGGCCACTGCCCGGCCATTCATTACCAGCGGCAAACCGGCCATTCGGTACTGTTGCAAACCAGAGGCATGGGCTTGGGGTTGTTGCGCCGCCCCGAATATGCCAGCCATGTATCCAGTGAAACGCTGCATTACCAACCCGGCGACTGGCTGGTACTCTACACCGATGGTATTTTGGAAGCCCGCAACCCACAGGGCGAGGAGTTTGGCGAGGAGCTGCTGATGGCTTTTGTGGACAGGCACACTGGCTTTTCGGCCAAGCAGTTCACCACCGCATTCTGGGAATACTTCCGCCAGTTCTGCGGCGATGCCGGGCAGCAGGACGACTACACGCTGGTGGCCGTGAAGTTCAGTGAATGAGCAACCGAAACCCGGTTGTGCGGCATTGGCAATGCCGCACCCAAAGGCCACGGATTTGCAAACGGGCAAGGCTCGGGGTAATTTTTCGCATCCGCGTAACTTACGCTTAACATTACACGTATTGACCCAGTTAAGGTATGAAAATCAGTAAGTTAGTTAAGGGAAACCAGACCGTGATTTCAATTGACGGCGATTTGGATGCCGGCTCGTCGGTGCTGCTCGATAGTGCCATCGAAGAGGCGGTTGCCAGCGGACACCGGCATTTGCTGATTGATTGCACAAGGCTGAATTACATTTCATCGGCCGGGCTGGGCGTTTTCATGTCGCGCGTGCAGGATTTTGAAGACCAGCACATACCCATGGTTCTTTTTGGTTTGCAGGCAAAAGTATTCCGCATATTCCAGATATTGGGATTGGATCAATTACTCAAAATAGTGGCTTCCGAAGCGGAAGCCGCAACACTGGCCCACCAATGATTTACCACCACCAATTCTCGTGCGACCGCGAAAACCTGCAAGCGGTTCGCCACTTTGTGACCAAAGTGCTGCGGGAGGAACTGTTTCCGGAGGAGGATATTCCGGCGGTGGTGCTGGCCATTGACGAAGTGTGCGCCAACCTGATTGTGCATTCCCACCAGTCAGACCCCGATGGGCTTATTGACCTGCACCTGAAAGTGACCCCGCAAAACGTTGTCTGCGAAATCATTGACCGCGACAGCATTTTCTACGATTTTTCCAACCACCGCAACCCTGACATTGAGCAGATTGTACGCGAAGGCAGAAACGGCGGTGTCGGGCTGATGCTCGTTAAACGCCTCGTGGACAAGATAGAAGTGGAACGCCACGGCACGCAAAGCACTTGGCGGCTCACCAAAGGTTCGCTCCGCCCCACATTGCCCGCCTGACGGCACACGGAACCGATAGCGCAAACAAAATAGTATCTTTTGGAAAGCCCAAACCCGCCCGCCGACAAACAAGCCGCCAACCCCGTTGGACTTGGAAAGTCCAACTACATTTTCCATAATAGTATCTTTCAAAAACCCCAAACCCGCCGCCTTTGAATTTGCCCGGAAATAGGTTTAATTTTGAACGTTTGCCACCGACTGCCAAACGCCAGCCGTCATGTTTCCGATTCCCATGTTCATTCACGAAGAGAAAATCCGGGTTTGTTACGCCGACACCGACCAGATGGGTTACGTGTATTACGGCAATTACGCCCGTTATTACGAAATAGGGCGCGTGGAGGCGTTGCGGAGTTTGGAGTTCAGCTATAAGGAACTCGAAAATTCGGGTGTGATGCTGCCCGTGTACGAACACACGTCGCGCTACCACCAGCCGGCCAAATACGACGACTTGCTGACAATCAAAGTCTCCATCCGGTCCTTGCCGCACGTGCGGATGATTTTCAATTACGAGATATTCAATGAAGAAGGCGTTTTGCTGAACACCGGCGAGACAACACTGGTATTCGTTGAAAAAGCGAACAACAAGATTTGTACCGCGCCCTGCGGGTTGGTGCAGAAACTGAAACCTTTCCTGACGTAAGCCGAACGAAAAACTCCGATGGGCAGACGCAAAATCCGCTGGTATCGCCGGTTCATGCCCCTCAAACGCCGTTTGTCGCGCATTCATCTGCGCGATGGGAAAACGCCGTTGTGGATGGTACTCAAGAAGTTGATTGTGGAAATACACAAAGACGACATTATCCCGAGTGCCAATGCGGTTGCCTTCAATTTCACGCTGTCGGTTTTTCCGGCCATCATTTTCCTGTTCACGCTGATTCCGTATTTCCCAATCGAAAATCTGGACAAGAAAATCCTGGATTTGATGGGCCAAGTGCTTCCCGGCACCATTTACCGCGAGTTTTCCACCACCATCAGCGACATTGTGAGCCGCCCGCGCGGGGGGCTGCTTTCACTGGGCTTTGTGCTGGCGTTTTACGCGGCCACCAACGGCATGATGTCGCTGATGGCGGCTTTCAACCGCGCCTACCGCACCCTTGATCGGCGCAGTTTTCTCAAGACCCGCCTCATTGCCACGGCCTTGACCTCGCTGCTGGTGTTTGCGCTGGTGATTGCGGTAGTGGTGGTGATTGTGGGCAACATCGTGCTGGAATGGCTGGTGAAGTACGACATCTGGGGTTTCCTGAACGACGACATCACGTATTTTCTCGTTTCCACGCTGCAATACGGGGTCACATTCGCACTGTTTTTCGTCGCCATTTCCATTATTTACTATTGGGCTCCGGCCATCCACAAACGCTGGGGGTTTTTCTCAGTCGGCTCGGTTACGGCTGCCATCCTATGCATCCTGGTCACGCACTTTTTTTCGTACTACATCAGCAACTTTGCCTCGTACAACCGGCTTTACGGTTCAATCGGCACGTTAATCGGCCTGATGCTGTGGTTTTTCCTGCTGTCGTTCATCATCCTGTTCGGCTTTGAAATCAATGCCTGCATTGACGAGGCCAAACGCGAAACCCTTGCCAAGGCGCGGCGCAGGGAGTCTGGCAGAAAGCCGCAGGCAAACCTCTCCGGAAAATAGTAGGCTTTGAAAATGCCAAACCCGGCAAGCTTACAATGCTGGCCTGCCGCAATATTTTTCCGCAAGCTATTGCCCGAACCCGCCAAATCCGCTACTTTTACACCCGGAGAGATGGCAGAGCGGTCTAATGCGGCGGTCTTGAAAACCGTTGAAGTGCAAGCTTCCGGGGGTTCGAATCCCTCTCTCTCCGCCAAATTGATTATCAGCCCGAAGGAACCATCCCTGACGGGCTTTTTTTATGCCTTTCCGCGCCGAAAAAGCCGACACGCCTCCCGATTCGCTACCTGTCTGAACCATTCGCTTGCAACGCCGTTCTGTGTTCTCACCAAAAAAACACGAAGGCCATGTTAAAAAAATGACAATCCTGTTCTGGCTCCGCAAAAACGCCACCAACCGAAAAGGCGAATGCCCCGTATGGTGCAGCATCTCCATGCATCAGGGCAAATCCGAATTCTCCTGCCGTGTCAATGCCAACCCCTCGGAATGGAACCAGGTACGACAACGCGCCGAATGCCGGCCGGGAAGAAACGGCGCACAGGCCGATTACATCAATGCCCACCTGGAACAGATCACATCCAAACTGCTGCGGGCGAAAATACAGTTGCAGGCACAGGACAAACCCGTAACGCCGCTGGCCATCCGGCAGATGTACCAGAACGAAGGCAAAGCGGAGCCGTGCCCGACCTTCCTTGAAATGTACGACAAATGCCTTTCACGCAAGACACACCTCACCCAATCGTCCAAAACCAAATACTCCTACCTGCGCACGGCAACGGAACAGTTTCTGGCCGGGCAAAATGCGCTGGCGATCAAACCCGTTCAAATGACTGGTAACCTGCTGGAAGAATTTGAATTTTTCATGCGGCAGACGCGCGGGGTTCGTTCGCAAAACTACCTGTACAAGTGCGTGGACGGATTGCGCGAAGTGCTCAGGTTCTGCCACCGCAAACAGGTTGAAGTCAACCACGCCGCGATGAACTACGCCATCAAAAAGGGGAAAGTCAAACCGCCGGTATATCTGAGCAGCGGGCAGTTTGCCGCCTTGGAAGCGTTCACCCACCCGAATGCGTGTCTGGTAAGGGCGCGTGACCTGGCGGCGTTCCAGCGTTACACCGGTCTGGCCTACGTGGACCTGATGGGTTTTGACTTTGCAAAGGATACTGTTTTTGAAAATGGCAAAACCTGGATTTGCAAGGCCCGCCACAAATCGGATGAAACAACGCTGCTGCCACTGTTTGCGCCCGCAAAAGCGATTCTGGAAAAGTACGCTTACAAGCTGCCGCACCTGTCCAACCAGAAATACAATGATTATCTGGGAACGATTGGCCAAACCATCGGTGTGCCGTTCAAGATCAGCTCACACGTCATGCGCAAGACTGCGGGAATGCTCTGGCTGCAAGCGGGTGTTCCCTACGCACTGGTGTCAAAAATGCTTGGCCACTCAAACATCGCCACGACCCAGCGGCACTATGTGCGCGTGGATTTGCGCACGATGGAAACCTTTTTCAATACGGCGCCGCAGGGCGGTAAACCGATGCCGTAGCAGTGGCCGGTAGCAGTGGCAACCAAGCGAACACGAACGCATTGCATTGCAAATATTTACACTGTAAATTTACGGTGTAAATATTACGCCCACCATTATTGCGCGACAATGGAAGTCTCACAGATAGAAGTATTCAACGCCTTGAAAAACAAGCTCGGTGAGAAGGAAGCCGAACTGCTGATCGAA
>JANPIL010000507.1:0-4439 GCA_031424975.1 Sphingobacteriales bacterium
ATCAAACGCTTGCGCATTGTCAAGGACACCATCCGCTTGAAGGGAACCGCCGTACGCGACCAGGTCTTCTGGCTGGCCTGTGGCTTGCACAACTTGAGGATCGCTTGCCGATATGCCAATGAAAAATCGTAATAACCTCTAGTATCTTCCAAAAACCCCAAACCCGCACAGTCAAAAGCCCCCTCCTTCGGAGGGGGTTGGGGGAGGCTACTCAAACGTCATTTCCACGCGACGGTCAAGTGCGTTTTTCTTGCCCGAAGCCTTGCCCGCCCCCACCGATTCGACGGTTATCCGCTCCGGCGATAGTTTATGACGGCTCACCAATACATTTTTCAAAGCTTGTGCCCGGCGCAGCGACAGTTTGCGGTTGGCCACCGCATTGCCAGTGGCATCGGCCATGCCGGTCAGTTGCAGTTGTGTTTCGGGATATTTTTTCAGCAGTGCGGCAACCTTGGCCGCTTTTTTCATGCCATCAGGCGACAGGGCAACCGAGCCAACGGCAAAATAAACCGAGGTGGCGGGCATTGCCGCCGCATCCAACACCGGCTTTTCAGGCATTTTCGAAGCCACACGCTGGCTTTTTAGCGATTGTACCAAGTTGCGCAAACTCGCCAGGCTGTCTTGTAAGGCGTTGATTTGCGGCTTTTCGGCGGTGATTTTCGTTGAGGTGTCGCGTTTTGCAGTGATGTCGCGGGCGGCTTGCAGGCTGTCCAACTGGCGCGTGAGCCGCTGTATTTTCGCCTCGTTCTGGGCCAGCCGGTCTTGCGTCTGGGTATCCGCTTGGCGTGGACTAGCAATTACCGGGGCTACCGTAACCGGTACGGCGGTGCGGCGCACGGCCTGAGGTGGGGGTGCAACCGTCCGTTCAGTGTAGTTGTAACCCGGATTGGTGCGGTAACCGCCCTGAGCCACGGGTTGTCGGGTGTTCTGGTTGCGCAAACCTTGGTTGTCGGCACGGTATTGCTGGTTTTGCAGGCGCAGGTTTTCATTGGCGCGGCGTTCCTGATCCAGCATCTGCCTCATTTCCTGGGTGTATTGGTTCAGTTCGCGCAGGTTTCTGGCATATTCGTCCCGATCCTTACCGGCAACGGGTTGCGGCTGGCTTGCCAATTGCGCTTCGGCGCGGCGTTGCTCAATCTGGTTATTAAGCCTGTTGATTTCGCGCATGGCCTGTTCGCGTTCGCTTGGCCGCTGCCCAAGGCTGTCTGGCGCTTTTTTGTCTTTTTTCCTGAAAATATTCTTGAAAAAGGACTTTTTTTCTTTTCCGCTTTCTTGCTCATCCAATTGCCGCCGCAGCGAATCAATGCACCGCGTGTCGGCGCGGTAAGCGGAATCATTTTCAAAATCCCGGCGGGCGTTTTGCGCTGCCGGTCTGGACTTTTGCCCCATTGCCGAAGTGTCATCCAACCGTTTCTCCATCTCGTTGATTTTTGCCTGCAAGCGGGTTATTTTGCTGTTCAGCCGGATGCGTGCCGAATCCCTTTCCAAAGTATCGTTTACTTGCGCGTTGGCAGGCGTGTCAGTTGCCGGAGTCTTTTGCCGGTCGGTTTTGTTGCCTTTGGGCTTGGCGGGTTTCGCCCCCGCTGAAGACGGGGCTTTTAGCTTTCCGGGAGATACTATTTTTCCGGTATCCGCGTGCCGTGCTGATCTGGCGGAATCATTCGGATAAGCCGCGCCACCAGCCGAAACCGAATCGCGGCGGCCAGCCTCGTAATTGCGAATGGTGACGTTGCCGTTGCGGATGCGCACTTCCTCCACCTTGCCATCATTCAAAATCACAAGTGTCTCATTTTCTTGTTCTTGCGGACGATTGCGAAACGAGGAATCGGGTTTCACGCGGTTTTTTTCAACGGTGTCTAATGAAATAGTATCGTTGGGAAGAGCCAAACCTGCCACGTTTAAGCTGTCTTTTTTCAGGCTGGCTTTTCGCGCCATCGCCTTTTTATCCGCCGCGAGCGAAGCCGTGTCCCTGATGAATTGCTCGTAAGGCACGTCTTTTATCGTGAAGGCGGGACTCCGGTACACATCGCGTTTGCGGGTCTTGCCAAAACTGAACCGCACCGAAAGCGAATGGTACGCGAAAATATCGTGGGGCTGGCTGTTGCCGCGCACCGGGCGGGAAACACCGGTCGGGTTGGCGGCATAAGCCGAAAATTCATTATCGTATGTTGGGCGGTAATCGCTGCCCACATCGTCAAGGTAATCGGTGAACGTGTGGCGCACATCGGATTGCACGTGCAGGCTAATGGCCGGACTGAGGCGGAATTTCAACCCCAGCCCCAACCCGACGTTGATTGTGCCATTGTCGTACGGTGCGCGGTTGGTGTTCAGCTTGCGCAGGTCGGTTTCAAACGTACCGTCCTGAACCACACCGTTTTGCAGCGTTCCGTCGGGGTTGTAGGCATAGCGGTTCCCGGTGGCATCCAGCAAGTCGCCTTTGGCGGCAAACTGCGTGTAGCCCACATTGAGCGTGAAGTACGGGGCCAGAAACGCGGTGGAACGCAAAATGCGGTCGTTGTCGGTGGCGAACGAAAAACCGACGGAATAGTCTTGCAGTCGGGTGCGAAAATTCAAGGCCCGCGCAAAATTCGGGTTGGCCGCATTCAGGTCGCCGCGCAAATCCAGCCGGTCGTTGGCGGTGATGTAGCCGTTGGAATACTGGAAAATGAAGCCGGTGGTGGAATTGATTTTGCGTTCCAGCGTCAGCGAAAACGCACTGAGCGGACTTTGGCGGCTTTGCACCGATTCCGGGTTCACGCCGCGCGTGTCCAACGTCCACAGGTTCAGGGCATTACCCGCATCGCCCAGCGATTGCAGGCTGTAGTTGCTCACATCGCCATAATAATTCATGTAGCCGCCGCCCACGCCAATGCGCCATCCGTAGTTGTCCTGCTGCGCCAAAGCCGGAGGGGCGGACAGGCAAGATAGTATCAAAAAATAAGTCAAAACCCGCATGGAAGTGTTTTTTCAGGATGGGAAAATAGTCGGCCGTTCCTCCGCGGGATTACCCGCCTGTCGGCGGACAGGCAAATCCGGTGTTCCGCGTCCGGAATTAAAAAACCCGGACAACCCGCAACGCCGTTCTTTACTGTGAACCGTGGACTGTCGTCTGTGAACGGTTTGACTGTCACCGCTTCTGCTTGGTTCCCACGCCCAGCCACAGGCTGAAATCCGCGCTGATGCCGATAAAAGGCTGGATACGCACATCGCTGGTGCGCAGGCCGGTGTTATCCGGGTTGGTGTCTTTGTCGAGCATCACGGCTCCGGCATTGATGCGCACAAAGTCAAACACCTTATAGCCCAAACCCAGGTAAATGGGTTTGCTGATGTAGGCTCCGGTGTATTTCCGGTCGTTTTGGTCTTTCACATCGGTCAGGAAAATGCCCGTCGAAACCGACATCTTACTCATGAACGGCGCAAACCGCGAGTTGCCGAGCGGCAGCGAAACGCCCACGTACGGTGCGGAGCCGTATTCGGGATTTTGCAGCGTGCCGCCCAGAAACACGGCGGCGTAGCCCACATTCACACCAATCACGTTGGGCAGTTTTTCCACCGGATAATCGCGGATTTCGCGGTCTTCCACCAGCCGGTAAATGTCTTCGTTAAGGAAGTAATTGAGTTCGTTGCGCACCAGCGATTTCAGACTGGCAACTTCGCGCTGCACCATCTCGGCATCGGGTTTGGTCACGGTGTCGCGTTTCATGTCCATGAGCGTGTTTTTCTTCACTTTCAGCGTTTCCATCTGCTTGATCCGGTCTCTGATCAAGTCCGAAAAACCAGCAAACTCACCCCGCGCGTTTTCAAAATACCGGAAACCGGTGTTGACCACCGTATTCATGTCGGTGATGGTAGTTTTGGGCGGCTTGGCAAAATACAGGCGGCGGTTTCGCACGCGCAGTTGGGCATCCACGTAATCGTCCAAGGCTTTGTAAACCACCTTGCGCAATTCCTCTTTTTCGGTGTCGCCGAGCTTGCGGAACCGCTTGATCCTGAATGAGTAATCGGCGTTGTTGCGCAGCAGGTAATACACCGGAATCGTAAACGCATTTTGGGTGTAGCCATACGTGCGCACCCAGTCGGACTTGTAGTCGGGAGTGCCAAATGGGTCGTGGTCGTAGATTTCCAAGGCGATTTTGGAAATGTACGGTTCGGTGGTTCCCTTCACTTGGAAATGCGACTGGGCGGGCAGTGGCGTATTGCCGCCGAAAGACATCATCTCACTGTCGAGCGTCACTGTTTTGACTTGGCTTTGGGCAGCGAAAAAAGCACCGAAAAGGCAGGCCAGCGCGAGAAATGGAAAGCGTTTGTTCATGGTTTTCCGGAATGGCGTGAAACGGGCTATTCATGTGTTCTTCCCGCAAAACGCGTGGTGTGATGGTTTATTGACAGGCAAGGGAGAGGAAAAAACCATGCCACCGCGCGGGTTTGGGCTTTTTGAA
>JANPIL010000508.1:0-12840 GCA_031424975.1 Sphingobacteriales bacterium
ATCCAGCGGGCGGCTTCGGGTTCGTAGCTGCCGCCAATCTCGCCAATCATCACGATTGCCTCGGTGTCGGGGTCGTTCATGAGCATTTCCACGGCCTGCTTGGTCGAGGTGCCGATAATCGGATCGCCGCCAATGCCGATAGCCGTTGACACACCGTAACCGGCCTTCACAATCTGATCCGCCGCCTCATAGGTCAGCGTGCCCGATTTGGACACGATTCCCACTTTTCCTTCCTTAAACACAAAGCCCGGCATAATACCCACTTTGGCCTCGCCCGGCGTGATTACGCCCGGACAGTTGGGGCCGATCAACACAATGCCTTTCTTCTTGATCAGTTCCTTCACCGGAATCATGTCGCGTACCGGAATGCCTTCGGTAATGGTGATAATCACTTTGATGCCTGCTTCGGCGGCTTCCATGATGGCATCGGCGGCAAAGGCGGGCGGCACGAAAATAATGGACACATCGGCCCCGGTTTGCGCCACCGCCTCACTTACCGTATTGAATACTGGCCGCTCCAGGTGGATGGCGCCACCCTTGCCCGGCGTGACCCCGCCCACCACATTGGTTCCGTATTCAATCATCTGCTGGGCATGGAAGGAGCCTTCAGCGCCGGTAAAACCTTGCACTATGACCTTGGAATTCTTATTGACTAACACACTCATGGGACGGGCGCAAATTAGGGATGAAAAATGAGGACGGGCAAAAATAGGACGAAAACGCCGAAGTAAAAACAAACATCCGATAAAACAAAAGCCACGGCTGGAGGTGGAAAACACCGAAAAAAAAAGTTCGTCGAAAAAAAACCGTTTCCTTTTTTCTTGTACGGAATTTTCCATTTCTTGATTGCATACAATCATTAACCACTGAAAATCAAATTTTTAATGAAAAAAAACTTACGTTCGTTCGCAGCCAAAATAAGTGTCTGGGTAGCTGCCATGGCAATCCTGCACCCGCTGCAAGCCCAGCAAATTGATGGCAGCCCAACCGTGGGTGGCTTGCCCGCCCCGCTGCAACTGCCCGCCAAAATGCAGGGCATCCCTGCCAAGGCCAGCACCAAGGCCAGTGGCGATTTGGTGGCCTTGCAAGCCTCCTACCAGTCTGCCGGGCGGGTGCGCGGCGCACGCACCGGCTTCAAGCCATCCAGCACACTGTTGCAGGTGGCGGGCGGCAAGGTAGTGGTGGATGCGGTTGCCAAAGGCGACGTGCAACAACTCGTGAGGGAACTGCAAGCCAAAGGCATGACCGTGACGGCCACCTTTGGCCGGGTGGTGTCGGGATTGCTGCCCATCGAATCCATTGACGACTTGGAGAGCATCGGCGTGCTGCAGTCGGTGGCCCCGGCTTACGCGCCAAAACGCAACGTGGGTCTGGTTACCAGCCAAGGCGATTCGGCCATGCGCGGCACCGTTGCCAAGCGCAAGTTCGGCGTGGACGGACTGGGTGTGAAAATCGGCGTATTGTCTGACAGCTACAACAGCCTGAACGGCGCGGCGGCGGGTGTGAAAAGCGGCGACCTGCCCGGAACCGAAAACCCCAACGGCCACAACAAGCCCGTACAGGTATTGGCCGACCTGCCCGCCGGCCAAGGTTCGGACGAGGGGCGCGGCATGGCCGAACTGATCCACGACGTGGCTCCCGGCTCCGAACTGGCCTTCCACACGGCTTTCCGCGGGCAAGCCGATTTTGCCAACGGCATTTTGCGGCTGGCCGATGCCGGTTGCAGGGTCATCACGGACGATGTGATTTACTTTGCCGAGCCGTTTTTCCAGGATGGCATCATTGCGCAGGCCGTGGACATTGTGAAGGCAAACGGGGTTTCGTACTTTTCATCGGCGGGCAACGGCGGCCGCGCCTCGTATGAAAGCGATTTCCGGGCCACGGGCCAAGCACCGCTGGGCGCGGATTTTGGCTTGGCGCACAATTTTAGTGCGTATGGCAACCCGCCGCAGTTCTTTTTGCCCATCTTCATCCCCAAGGGCGGCACGTTCATCTGTTCGTTCCAGTGGGACGACTCGTTTTTCTCGGCTTCGGGCGTGGGAGCCAAAACCGACCTCGATATCTACTTGCTGAATGCCGAAGGCCAGATTGTTTCTGGCGGTGCGGGCGACAACCTGCGCAGTGGCGACCCGGTGGAGATATTCGGCTTTGAAAACGACACGACTTTCACCGGCGAAACCTTCTACCTGTACGTTGCCAAGTATGCCGGACCCGACCCGGAACGCATCAAGTACGTTAATTATGGCGACGGGCTGTTTTACACCAACTCGGCTCCCGGTATTTTGAGTTCCACGCTGGTGGGCCATGCCAACGCCAGCGGCGCAATCGCGGTGGGGGCGGCCTTTTACCAGAACACCCCCGCTTTCGGGGTGAACCCTGCCCGCATCAACGGATTCTCGTCGCTGGGCGGCACGCCGACTTTCTTTGACACGCAAGGCAACCGCATCGGTTATTTGGTGCGCGCCAAGCCCGAAATCACCGCGCCGGACGGGGCCAACACAACGTTCTTCGGCTCGGACATCGCGCAGGATGCCGACGCTTTCCCCAATTTCTTCGGTACTTCGGCGGCCGCACCACACGCCGCCGCCGTGGCTGCCCTGATGATGGAAGCCAGCCGGGGCGACGACACCTCGCCAGACTACATCAAGGGAACGCTGGCCTACAAGGCACTGGACATGGACGACCCGGTTACGCCGGGGTTTGACAACGGATTTGACTACCGCACCGGTTTCGGACTGGTAAACGCCGAGGCGGCCGTGGAGACGGTAGCCATCACACCTGACTACATAACCAACCTGAACCTGACATCGGTGTGTTCCGATAAACCGGATTCCACGCGCCGCTGGCGGGTGCGCAACCCCAACCCGTTCAATGTGCGCGTGAACTGGGAGGTGTACAAGACCAAGCAGACGGGCGTGTTCATTGCCCGGCCCGGTGACTCGTTCTTCACAACGCTGACCGTGAATGGTGCCAACACGACCATTATTTCATGGACGGATGCCCAAGGCAAGACCAAGCGCAACACCAAGGCATCGAGCGGGGCCAAGTGTGGCGGCGCGCGCCAAGGTGCCGAGGGAATCGTGGCCGGAAACTTTGAATTGCTCACCGCCTACCCCAATCCGTCGGATGGCCGGGTGAAACTGCTGTTTCTGGATGGCGACCGCAGCGCGGTACACGTGCGGATGTTCAACGTGAAAGGCCAGGAAGTGTACAGCCGCCAGCACCAGCCGGAAGCCAATAACGCGGAGGTTTCGCTGGATGCCACCCAACTGCCCGGCGGCCTGTACCTGATGCGCGTGAACCAAGGCGACAGGATGCAGACGCTGAAAATTGTGAAGCAATAGGTTTTTTAGCGGTGGAAACAGCCGCCGGAAAATAGTATATTTTCAAAAGCCGAAACCCCGCTACTTTTGTGCAGCGGGGTTTCGGCTTTCGGGGCAACCGCACCTGAAAAACATCCCGGAAAACCTTGCCGTTTGCAAACCGGTTTTTACTTTTGAACAAATGCACACCGCCTCCCGTCCTTCATCACTGAACCATCCGCATGAAAACCGCCCAAAACCAAATTGTTGCCATACCAGCCAAAGCCGACAAGGAGCTTTCCAAGTTGCAAAAGCAGTTCAACACGTATTCGCGCAAGATTGAAAAACTGAAAACCGAACTCGTCGCCACGCAGGAAGTGCTGGAAAAGGCGCAGCAAAAAGTGGCCGAAACCCTGATACCCCTGGAGCGGCAACGGATTGACTTGCGCGTGGAAATCGTTTGGACGCTGGACAGGCAATACGATTCGGGCAGCTACAAAAAGCGCGAACGCGAAGACCTGGCTGAATTCATCATCGCCACGGCGCACCAGTTGATTGACGGTTTTGGCCGCGACGAACTGAAACCGCTGTTTGAGAAACACGAGAACCGCACCTACGAAGAGTATAACCAACACGCCAACCAGCAGACCGGCGAGCAGATGAAACAGATGTTTGATATGTTCGGCATTGATTTGGGCGAGGATGCCGACCTGAGCGACCTGAACACGTTCAAGGAAGCTTACCAGCGCCAGGCCGAAGCCGGGCAGGAAGCATACGAAGCCCGCCAAACCGAACGCAAGAAATCGGCCAAGCAACTGGAACGCGAGGAGAAACTCCGCCGCGAAGCCCAGAACATCACCAAGACCGTGCGGGCGGCGTATATGCAATTGGTCAAGGCATTCCATCCGGATCGCGAGAAAGACAACGCCGAAAAGGAACGCAAAACCTCCATCATGCAGCGCATCACGGAGGCTTACCAGAACAACGACCTGTTTGAACTGCTGCGCCTGCAACTGGAATACAACCAAAAGGACAGCGGCGACTTTGAACGCCTGCCCGACGAACAACTCAAATACTACAACAAACTGCTGAAAGAGCAAGTCGGTGAACTGGAAAACGAACTCTACGCGCTGCAATCGGGCGATAATTCTTTTGAGCCGGGCATCTACCAGCGGCTGTGTACGCCCCCCGAACGGCTCGACGAGAACATCGCGCGCGAAGCCAAACAGATGAAGAAGGCTGTGAAGGAAATGAAAAACGAAGTGCGCCTGATGGAAGACCCGGACGCTGTGCGCGAACTGATCAAGCAGCACCGCCAGATGCGCCGCCAAGCCACCAAACGACCCATCATGGGCGGCATCATACGGTTCTAATGGTAGCTATTTTTACAAACCTCCCCTCAACGGGAGGTTTTGGCTTTTGCGGGGATACTGTTTTGCCATATTGTCCGTACGAAAACCAAAAACGAGGCCAAGCGTTGAGGACTTTTGATTTCTGTTTGTGAAAACATAAATCAAAACTTATGATTTATTGCCTGTTACTATTGCAGGCAACGAAAAAGTATTTGCGAAGAAGTGGGATTTGGAAACGTTCTGCCCGAACGTCTGCCCAGATTTGCTCCAAAATTCAATTACTTCCAACTGCTTCATAAAGTTCCGCCTGTACAAGTTTATGATTAATTTCCTAATGATCAATTACTTCCGTCCGCCCACTTTTTCGCAAATACTATGTTGGGTGACGTACTTATTGTCTGTCTTTATGTTTGAGGTTGAATATTGTATCTGTCTCTAATTTGAGTTTTAAGTCCTCTGTAATCAAGTATGTTCCATCATTTAGAATTTGTATTCGATTATCGTCCAACGCTGACAAAATTTCATTAGCAAATGGTTGAAATTGTTTGTGATAAAATTCAAAATCTTCTATACCTTTTTCATATTCTGTTTTCCAATTCTCGCCATATGTAGTTTTCAAATATCCTTCTTCTAACCACCAAAAATAATTTAATCCAAGATTTCCCAAGAACTTAAAAGCATATTTTCGTTCTCCGTTATTTTGATAAACTCCGCAATATAAATGATAAAGTTGGTCAAGATATCTGTCGACTTTTGTAGTGTCCGTTAAAAAATTAGACAGAATTGTTTTTAACTTCCAAGTTTCAAATTGTCCCTCGTCAATAATGCGTCCTAACAAAAATTCTTCGAGTTTATTCGTTTTTTTGTCTTTGAAATTAAAATTTATGAGGTTAAAATAAGTTTCGTCATCTAATTGTCGTTCTAAGTCAGACTGTCGGTAAATGAAATTTTCTAAGTCTGAGACTGAACTGTCCCCACTTAAATATCTATAAAATTGGATTTTATAGTCGTCTGAAATCGTCCTCATAATATGGCACCCAACTCGTAAATATGTAAACCTTTAGTTTGTTCGAAACAAAGATATTTAAAAAAAATATCTGTTTCCAAGCAACAACGACAATTTCATTTAGTAGCCTGATAGACAGTTAATTGTATTTTTGCATATCTTAATGCTGTTACTCTGAAAATACAAAATGCGTACTTCGCAAAACGTATTGCCGCAATAATATAAATTATTGAGTGGCCGGCCAAGCGGGTTTGGGCTTTTCAAAAGATACTATTTCCCTCCACTGGTTTCCGGTTCCCGGATGCGTCCTAAATCCTCGGCCAGTTGCTTTGCAATATCCTTGTTGTCAGGGTTGTATATCCAGTAGTTATCAAACACCTCCACCACTTTCGGATTCGGGTCGGTGCCGCTGTGCACCGTCAGGCTGTGGAATTGCGTGCCGCGCCGCTGCTCGGCGCGGATGCGTTTGAGCAGCGGCTCCTGCATCTCGTACATGATGAAATCGGAAACCATCAGCACGTCGGCATCCTTGTAGTCGCGGCTCTGGAGCATATTCAACGCCTCGTACATGGGCGGATTGATGTCGGTGCCGCCGTTGAAGGTCATGGACAGGAAGCGCACCAACTGATCGAGTGAGTGTTGCAGTTCCAGCAGGTTAATGGTCTGCAAACCGGTCGAGAACGAAATCAGGTAACAACTGCGCTGCTCGCGGGCGGCCATCTGCAAAATCGCGAAGCAGCACACCTTGGCCACGTGCTCGGGCGTACCTTCCATGGAGGCGCTGGCATCAATGCACAAGATAAACGGCCCCTTGTGGCGGCGTTTGGTCAGTTCGCGGGTGCCGGTGGCGGTTCCCTGCCCTTTCACGGCCTCATGCCCTTGAAACTGAAACGTGAGCAGGCCCTTGTCCACGTATTTCTTGTAGAACGCCATTTCGGTGGCTGGGTCGGTGAGCAGCACCGATTCGGAGGGCAGCACATAGCTCAGGTCGCCGCTTTCGTGTACCCCGCCGATTTCCGTTTTGTGTTCCAGACTTGGCCGGTAGGCGACCTTGGCAATGGCGTATTCATATTGCTCCTGCTGGGTTTCAATCTGGGCTTCACGCATCCGGCCAAGCAGGTCGGCCAGTTCGCGGATGGATTGTTCGTGTTGCAGCAGCTCGGCGTATTTTTGCAGCACATTGAAATTGGTCTGTTTCCACAGCCCGCGCGATACGTCCCAAAACCGCCCCGTATCGGCCGCAAACGGCTCGATGAGTTCGGCCATTTGCTCATATTCGGTGGCTTTGGCTTGCAACAATGCCGCGTATTGCTCGGCTTTCTGGCGCATTTCCTGCATCTCATATTCCAGGCTCCGGCGCACCAGCAGCGTTTCCCATTGTTTCAGTAGGTCGTTGACCAAGCGGTTCACCGGGTGCGTTTCTTCATTTTTCCCTTCGATTTCGCGGTAAAACTTGTCGCGGTCGCGGAAAATAGGGTCGAAACGCTGTTCGTAAAAACTCGCGTCTATCAGTTCGCGGCCGTAGCTTTCCTTCAGGAAGTTGGTCAGGTGGTACCATGTTTCAGCCCAAAGTTGCAGCGGGCGGTCTTTCCACGATTGCAGCCGGTCAAATTCGTCCTTCATCGGGTTGTCGCGGTTTGCTTCGTGCTGCGACTTGCGCATCCACGCCAGCGTGTCGTGGATGATTTGCGTGGCCAGGCTTTCGTTGCCAGCGGTAACGCGGATGAGTTTGTCTTCGGCGAAGATTTGGTCAAGGGCATCCACCCAAACAGCTCCCCCCGAGGCCTCCCCCCAACCCCCTCCGAAGGAGGGGGCTTTGCTGGCTCCCCCTTCGGGGGCGGGGGGGGCCGCTTCGTACAATTTCCCTTTCAGGTAGCGCACCAGTTCGCGGCGCGTGGCCTTGTCGAATATGTGCCCGAATTCAATGAATTGCCGGAATTCCTGTTCAATATTCATCAAAGTTGAGTAAAATGGGTTTGCTGCATTTGACTGGGGAATCAGGGCGGGTTTGGGCTTTTTAAAAGATACTATTTCGGGAAAACCGCACCGCAGGTCAGACACTGTGTGTCAGACCGGTATCGCGCATCGGCTTCCCGGAGAACAAGGGGGTTTGGGCTTTTGGAAAGCTGAAAGCCCCGTTTCCGCCTCTGGCGGAACTTTTAGCTTTAGCGGGGATACTATTTTACCGGCGGCAAACCCCTGCCGAAAATCCCCAAAAAACCCCGGTATCATTTCGGCTTTTTAAAAAACCGCCTTATCTTTTCGGGCGGCTCTTGGAGAACCGCCCGGAAAGCGCAAAGGTTTGCCCGCCCGGCAATATTGGCTCCACTCATGTACATTTGGCGAAACCCCATCCATATGCAACCGATGCATAAAAAAACCGCGTGCCGCATCCTTCCCGTGCTTCTATGGCTGGGTGCCTCCGCTGCGGTGGCACAGTCCCCAACGGCTACGGCCCCGCTTTTCGACAAGCCGGTGCAGGTGCGCAGCCTTGCCCAGCGGTGGGAACTCGACTCGGCCAGCAGGCGGGGCACGTTCCTGATCACGCCCTACAAACCCGTGTACATCACCGCCGGGCGGTGGTCAACCAGCCCCAACGGGCAGCCCACCAGCGAAAATCCGGCCTACTCGCTGCCTTTCCGGGTGGATTACGGCAACTACGAGGCAAAATTCCAGATTAGCTTCAAAGTAAAAGTGTTGCAGGAGATATTTGGCAAGCACGGCGATTTATGGATTGCCTACACGCAGCGGTCGCACTGGCAGTTGTACAACACCACTTTTTCGCGGCCTTTCCGCGAAACCAACTACGAGCCTGAAGTGCTGCTCAACTTTGCCACCGATTTCAAGTTTCTGGGCCTGCGCACCCGCATGGTCGGCATTGGTTTCAACCACCAGTCCAATGGCCGCGCCTTGCCGCTCTCGCGCAGTTGGAACCGGATTGTGGCCTACGCCGGTTTGGAACGGGGCAAATGGACGATTTACCTGCGCCCTTGGTTCCGGCTGCCCGATGCCGAGGACGAAAACCCGGCCATTGCCGACCACATTGGCCGGGCCGATGCCACGGTGATCTACGATGCGGGCCGCAGCCTGTTCGCCCTGACGGGTAGCCATCCGCTGCGCTGGCCGGCAATCAACCGGGGTCAGTTGCTCTTCGACTGGACATACCGCGTGAAAGGCAATTTCCGGGGGCACCTGCAACTCATGCAGGGCTACGGCGAAACCTTGATAGACTACAACCATTCGCAATTCACCATCGGCGTGAGCGTTGCGCTGGTCGAGTGGCTGTGAACCGGCGACCGGAAGCTGAACCGGGCGGGTTTGGGCTTTTTGAAACCTGCCTGCCGGACAGGCAGGGATACTATTTTCTGAAAGGCTGAAACGCAGGTCAGACACTGTGTGTCAGACCGGAACGGGTGGTCGGCTTCCGGAAGAACAAGGGGGTTTGGGCTTCCGGAAAGATACTATTTCCAAACTCGGAAAACGCCGGATGAAAATTTTCTGTCGTTGGAACGCGCACCCTCCGCCCGCGCGGAGGCCGGGGAAGCCGTTGCGGAAAACCAAGGCCAACCGTTGCGGATTCCGGTGTTTTTCCGGGCAAAATTCAAACAACGCATGTTTACCCCGGCCTGTGGAAACGCACAAATAGTGGCAGGCATCCAACGCCGCCCAGCGAGTTTGAAATCCACGGCTTCCCAATCCAAACCTCCAAACCCTTGTACCCATGAAACACACCTTCCTGTTGATGCTGGCACTCACCATCTTTGCCGGCACCCAAGCCCAGACCGGCGCGGCCGCCGCCCAGCAAACCGCGCAACTGCCCGCCATCACGCCCAAACCCGCCGTGGACGAGTATTTCGGCGTGAAAATCACCGATCCGTACCGCAACATCGAGAACCTCGAAGACCCTGAGGTGAAAGTCTGGATGAAGGCCCAGGCCGACCACGCCCGCCAAACGCTGGATGCTATTCCGGGCCGGGCCGCCCTCATTGACAAGATGAAGGACTTCGACGGCCGCAAAGCCTCGCGCATTGCCAGCCTGCGGATTCTGGAAAACGACCGGTATTTCTACCTCAAGACCCGCCCGCAAGACCAGCAGCCCAAACTCTACTACCGCGATGGCTTCAAGGGCACCGAAATGCTGCTCTTCGACCCGGAAATGCACGAAAAAGGAAAGATATATACCATCGGCGGCTTCTCACCCACGCGCGACGGCTCGAAGGTGGCCTTTGCCATTTCCGAGAAAGGCTCCGAACTGGGCCACGTGCTGATTATGGATGTGAAGACCAAGAAACCCTATCCCGAAAAACTGGAACGTGCCCGGGATGCCGATGGCTGGATGCCCGACGGCAACAGTTTCACCTACACGCCATTGAATAGCAACGACATCAAGGACATGGCTGCCCGCCAAAATACCAAGTCCATGCTGCACAAGGTGGGCACGCCCCAAAGCCAGGACAAGGACGTGTTTTCCTCGAAATCCTATCCGGGATTGGGCATCAAGCCCGAGGAGTATCCGTTTTTGATCCATGACAAGGACAGCAAACTCGTTTACGGCGGGCTGGGCACCGTGGAACGCTACGTCAAGGGCTACTACGCCCCGGCCTCCGAATTTGCCAAACCCAAGATTGCGTGGAAACCGCTGTTCATGCCCGCCCAAGAGGTGACAAATTTTGTCACGGACGAGAAGTATTTTTATTTCACGACATCCAAGAACACCCCGCGCCAAAAACTGATGCGGATGCCCATTGCCGCCATTGACGCGGACAAGGCCGAAACGCTGGTGCCCGAAAGCCCCGATGAAGCCTTGGAAGAATTTACGGTGACCAAAGACGGACTGTACTTTACGCGCACCAAGAACGGCGTGGAAGCCCTGCTGTATTTCGTGCCTACTGGCAGCAAGACCGTTGAAAAAATACCGCTCCCGCAAACGGCGGGAACCCTCGCGCTGCTGGGCAAGGATGTGAAATCGCCGGATTTGTGGGTGAGTGTGCGCGGCTGGACTACCGACACCAAACGCTACCGCTACGATGCGGCCACCAAGCAGTTCATCGCCGAGCCAATCTCGTCCGAAGCCCAATACCCCGAATACGCCAACCTGACGGTAGAGGAAGTGATGGTTCCCTCGCACGATGGCGTGCTGGTGCCGCTGTCTATTGTGTATGACAAGAAACTACAGAAAAACGGAGCCAACCCCGTAATGATGTACGGCTACGGAGCCTACGCCAACTCGATGACACCGTTCTTCTCGCCCAATTTCCTGCTCTGGACGCAGCAGGGCGGCATCTTTGCGGTGCCGCACGTGCGGGGCGGCGGCGAATTGGGCGAAGCCTGGCACAAGGCCGGACAGAAAACCACCAAGCCCAACACTTGGAAAGACCTGATTGCCTGCGCCGAATACCTGGTCAAGAACAACTACACCGCCCCGCAGAAAATCGCCATCAGCGGCGGCAGCGCGGGCGGCATTCTGATTGGCCGCGCCATGACCGAACGCCCCGATTTGTTTGCCGCCGCCCTCCCCGAAGTGGGCTGCATGAACGCGGTACGCATGGAAAACTCGCCCAACGGCCCCGTCAACGTACCCGAGTTTGGCACCATAGCCAAGGAAGACGAATGCAAGGCGTTGATTGAAATGGACTCATACCTGCACTTGAAAGAGGGCGTGAAATACCCGGCCACGCTGGTCACGGCGGGCTTCAACGACCCGCGCGTCATTGCCTGGCAGCCGGCCAAGTTCGCCGCCCGCCTCCAAGCCAGCAGTACATCGGGCAAGCCGGTGCTGTTTCTTACCGACTACGAGGCGGGCCACGGCATGGGCGATTCGAAGCAGAAGCAATTCGAAAGCCTCGCCGACCTGCTGGCTTTCGGACTGTGGCACACGGGTGCGGCGGGCTTCCAACCCGCTGTGTTGGGCAACAAATAGCCGCCTCATTTACAAAGTTAAGTAGAAGTCAGAAAAATCCGGGGAGTTTGAAGACTTCCCGGATTTTCTTTGGCTGGCCGGTTCAAGCAAAAATACAAATCAGTTTGCCGGCAAAATAGTATCTTTCAAAAACACCAAACCCGCCCGTTGAAAAACACACGGCATCTTCCAATTGAAACTTCCGAAAATGACACAAAAAACACCCCGCCAACCGTTTAACATCCAGGATTTCGGGCTGCTGGCCGCTATGCTGCTGCTTGTCCCGCTGCTCGGCGCAACCGCCCAAACCACCGCCGCCCGCCGCGATACCAGCCTGTACACGCCCGTGTTCGCGCTTGCCTCCAAGGAATGCAAGGATAATGAGGCCGGTATGTCGGAAGGCGACGACTTTGCCAAAACGTGCCGGGGCTACGGCGGCTACCGACTGTTGCTGACCGGCATGGACTATCGCATCAACTACGCCATTGCCAACCCGGCGCGCAACTTCGAGGTGTACTTGTTTCCGCTGGAAACCGGCGAGGCCAGCCGCTACGAACGCGCCGACCAATACGACAGCAAGCCGGGCAGCCGCATCGAATGGCTGCTGGCCGGTGGCAAGCCGTTTGCCGTGGCGGTGCGCATGGCGTTTTACAAGAATATTGGCAGCGCGAAAACCTTTGCCAACCCCAAAAACAAGGCCGCCGAGTTTGTGTTTGTGCGCGGCCTGGCTGGTTATGAAGACATTAAATTTGACGTGCCCACCGCCAATACCGCCCACAACCCCGACGAGCAGGCCCGCTACCTGGCTTACCGGGCCTTTGAAAAACACGCCAAAAGCAAGTGAACGGGGATGGGGGTTTGGGCTTTTAAAAAGATACTATTTCTTGTCATTCTGACGCAGCAGGAATTGGGCTTTGACTTGCCCGAAAGCCCGGAGTCTCGCGTAAGCAACCGCCGGATTCCTCCTGCGTCGGAATGACAAGAAAGGCAGAGGTGGGAATTCTACCGGCCCAGTTCCAGCACCATTGCGGTTTTGGCCGGGATGGCGATGCGGGTCAGATCGGAAAGCGTCTGTCCGGAAACGATATCTTTGGCTTGGGAAAATCCCGCCATGCGTTCTGAGAACCGCTTGGTGTCCAGCGTTTTGCTTTCGTTTTTGCCATTCAGTATTATCATGGCCGTGCCAGTGGCATTGTACCGGAAATAAACGTACACATTGTCTTCGGGCAGGTAGTGCATCAGCTTGCCGTTGTACACAAACGGCTTGGTTTTGCGCCAGTC
>JANPIL010000509.1:0-5171 GCA_031424975.1 Sphingobacteriales bacterium
TTTTGAAAAGATACTATTTTATGGCGGTGTTTACGATAGAGAAAACGAACGGAAAGAAAAGTTAGTTGATTTTGCGGTAAAGATCAAACATGACAAAAAAAGGCCGCCCCATTCGGGTGGCCTTTTGCAATTTTCGGTACGCAAACCCGCTAACGGGGAACCGCCACTGCCGGCTTTTCGTCCGGAACGAAATAGACGTTGGAGAACTCGAGCAGGGCCATGGGGTTGATGACAATGTTTTTCGCGTTTTTTCTGACCAAGTAATAGCCCTCGTCGTACCAAAGAGGCACAACCGCGGCATCATCAAGCAAGATTTGCTCGGCTTTCAGCAACGACTTGCTGGCTACAGCCGGCAGCGTTGCCAAGATGGCCGCGCTGTAGGCACTATCGAAAAGTGGATTCTTGTAATGCAAAAAATTCGGGGAGGTTTTGCCTCCGTTGGAGATACTATTTTTGCCATACGCCATTTCCAGAAAACTGAAAGGAGAAGGAAATCCGGCGGTTTTGCTCATAAGAACCATTGAAAACTTGCCTGACAAGAGCCGGTCGTGAAATTTTGCCAGCGACAGTGGCTCCAAATCAACGTCGAGCCCCAGTGCTGCTTTGATTTGCTCGATTATTGAAACCGCAACCAGCGTATTGCGTGACCCATCGGCATAGAACGACAACGTGATTTTTTCTCCAAGGGGCATTTTTATTGGTTCCGCCATCGGCGCACTGTCGGCAAATCCCCGCTCGCTGGCCAGCGCACCGGTGGGGTAATTCTTAAACAAGGGCGGTGTCAGGCCCTGGGTGGCCGGAGCCATGCCTTCGCCCCGCAAAACGGTACCCAAAATGATGCTCTTGTCAATGGAGCGGGCAAACGCACGGCGGACAGTCAGACTCTTGAAAAACGGATTTTTCAGGTTGAAGGCCATAAAATGGGTGGTCATTTCGGGCTTCTTTTCCAGCACCACATTTTTCCATTCGTCGGCCGACTGGTTTTGCGTGCTTTTCAAGATCTCCAGAAATTGGGCGGTTGGCAGGTGGTACATCATCTGCAAACGCTCCTGTCTGAATTCGGCCAGTTCCGAACTTTTGTCGGGAATGAATTGTACGCTGATACCATCCAAAAGCGGAAGTTGGTTGCCGAATTGGTCGCGGCGGTGGTAGTGCGGATTGCGTTTCAGCTCAATTGAGATTTCGCGTTCCACCTCGGCCAAGTAAAACGGACCCGTTCCCACGGCTTTGGGGCGTATAGTTCCGTATTTGCGTAGCGCCTCCACCGGGTAAATGAACCCGAAAGGCCGGGCCAATTGCATGGGCAACTGTGGAAACGGCCTTTCCAAAACCAGCCGGAACCGGTAATCGTCAATGGACTCGAAACCGGCCAGCGGAAAGCTGGGCGTTTTGCCGCCGCCCGATGCCTCATAATAACGGTTGGCTCCTTTGAGAATGTCCTTGAAAAGCACAAATCCTCGGTTGCCGTCGGTTTGCGAGCATAGTTGCGTAAAGCAAAACCGGATGTCGGCAGTTGTTAGTTCACGGCCTTTTCCATCGGGAAAACACGCGTCATCGTGAAAAAAAACCCCTTTTTTCAATTGGAAAGTGTAAACCGAACTGTCTTGGTTCGTTTCATAGTTTTCCACCAGGCAAGGCTTTGGCAACAAATCCTTTGAATCAAAACAAAACAGGCCTTCGTAAATGTTGGCAGCCACGCGAGCCGAAACGGCTTCGGTCAGGGCGGGCGGAAACAGCGACTGTATGTATTCGGTTTGGCTGAAACGCAGAGTGCCACCGTAAAACCGGCCACCTTTGGCGGGTTTCAGTTGCAGCAACTCTTTTGACGGGTCGCAACCGGCAATGCACCCGAAAAAAACAAAGACGTAAAGCAGGTTTCTCATGTGGCGGGGATACTATTTTGGAATGGGGAATGTGGCGGCCATGTACCCGAAAAAAGCATTGCAATCTTGCAAACGGATTATATCCCGATTTCAGTGGCAAAATAATGCACCACGCTTTCTTTCAGCATTTGCTCTTGGGCCGCCAAATCAGTGAAGTGGGGCTTTTTCAGGATCCGCCAATGCGGCCAGCCGTCCGCATCCACGGTTTCCAATTCATAATAGCCAGCCAAACTGAGCACCTTGCAAATGCCAATGTGCATCAGGTCTTGCTTTTGCTCTTTGGTGAACGTAAGTGTGCCTTTGCCCAATTCCTGTACGCCAATCAAGAAAAGCACGCCATTCAAATCGGCCGGGCGTTTGCCAACTGTGGCTTCAAGCCTATCCAGCAATTGATCCCATTGGTGTTCAATCAAGTTTTCCATCGTTTGTTTGGTGTGAAAAAAAGCCGTTTGCAAACCATTCCGGCACAGCAAATCCGAGGTTTTTCCGAGTGTAATATCACCGGACAAATCGCATTGCGAATCTACAGAATGTAATGGTATTTTACGTATGGAAAACATTGGGCGGACGCAGAACCGTTTGCATCTGGTAAAACTTTCACAACCATGAGCCTTCTCAACGATTTCGCCCACCTGATTTTTCCTGATTGCTGCCTCATGTGCAGCGGAAGTTTGGTTAAGGGCGAGAAAAACCTGTGCTTGCATTGCCGCCATAACCTGCCTTTCGCCAATTACCACCACCAGCCCGACAATCCGTTGAGTCGGCGTTTTGTGGGCAAAGTTCCGGTGAAATACGCTTGGGCGTACCTGAAATTCACCAAAGGCGGGCGGGTGCAAAACGCATTGCACGAGTTGAAATACAATGGCAAGCAGGAAATGGGGCAGCTACTGGCGCATTGGTACGGCTTGGAACTGAAAAAATGGAACTTGCAGCACGAAATGGATTTGATTGTACCCGTTCCGCTGCACCCGGCCAAACTGAAAAAACGCGGATACAACCAATGCGACCCCATTGCGCGGGGACTTTCGGAAGCCTTGGAGATAGCATGGAGTCCGGGAGCGTTGCGGCGCAACACCGCCAACCGCACACAAACCAAACTGGGAAGGATGGAACGCCATGAAAACACCAAGCGCATCTTTGATGTGGCCGACCGTGAACTCGTTGCCAACAAAAGAATATTGCTTGTGGATGATGTGGTCACTACCGGAGCCACGCTGGAAGCTTGCGCCGACGCACTGCTAAGGGCAAAATGCAAGGATGTCAGTATTGCCTGCTTGGCCGTGGCGCAGTAAATGGCGGCTCATGGCGCAGATAATAAACCCAAATGACCAAGGAGGTTTGCGCTTTTTGAAAGATACTATTCTCGCAGCCCACATAAAACCGCAAAAACATGAAACTATACGCAGGCTGCGAATTGGTTTACCAAGCCCAGGAGCCGACACCTTTGATCCTGATGTTGCGCCCCCGCAGCGGTGAAAGCCAGTGGATTACCGGCGAAACGTACGAGTTGGAACCATTAGTGCCGGTAACGGAATACACGGATATGTACGGAAACGTGGCGCAGCGGCTGGTAACAACGGCGGGCCGGTTTCGCATACGCACCACCGTGGAAGTTGAAACAGCCGAGGCGATTGATGTGATGGTGGGTGCGCCTTTCACGCCCGTTGAACTGCTGCCCGATGCCGTGTTGCCGTTCCTTTTGCCG
The DNA here is from genome assembly GCA_031424975.1 of Sphingobacteriales bacterium. Lineage (GTDB taxonomy): Bacteria > Bacteroidota > Bacteroidia > Cytophagales > 172606-1 > Xanthocytophaga. The sequence continues at coordinate 3,589 of JANPIL010000509.1, forward strand.
AGCCGCTACTGCCAAGTGGAGCAATTCGGCGATTTGGCCGTGGAGATAGCGGGCGAGGCCGCGCCGGGCTATGACCAAGCGGAAGCCATCCGACAATGGATTCAAACCCATATCCGCTACCAGTACGGCACCAGTAATGCCAGCACTTCGGCTGTTGAAACGGTGCAGCAACGCGTGGGCGTGTGCCGCGACTTTGCCCATTTGGGCATTGCCTTGTGCCGCAGCCTGAACATTCCCGCCCGCATGGTTGTGGGTTATTTGTACCAACTCAAACCCATGGATTTGCACGCTTGGTTCGAGGCATTTGTGGGGGAACGCTGGTACGCCTTTGATGCCACGCAGGCTGCTCCTCGCGGCAACCGCATCATCATTGCTTACGGACGAGATGCCGCGGATGTGGCTTTGGTAACCCAGTTTGGTGCCATAAACTTGGAATATATGTCGGTTTGGGTGGATGCTGAACCGATAGCATGAACCAGACAACCGACATTGGCTGGCAAAAATAGTAGCTGCGGACTGCCAACAACCGTCCATAAAAGCAGAAACCCTCAGCATTAATGCCGAGGGTTTCTGCTTTTATGGAGATACTGTTTTCTTCTTAGCGGTTTGAACCGGCATTGATCATCGCGCAGCGGAAGCCAATGGTGGCCGTAGCCGAATCTTCCTCTATGTAGCGGCGTGTGCCCGGCGACAACCAATAGGCAACATCTTTCCAAGAACCGCCCTTGTACACCCGTACTTGGTCGTCAATCAGGGAGTTGTTGTTCTTCTTGTCGTAGTTGTCGGCCTTGTCCAAGTAACCGCTGCGGCGCAGTGGGTTCAAATCGTCAAAATCTTGGTACGAATTGGGGCGGTACACATCATATACCCATTCGTTCACGTTGCCAGCCATGTTATACAAGCCAAAATCGTTCGGCGGATTGTCGTACACTTGGGCGGTAATCAATGCGCCGTCATTCAGTTTGCCGGCAATACCCGCATAATCGCCACGGCCACGCTTGAAGTTGGCCAAAAAACGGCCCATCTGCTTGCCATAAGGATTGCGCAGGGCGTGTCCATCCCAGGGGTACAGGCGTTTGTTGGTTTGGTTTTCGTCCAAGTACTGCACACCGATCAAGGCGTAAGCGGCATATTCCCACTCGGCTTCAGAAGGCAGACGGTAATTGGGCAGCACCACGCCCGATTCCAAAGGAATGCGTCCGCCGCTTTCAGTTGGCGGCTCAATGCCTGCGTCTTCGGCGAGTTTGCGGTTCACCACATCGGTGCGCCACTGCGAGTAATCCACGGCTTGTTTCCAAGACACACCCACCACCGGATAGTAGCGGAAACCCGGATAACGCAAATAATGGTCGCGGTACGAATCGTTGAAAGCCAGTTCGCTAGTCCACACGGTTGTGTCGGGCAGGGCGGATTGGTAGAATTCTTCCGATGAATCTTTCTGAATGTAATGCAAGTATTCCAGCCAGTGGATGTTGGCGATTTCGGTTTCGTCCATCCAAAAAGACTGCACACTGACGGTTCTTTCCACGTTGTCGTGCGAGTTGGTCAGGTCTTCCTCGGCGGAACCCATCACAAAACGTCCG
>JANPIL010000510.1:0-20024 GCA_031424975.1 Sphingobacteriales bacterium
GAAATCATGCTCAACCAATCTGGCGATGATAGTGAACCAGTTCGCTTCAAAATAGTTTCCCAATTCTCTTAAGGTAGCATTTCCAATCTGGAAATGCACAATTTTTGGACTTTTTTCAGTGATGAGGAACTTGTCATAAAAGTCATTGTCTTTGGTAAGAATCACCAAGTTTTTATCTGTTGCGTACTGCCAAATGTCTTTATCTTCCATTCTCAAATCCATATCAGCCACAAACGCAAAGTTGGGATGGTTGAAAAACCGGAAATATTTAGGCAGGTTTACGTCCACCAAAAAATGAAAAGTATAATCAGCCATTCTACACCGCTATTCTTAAACTTTCCGTATTTCTATCCATGGCTTGCATGGCAAATACAATACAAGCCCGGATATCGTCTTTTTCAAGGAAAGGATACGCCTCCAAAATAGCTTCCATGGTGTCGCCAGCCGCTAAATACTCAAGAATGGTTTTAACCGTGATCCTCATTCCGCGAATTATTGGTTTTCCGTTGCAGATGGCTGGGTTTGCAGTGATTCGGTTTAACAGGTTTTCCATGGTTTTTCTGTTGTTTTGCCGTTTTCACGGGGTTTTGCCTTTTTCAGGGATACTATTTTTGTCCGGTGCGTATTTGATGTTTTGGTATTCCAAAAACAAATTGATGCTTTTTGAAAATTGCAGATAGGTAGCAAAAAACAGATAAAACACAAGGAGATAAGGAAGGAAATTGTTGTAAAACAAAATCGACAGTCCGTCTTTGTAAAGCATACTTACTGCCCCAAACACATAAATAGCTGTAAGAATCCATCTCGCTACCTTCGAACCCCGGTATGTGAAATACATGATTACTATAGTCGCTAAAGTTCTTGCTGTCTGGGCAAACAAATTGCCTTGGCTAACCAATACGTTTCTTGCAATAATAATTATCAGCGACACCAATAGAGCCGCACCAAAAAGGACAAGGATTTCATTTTTGCCTTTTCTTACTGGGTTTCTCAATTTCCTCTGTTTCCCTTAAAGGCTCCATTATTGGTAAGTATTTGAATGTCGCAGTCCGGCAGGTTTCACCTTTTTAAAACATACTATTTTCCCAAGAACGCTTTCACGCAAAATGGCAAAGTGACAATCGTCAGCCGGTTATCCAGAAATGCGGGCAGCGAGCCGGGAAATCTGCTCAAAACTGAATCAATATCTTTATCGCTTATAATTGATCTGGTATCCAACCATGAATGTGAAACTGGTGGTGTAGTATTTAAGCCTAATAATTTCACTCATATTCAAAATTCTCTCATAACGACCTTCCAGCAGAAAACGCTTATAAACAGTTACTGCACTCACTGTCCACCCAAATTCATTATCATACCAGCCATCCATTTCCATAACTGGTCTTTCCTGAACAATTCCTGAATTTACATACTCTTCCTTTAAGACATCCATTTTTTCAAAACTGCGGCCAGCCGTCATGCCAACCTGCACATAAGGTTTGAGCCGGTGAGTTGATAGCGCATAACGAAACCCACCTGTCCATTTTAAATAATTAGCTTCCATCCGAATTGTTTGTCTCTTTGGCTGAACTCCAACATAGTTGTATTCATCAATAGTTTCCGCTTTATACGTTTTATAAGAGACTTCATTATATATAGAGAATTTCTGCCTGCTTCGGGCAAGAATCGTGTTCAGGCCAAAACCGATAAATGGACTTGCCACGTAATCAAATCTGGACGGATATATTATTTTTTGGTCACCTATAACGTGAGGCTTAATAAGAGACAAGCCACTAAGCGCATACAGACGAAACAAATCTTTGGCAACAGGCCGAACAAGCGTTCTTTGTTTTGAAATTCTGTTGTAATTAACGAAAATTTTTGAAAGGTCAAAGCCTGTGTAGGAACTTGTTTCCACACTGCCTACAGCTTTAGTATCTTCGCTTAAGAGACCCTGTAACTGTGTACGATAGGCTGCAGAGTACCCAATTTGGTTACCAATGCGATATGCACGGTTTATCAATTCAAAAAGACTTTCATGTGGTTGTTTGCTGGCAAAAAAATGTGTTTTGCCCATTCTGTCCTTCAAAAAATATAGGCTGGCCTTACCTCTGACTAACTCTCTGACAAAAACAGTGTCCAACTTGATGTACTGCGATTCCAGTGCTGCCAAGCGCTTGACATCCAAAATGTCATCTATTTTGTGAGGAGTATAATCTATTGTCACGATTGCTCTTTTATAAAAATCGCCAGTATTTTCTACAAAGAAGCCTTGAAGTTGCTGAACCTCATATATGATAGGATCTGCGTTGAGGGAGGTGATAAACTGCACGTTCTTGGGGTTGATTTCCCACCCCTTTTCATTGATGAACCCGCGAAGAGTGTCGCCTGGCAGAGTGATGATGTAGCCAGAGGTGAAGTTTCTTTGGGCTGTAGCAGAATAGGCAAAAACAAACAAAAACAAAAATATAAAGCACAAGTATCTGTGCGAATAGGGAAACTTAAACAATAAAGAGCGGCACATACAATTAACGATAGTTGTTTTAAGAAATCTTAGAATTCCCATTTGTGTTTGTGAACTAAAAAATAAAACTGAGATGGTTCTGACTGTCCGCGGTACACAGAGCACAAGTATCTTTCTTTAATATGACCTGTTTATGCTCAGGCACTCATGTTTTAATCATTTTCAATAACGGTTTCGCTTTTTCAAAAGATATTATCTTCCCAAGAACACTTTTGCAGGTGAAGTTGATGAGCGGCGTATCCAGAAAGGCGGGCAGAGGAAGGGGCATTCTGCTGGCTCTTATCTTTTCCTTGAAAGCCGGTAAGTTTTCAAGGTGGAAAGTAGCACCTTTTTGCGGCACGGGGCGGCAAACGGTTGCTAAGACATCATCGGGTCCAATCCCTCCGTCTTTCTGGATAAGCGTGATGACAAAGATAGCGGAAAAAGCAATCAAAAAAATGCACGGAAACGGGATGTTTTATCACCGGGCCGGGTAGGGTTGGGCATTTCTTGGGAATACTATTTTAAAGCCTGACCTTGCAATCCGAACCACCAAGCCCCGCAATCCATGAAACTCGCCGCCATTGACATTGGCTCCAATGCCGCCCGGATGCAAATCAGTTCAGTGTTGCACAACAACGGTCGGGTCACGTTCAAGAAACTGGAATACATCCGCTTTGCGCTGCAATTAGGTAAGGATGTGTTTCAAAACGGATTGATTGGCGAAAAGCGCGAGGCCAACCTGGCCAAGTTCCTGCACGCCTGCCAATTGCTGATTGAGCTGCACGAAGTGTCGGCCTGCCGCATTTGCGCTACTTCGGCCATGCGCGAAGCCCGGAATGGGGCCGAAGTGGTGCGGCGCATCCAAGCCGCGCTGGGCATGGAGATTCAGGTGATCAACGGCGACCAGGAAGCCGAACTGGTAAACGAGGTGGTGGCGCAGGAACTGGACGAAAAAAACTACCTCCACATTGACGTGGGCGGCGGCAGCACGGAGTTGAATATTTACGCGAACCGACGCAAAACAGCCGCCAAATCGTTCAAAATCGGCTCGGTGCGGCTAACCGAAGAACCCGAAAAGTCGGCAAGGCAATGGCCGGAAATCAAGGAATGGGTGGGCTCGCAACTGGCGGGTGTTCAGGGAGAAATACGGGCGGTGGGCACGGGAGGCAATATTGCCAAGCTGTATGAACTGGCAAAACTGCACGGGTATGCGCGGCAGGAAAAAAGCGGTGCCATTGGCCGCGAAGACATTGCCGCCACCCGCGACTTTGTGGCCGGCTTTCCGGTGGCAGACCGCATCCACAAACTGCGCCTCAACCCCGACCGCGCCGATGTGATTGTGCCCGCCGCCCAAATATACCTGTTTGTGATGCAATGCGCCAACGCCGAGCTGATGCTCGTGCCCGATGTGGGCCTGATTGACGGCATGATTCTGGGCCTGTACGAAAAAACGGCCGATACGGAGGGCGGGGTTTAGCGTTTCGGGAAGATACTGTTTTGAAAGCTGGGAAAATAGTATGTTTCCAAAAGCCCAAACCCCCGCTTGCTCAGCCTTGTTTCCACTGCAACAGTTTCAGTTTCCAGTAAAACCAAGTGTCCACATCGCCATTGTGCAGATGGAACCGGTTGCGGTAAATCTTCTCGAAAAGCGGCATGGCTTGCTTGAATTGGTTGTTTTTCAGGTAAGACCACGCCAGATAATATTCCGAACTCTGGTAAAAGTCAAAGGCGTTTTCGGAAGCCGACGACAGGAGTACTTTTTTAAAGCACACCGAGGCATTGGCGGCCTGCCCCAATGCCAGGTAGGCGTTGCCCGCAATAAAACTCTCCCTGACGGTTTTGGCGGTGCTTTGCCGGTACAGTTGCACCACGCCGAGGTAGTTGGCATTCAGGTATTCCACTTGTATGCGGTGGGCCGTTGAGGGAAGCTGCGGGGATTCGGCGCGGATGGTCTCCGCCGAGTATGCCGAATACTCGTCCGCGTACAACGAACCCGGCGAAAGGGTGGTAATGCCGATGGTGGCCCATGCCGCCAGCAGAACCACGAAAATGGCCGCAATGCGCAGGTAAAAGCCCACTCCGTCGGTCCACCTGCCAGAAATGGCCTTCGGACCCGATGTCATTTTCCGGTGGATTGCCTTCATGTCCTCATGCCGGGCATATTCCTTCACCGCCGTTTTGGCCACGCGGATACGCTCCACATCGGCGGCAAAAGCGGCATCGTTGCCCACGCGGCTCTCAACGGCTGTGCGTTGCCCGGCCGTGAGTTCGTTGCGCAGGTACGCGTCTATTTCCTCCCAGCGTTGTTGTTCGTTGTCAATCAGTTCCATAGAGCAGCAGTTCCTTTACGAGAATTCCCCGGCTGGGGTCGCTTTCAATCCATTCCGTCAGTTTTTTCATGCACTTGTATTTCTGGTTGCGCACCACCTGCTCGCTTTCGTAATGCATCCGCTCGCAAATCTCCTTCATCGAAAGGTTGTCGTAATAATAATGGATCAGGATTTTCCGGCAGGTTTCGCCCAGTTGCCCGATAAACTCCAGCACCTTGCGCTTTGACTCGTTGCGGATAATGGCCGCTTGCAGGTCTTCGGCCTCACCATCCGAAACGTTCAGTTGTTCAATATCCCTTACAAACATCCGGTCGCGCTTTTTCATTGCATTGAGCCAAAGGTTGCGGGCAATCGCGTACAGGAAAGTCTTGATGCTCGACTCGCCCCTGAATTTTCCGCGCTGCACCATATCCACAAAAACCATGATCGTTTCCTGGAACACATCTTCCGCATCCTGCCGGTTGCCGCTGTTTTTGCGGATGAAATGCGTCAGGTTTTCAAAATGCTCGGAGTAAAGGAAACCCACCGGAGGCTCCAGCGAGTTTCCGGACTCGATCAGGCGGATGATTTCATGGTCTGTGTAGCGTTGGCCGGCGTTCATCGTCCCGATTGGCTATTGGTAAGTCTTGGTGCGCTAAATGTAACTCAAATTTGAAAAAACGCACCGGAAAAACGCACCGCAGCCAATGCGCAACCCCGAAATGCCCGCCCGGCGGCAGGGCGGGCGAAAACAGTATCCCCGCTAAAGACGGGGCTTTCAGCTTTTTGAAACGTCCAAACCCCTTTGTTCGTCCAAAGGCCGATTTCCCCTGCCGGTCTGACACGCAGTGTCTGACCTACGTTGCTGGAAAACAGTATCTTCCCGCACACGGCGCAAATAGGGCCATTTTGAAGCCGCATTTTTTTATGCCTATATTTAGACCGCAGCCGGAAGGTGCGCAAAGGCGGGTTTGGGGTTTTGAAAGGATACTGTTTTCCGTAGCCCGCCCGCACAAAAGCGTGATTCCGGCTTTGTATTCGCCCATTGCCAAACATTTCCGCCCATGTTCATCCTGACCGAAACCAACTCCATCGCCAACCATTTCGTGGCCGAACTGCGCGACGTGGCCGTGCAACAGGATTCCATGCGTTTCCGGCGCAACATGGAACGCATCGGCGAGGCGCTGGCCTACGAAATCTCCAAGACTTTGGCTTACGAACCGGCGCAGGTGACCACGCCGCTGGGCGTTTCCGATACGTTTCTGCTTGGGCGGCAACCGGTGCTGGCCACCATTTTGCGGGCCGGGCTGCCGCTTTACCAAGGTTTTGCCAACGTGTTTGACAAGGCCGAGAGTGCCTTTGTCGGCGCATTCCGTGGAAAACCCAAAACCGATTACACGTTTGAAGTGGAAATGCACTACATGGCCATGCCCGACTTGGAAGGCAAGACGCTGATTTTGATTGATCCGATGCTGGCAACCGGCAAGTCGGTGATCCGCACCCTGACGGCGTTACGGCCCTACGGCAAGCCCGCCACCATCCATCTGGCTTCGGCCATTGCCACGCGCGCGGGCATTGAATACGTGCGGCAGTATTTTCCCGACTGCCATTTCTGGACTGCCGCCGTGGATGAGACGATGAGCCGCAAATTCTACATTATTCCGGGCTTGGGCGATGCCGGTGATTTGGCTTTCGGCGAGAAGGTTTGAAAAATGCCGCCGACATGGGATTTCGGGCATCGGGAACGCAGCCGGACTTGCCGCAAAACAGCCTCCCTGCCGGACAGGCAGGTATGTTTTGAAAACGCCAAATCCCGCTACATCAGGGGGAAAATCAGGAAGCGAAAGTCAGTACCAACGTTCTGATACTGAGTAGGATAATGAGCGTTCCGACAATCAGCATCAGTACCTTGGCCGGAAACTTGCGGCACAGGTAAGCGGCAAACGGAGCCGCCACGCTGCCACCAATCACCAACCCGGCAATGATTTGCCAGTTGCCCGTGCCAATCAGCATCACGAAGGTGATTGCGCCAGCCAAGGCCACGAAAAACTCCGCCAGATTTACCGAACCAATGGCGTAGCGCGGCTCGTGACCCTTGCTTAGCAGCGTGGAGGCCACAATCGGGCCCCAGCCGCCGCCGCCCACCGCGTCCATGAAGCCGCCGAACAATGCCAGCGGAGCCAGGGTTTTGGATTCGCGCGGGATGCTGGTCTTGCGGAAAGCCTTCCAGATAACCACCACGCCCATAATGAGCAGGTAAACGGCGATGAAAGGCTTGATGACATTGCCATCAATGCTGGTCAGGATGTATGCCCCGCTCACCGCGCCAACCACGCCGGGCAGTACCAGCCGCTGGAAAAGCCGCCGGTTCACGTTTCCCATTTTTAAATGCGACAGCCCGGAAATGCCCGAAGTAAACACTTCGGATACGTGGACGCTGCTGCTTGCCAAAGCCGGGGGAATGCCCAAACCCAGCAAAAACGAAGTGCTGCTGATGCCGTAGGCCATGCCCAACGCACCATCAATGAGTTGTGCCAGAAAGCCGACCAGCATGAAAAACAGCATCTGCCGTGTAAAAATCTCAGTACCATACTGCTGCACGTATCCCCGCAAGGTGTGCCAAGCCGCCGGGAAAACCACGAAATACACCGTGGAAACGACCAAAATGCAGATTAACACGATGAAAACCGCCTTTTGGACGCGTGTCGGTTTTGCCTTGGTTTTCTCAATCACGAGTAATTCCATCAAAGTAATGAATTGATTGACTTGCAATATAATAGCATGGCCATAGATTTAATGTGGATTCAAGGGATTTATTTTCGCGTCCGTCGGCGCATGGCGGGGTTTGTTTGGAAAAGCCGTTATCTTTCCTGTGGTTCCACGGGCGTGGCAAATCATGCCGCACCGCAATCCAATCCGAAACCCCATGACTATGCACCGGCGCAAATTCATCCGTTCGTCTGTTGGGTGGCTGGCCGCCGCATCGGCCGGACAAAACAGTGCATTTCAAAATAGTATCCCTGCCTGTCCCGCCACGGCGGATAAACCGGCAGGCAGGTTTCAAAAACGCAAAACCCCGCTGCGCATCCAAACGGTCAGTGGCAGCTTGGATGCGCAAAAAATGGGAGTGACACTGATCCATGAACATATTCTGGTGGATTTTATCGGGGCCGACAAAACCGGTGCGAGCCGCTGGAACCGGGATGCGGTGGTGGCAAAAGTACTGCCTTACCTGCTGGAAATCAAGGCGTTGGGCTGCCAGACATTGATCGAATGCACACCTTCATATTTGGGCAAAGACCCGGTGCTGCTCAAGCGGTTGTCGGATGAAAGCGGCTTGCAAATCCTGACCAATACCGGCTATTACGGAGCCGTGCAAAACAAATTCCTGCCGCCGCACGCCTTCACCGAAACCGCCGACCAACTTGCCGCCCGCTGGATTCGGGAACACAGGAAAGGCATTGAAGGAACAAAAATCAGGCCCGGCTTCATGAAAATCAGCGTGGAGCCGGGCCAGCTTTCGGAAATGCACCAAAAACTGATCCGGGCGGCGGCCCGCACCCACCTGAAAACCGGACTGACCATTGCCTCGCACACGGGTTTTGCCACGCCCGCCTTCGGGCAAATTGAGATTTTGAAACGGGAAGGCGTTCATCCGCAGGCATTTATCTGGGTTCACGCTCAGAACGAACGCAACAAGGAAAAATACGCGGAGGCGGCAGGCATGGGTGCTTGGATCAGTCTGGATGGCTTGTCAAGCGAGAACACGGACGAGTACCTGCGGATGCTGCAATTCATGCGCGACCGCCAACTGTGGCACCGCACGCTGGTTTCGCACGATGCTGGTTGGTACCGCCCCGAAGAACCCGGCGGCGGCGAGTTCAGGCCGTTCACAACGCTGTTCACAAAGCTAATTCCGCTGCTGAAAGCAAATGGCTTCACGCAGGAGGAACTTGACAAATTGCTGGTTGCCAACCCGGTGGAGGCGTTTGCCATCCGTGTGCGGCCTTTGGGCGGGTAAGGCGGGTTTGGCGTTTTTTAAAGATACTACTTTGCGGCGAGGCTATTTTTATGGAATTTTACTGAAAAAGAACAACCCTTTTCCCGATGAAAATAAAGATATTCTTTGCGTCCCTATTCATTTCCGCTGCGCTGATGGCTGGTTGCGGGCGGCAGGAAAAGCCCATGTCAATGGCCGAACTCGAACTTTACCTGAACAGTCACTACCTTGACACCAGTGGCTACGACAGCCTGCTCGCGATTTATCCCGAATCGGATTTCCTGACCGGCCTCAAGGTCATGGCACTCAACGAGGAGGGCGACACGGCAAAGGCCAGGAGATGGCTGCAGGACACCGAGAAACGGCATCCGGCCTGGAAGAAAAGCGTGTACCTGACGCTGGCCAAGGCCGCCCTGGCCATTGACGGCAAGGACACACTCGCGCAAAGGCAACTGACCAGGGTTCTGGACACGGAGGATGCCCGTAGCAAAAACAAGTGGGTGAGCCTGATGCTCTACCATCTGCGCATCGGCGGGGACACGCTGCGGGCCGAGCGGCATTTGCAGGATGCGCTGGCGCTGGACACGAGTTTCACCCAGGCCAAGATCGCCCGAATCTACCGGTTGCAGGTTGAGGACTCCTGCGCCTTGATCCTTGGCAGGTTCCGCCAGATACCCGTGACCTACCTTGACCCGGTGCTGATAGGATACAAAGGTCTGGCTTATTTTAATTGCTTGGACGCGGAATCGGCAGTGCTTTGGGCCAAGGAGTCGCTGCGCATCAAACCCAACTACATGGGCCATTACGTGCTGGCTGTTGTGGCCCATCTGGATATGCAGAATTACCGCGAGGCCGAAAAGCAGTACCTGCAAGTCATCCGACATGACCACCACCACTGGTTTGACCGGACTGATTTGGGCTGGCTCTACTATGATTCAGGGGACACAGACAAGGCCGAGCGGTTGTTCAAGGAACTGGCGGCCATGAATCCGGGCCAATACATTCAGGATGAGTTGGTCATCTTTTACATCAAGTCAAGGCAGTACGGCCTGGCCGGGAAGGCCAACCAGGCATCGGTCAAAATGTTCGGTGAGAATTACCGTAACGCTGGGCTGGCATTGATAATCAATGCGTTGCAGATTGATGACATCGGAAAGGGCGCACAGGGACTGCTTCCGTACATAAAAATTTACGGCAAGCAAGGTGAACAATGGGTTGCCGAGGTATTCGGGTTAGTAAATGAATGAAATCGATGGTGGAAGTACCCGTTAAATATATGTCCATATTATTATCTTTTAAAACCAGTTTTTAGCGAGCAGGTTTGGCCTTTCAAAAAGATACTATTTTGGAGGGCTGTTCGCCTTGCCTCGGCAGCGGGCGGATTGGGAAGCGTGTCGTCAAACCGTCTCGGCTTTATTTTTCCCAAGGATTGATGATTTCCAAGCCGGAAATGTGTTCAAAATCCTTGGTGTTACGCAGTTCATCAAGTTGGTTGTCAATATCGGAGAGCGGTTGCTTGGACATGGTTCCTTTGTGGCGTTTGGCCCAATTAACGTTGGGCAGCCCTTTCACTTGGCGCACACGGATAAGCTCCAGCAGTTCCAAATCCTGCAAAAGCCTCATCGCCTTGTCGTTGATGATGTCGATGGTTACGGTCTGTATCATGGCTTGATTATAAGGTTTGGGTTTGGTTGTGAAATTCTTTTTCGGCATTTCGGTTTGAAATGGCATAGCCGCCCATTCGCGCCGGAAATCTCCTTTTTCCTTTCCAAACTGCGTTGTTCGTCTGCCAATCTGGCCTTCAATTTTTTTGCCTGAAAGCCGGATTGGAAACCTGACACAAAAGTACGCGAAACAGCCTGACAAAAGAAATGCCCGTTTGCCGTGCGAACGGAACTGGAGGTGCACATCCATCAAAGGTTTCCAGAAACGCGTTCTTCAACATGGGGCTTGCGGGTTTGGCCTCCGGAAAAGATACTATTTCCAACGCTTTTCAAGATAGCCGCCCTTGCGAGGTGACCCCGCCTCACTTGTCCCGTTTGTTACCCACCACATCCGGGCTGCGTTGGGTTTTCATGTAGGCTGTCCGTGCACCGCTGCGGCCATCTTCGGCGTACATTTCGCAGTAAATGCCTTCGGGCGTACGGGTAATCGCTGAAACGTAAGGCGTAGGTTTGTTGTGGTAGATGAGGCGCGAGGGGCGCAGCGAAAAGCCGTAGCCCTTAATGGCCGCCGACTGGTAGGCGGGCTGCGGATCGTGGTACAAAAAGCCCAACTGCTCAATGCGCGGCGTGAATCGCGTGGAGTCGGGGACACGCACCGTAGTGACCGGCAAACCGATGGCCGGGGGCGTTGCCAGAATAAGCGTGTGCCCGCCCACCAGCATCCGGCAAAAATCCGCCTCGCGGTGTTTCACTTTTCCGGCATGGACCTCCTGAAAAAACCGCACATTTTCCTCCAAGTTCCGCACCAGAACCAGCAAATGGTCTATGCCGTAGATTGTGGACTGCCGGTGTTCTCCGCTGCGCTGCACAATGGTGACCAAGGTGTGTTCCGGCCCCCATAAAACAGCCGCCTTGGCCGATGGCTCGCCCGGAATCCGCACGTCGCCATCGGCGATTTTCAACCCCTGTTTTTCCAGCGATTGTACCGCGAGTTTCAGGTTTTCGGTGCGCAATGCCAGCCAATGGATACCGTAGGCGGGTGGTGGAAGCCGGTTGGCGGGCGGGGCCTCGGCGGGGCCTCGTTTCCAGCGCGGTATGTCTTGGTGCAATCCCGGATAGGGGCCGCGTGGCGAGATGGCGATGGATGCCTGTCCGGGCCGGAGTTCCAAATATTCAACGAATTGCAGCGGGTTTTTTTCGGGTTTTGCCAGCACCCGCATCCCAAAATGCTTGGTAAAGAACTCGCGGGATTTTCGCGCGTCGTTTACAAAATAATGGATGGTGTCGAGCATGATTGGTGGCGGTGCAGACCCGTCGGACAGGGAGAGGGCGCACAGCAGCAGGCAAGTGCACCGGAAGGCGGATGTTGAAGATATCCGTGGACGCATACTTTTACAAATCAGTGGATGGCTTGGTTTTGGTCAGGGTTTGCAGATAAGTTTGATTAGTGCACGAATGGCACGGAAGGTAAACAAAAGAACCCGGCGTTCGAAGCCGGGTTCTTTTACTTTTTGCAGGTTTCCGCTTTTTAAAGGATACTATTTTGTTTCGCGCGTCAGAGACGCGAAATCACAAACACCCCGATCACAAATCGGGGTGAGCGGATGGGACACTGTGATTACCTGACATTGCATACGCTGATTGTCCTTCTGGAAGAAACTCCGCCCCGGCGGACAGGCTGTGACAAACAGAATCAAGCCTGTACTTGAAGACTTGCCGTATCCTCAAAACCGGGCAGGTGTGGCTATCCGTAAGCCGCCGTATTTGTCACAGGTTCCTTTCAGGAGGACAAAACAGTATCCCCGCTAAAGCTAAAAGTTCCGCCAGAGGCGGAAACGGGGCTTTCAGCTTCCAAAAAGTCCAAACCCCCTTGGAAAACAACCGGTAGAAAATCATACTGTTTCCGGGGGCTGCCACAACACGAAAATTCGCGTCATAGTGTGAAGCCCGTCCGGTATTCGCGTTTGAGGTACGGGTTCACATCGGGGGCGTTGGTGAATTGCATCGCCGCCGAATCCCAGTTCAGTTTCAGGCCTTTTGCCCTCAATGCCAGCACGCCCAGAATCATGGTTTCGGTGAGTGGCCCGGCGTACTCAAACGGGCAGGTGGCTTTGCCCTTGCCCTTGCAGGCATCGGCCCAATTCTGCTCGTGGCTCATGCCCACGCGCGGATACAGTTGTTTGGGAGCCTTGAAATCTTTCATTTGGGTGGTGGGCAGCAGGCGCGGATTCTGGCCGTAAGTGTCGTGCAGCAGCTTGCCTTTGCTGCCCACGTACAGCACACCGCCGCCCCAATCGGTTTTTTCCTCGTTCAGCAGTTCCTTGGGGCGTTCGGGCAGCAGGCCACCATCGTACCAGGTCATGTGTACGGCGGGCATTTTGCCGCGCGCCGCAAAACCGTAATGCACCACCGATGCCGCCGGATACGACTGCCCGTTGAACGGCGAACTCGAAGCCTCCACGGTTACCGGCGCACCCAAATTCAAAGACCACACCACATGGTCTATCAGGTGCGCACCCATGTCGCCCAGGGCACCCACGCCGTAATCCACCCAGCCGCGCCACTTGAACGGATGGTAGGCCGGATTGAAGGCGCGCGGTTGCGCGGGGCCGATGAACAAATCCCAGTCCAGCGTATTGGGCGTGGCGGGCGTATCCGTCGGAAAGGCGATTCCCTGCGGCCAGATCGGGCGGTTGGTCCACACGTGTACTTCGGTCACCTTGCCAATCATGTCGGCGGCGATGATTTCATTGATTACCCGTGCGCTATCGGCGGAGTGGCCTTGGTTGCCCATCTGCGTCACGATTTTGGGCATTTCCTTGGCCAGCCGCGCCAGTTCGCGGGCTTCGTGTACGGTGTAGGTAAGTGGTTTCTGCACATACACGTGCTTGCCCGCTTTCATGGCGGCGGTGGTCTGCACGGCGTGCTGGTGGTCGGGCGTGGCAATGATTACCGCGTCAATGTCCTTTTGGTCTTCCAGCATCCGGCGGTAATCCTTATGGCGTTTGGCATTGGGGTAGGCCAGGTAGGTTTTGGCGGCGTAAACATCGTCCACATCGCAGAGTGCCACAATGTTTTCGGTGCCGGCTAGATTTTTCAGGTTGGAGGCTCCCATGCCGCCCACACCGATGCCGGCCACGTTAAGCTTGTCTGACGGGGCTATGAAGCCCCGGCCCAGCACGTGGCGCGGCACAATGGTAAAGGTGGCGGCGGCCATGGCCGTGCTCTTCAAGAATTTGCGCCGGTCAAGCGGACGCGCGGTTGTGTTTTCTGGTTTTTCCATGACTTGATTTGGTTGGGAAAAAGTCGGCCGATCTGAAGGCCGGGGTTTGGTGGTTTGAAAAGATACTATTTTGTCTGGATCGGTTGTAGAGACGTTGCACCGCAACGTCTTTGTTTCCATTCCTCAATGTCGCCATCAGTTGCCTTGCGCGGAAGACGTTGCGATGCAACGTCTCTACGGATTTGAACGTCAAACGGGGCCGTTTTTCTCACACGAAAAAGTCGCGCACCAGTTCTTCATCACTCATGCCGGGTGTCACTTTGTAGCCCGACAGGTCAGTGATGCCTTCGGAGGCCAGCACCTCATCGTCAATGAAAAAGTTGCCGGTGGTGGTTTTCGCGTCGCGCTGCAAGATGTAGTATGCCGCGTCAGACAGTATTTCGGGCGTGCGGCTGTGTTTCATCATGCGGTCGCCACCCAAGATGTTGGCTACGGCGGCCGTGGCAATGGCGGTGCGCGGCCACAAGCCGTTGAAGGCGACCTTGCCCGCAAATTCGCCGCTCATGCCCAGCACGCACATGCTCATGCCATATTTGGCCATGGTGTAGGCCACGTGCGGCGCAAACCACTTCTGCTCCATGTTCAGCGGCGGCGATAAATTCAGCACGTGCGGGTTTTTGGCTTTGAGCAGATGCGGCAAACACGCCTGCGAACACACAAACGTGCCACGCGTGTTGATGTCGTGCATCAGGTCGTAGCGTTTCATGTCGGTTTGCAAAGTGCCCGTAAGCTGGATGGCCGAGGCATTGTTGATCAGAATGTCAATGCCGCCAAACGTGGCTACGGCCTGCTCCACGGCCGCCCGCACTTGGTCTTCGTAGCGGATGTCTACCATGAGTGGCAGTGCCTTGCCACCGGCGCGTTCCATGTCTTGGGCGGCGGTATGGATGGTGCCGGGCAGTTTGGGGTGCGGCTCGGCGGTTTTGGCGGCAATGACAATGTTGGCTCCTTCGCGGGCCAGCCGCAACCCAATGGCGTGCCCGATGCCACGGCTGGCTCCAGTAATGAAAACGGTTTTTCCTTGAAAGGACATGGTATGGGCAGGTTGAATGGATGCGAGAATGCGGGCTTGAAAATAGTATGTTTTCAGGAATAAAAACCCATGCTTTCCCGAGATTGTGAATATGCGGCTGTTTTTCAGGATTATTCCGCAACAATTTCCGGTGGTTTCACGTGCAAAACCCTCCGAACCTGCACTTTCGCACGGTTATTCTCCGGTTTTGCCTATTTTCGCCAGCATTTCCCGGTTAAAAAAACAATCCTGAAACCCCTATGGAAACGCAACCCAACAACCCGCTGCACGGCAAGAAACTGGAAACCATCCTGGAGGAATTGCTGGAACACTACGGCTGGCAGGAACTCGGCGAACGCATAACCATCCGGTGCTTCACCCACGAACCGAGCATCAAGTCGAGCCTGGCATTCCTGCGCAAAACCCCGTGGGCACGCAAAAAAGTGGAGGATCTGTATTTGGAAATACTTTGAAAAAGCACCGGAATCCGGGTTTGGGGCTTTTGGAAGATACTGTTTTGTCGGGGTCAAGAAATGCCGCAACGCAGGTCAGACACTGTGTGTCAGACCGGTAACAGGCATCGGCTTTTGGAGACATGGGCGGGTTTGGCCTTCCGGAAAGATACTATTTTTTCGTTCTGAATCACGCCGCCCAAACGAACGGCTCCCATCCGTTTTCCGTTGCCTTACCAAGACAAACCTTTTTTACAACCTCAATTTACAGACATGAATTTAACGGATGCAAAAGTATTGATTACGGGCGGCAGTTCGGGTATTGGCCTGGAAACCGCCAAGCAACTCGTGCTGGCGGGAGCCAAAGTCGCCATTTGCGGTCGCGACGAAGCCCGCCTGCACCAAGCCGCCAAGGAATCGGGGGCGTTCCCGATCCAAGCCGATGTAAGCAACGAAACCGACGTGAAGCGGATGGTGGAAGCCGTGATTGCCGAGTTTGGCGGCTACAATGTGCTGGTAAACAATGCCGCCTACGGCCATTTTGCCATGCTCACCGACATGGAGACCGCCAAATTCAACGAACTGCTGGCCACCAACCTGACCGGAGCCATGCTTGCGGGGCGCGAAAGTGCCCGGCATTTTGTGGCGCACAAATACGGCAATATCGTCAACATCTCATCCACGGCGGGGCTGGCGGGTTTTGCAGGCGGCTCAGCGTACGTAGCCACCAAATTTGCCTTGAAAGGCATGACCGAATGCTGGCGGCAGGAGTTGCGCAAACACAACATCCGGGTAATGCTCGTGAACCCGAGTGAAGTGCAGACGCACTTCGGGGCCAATGCCGGCATGGAGGCGCGGCCGCACAACGCGAGCAAACTCGAAGCCATCGAGATTGCCCAAACCATTGTGGCCATGCTCGCCATGCACGACCGGGGTTTCATTGCCGAGGCTACCGTCTGGGCCACGAATCCGCAATAGCTACGCCCACTTGGCCGCCACACAAAAAAGCCGAAACCCGGCAGGCGGGTTTCGGCTTTTGAAAGGATACTATTTTGCCAGGCAGAGGGCGGCCACAAGGGCCGCCCCTACTTAAATTCCGTCCAGCACGTTGGGTTGCTTGGATAAGGCCATGAGTTGCTTCATTGTCTTGTCCATGCCTTCCGTAGAGCCATCCAGGAAAATGACGTTGCCCTTGCCGTGTTCGGCAAAGTTCCTGATGGATTCCGTCCACATTGAGAACAGGATGAACGAGGCATCCAGTTCGGCACTTTGCATCTCTTTGGCGGCACTGGCCATACCCTTGGCCACTTCCTCGCGGAACAAAGCCACGCCTTGTCCGCGTAACTGGGCGGCGATTTTTTCGGCTTCGGCGGAGATTTTTATGGCGTTGCCTTCGGCTTCGGCCCCTTTGGTACGGGTGATGAGCAAGGCTTGGCCCTCGTTTTCGGCGGCGGCCTTCAGGTTGTTCGAAGCCACCACTTTGGCCATGGATTGCATGATCACTTGGTCAAAGGCAATGTCGTTCAGTTGCAAATCCATCAAATGGTAGCCCCAGTCTTCGAGCATACTGTCGAGCTGGAATTTCACGTGCTCCACGATTTCACTCCTGAGCGAAAGGATTTCAGCCTGCTTTTTGGTGGCCACGAAACTACGGATCGAGCCTTCGATGGAACGCACCAGGGCTTGCATGAAATTGCGTTCGTCCACAAACTTAAACGCCACACTCTTGATGCTTTCCTCGTTCTGGTTCAGCACGGCGTACACGAGCATGGCCTTGAAATTAACATTGGCCTGGTCGGAGGTGATGGCCTGGAACTCAAGTTCGGCGGAGCGGTTCTGGATGGAAATCTTGCGGAAAACCGCTTCCAGAAACGGTATTTTCAAGTTCAGACCGGGAAACATGACGCGGCGGTATTTGCCAAACATCGTGATTACAGCCACCGTGCCCTGCTGGACGGTGACAAACCCGCTGAAAAAAAACGCGGCGATAAAAAGCACAATCAGCGTGGGTACAATCAATTCCATGGTCGGTAGGTTTAGGGTTTTGGGAAGATACTGTTTTGCGGTTAATGTCAAAAGCATTGAAAGGTAACCAATGCGGTTCAATAAGTCGCCGGTTCGTCCAGAATCATTTTGTAATGTTCAATGTCGCATTCCAGAAACAGTTCGCCCACGGGCCGGAAACCAAACTTGCCATAGAGCGGCATGGCCGTAAGTTGGGCGTGCAAATACCGCTGCCGGCCTGCCGTGCCGGGCTGCGCACAAACATCGTCCAGCACGGCCTGCATTAATGCCGAACCCACTTTTTGGCCGCGAAATTCGGCCAATACGGCAAACCGCTCCAGTTTAATGCCCTTGCCGGTATGCCGCCAGCGGGCAGTGCCGCACGGAACTTCATCCACGAAGGCCAGAAAATGGCGGGCAGTGGTCTCAAACTCGTCGTATTCCTCGCTGGCGGGCACGTTTTGCTCGTCCACAAAAACCTTTTCGCGGATGCGGAAAGCGGCTTGCAGCCAATCATCATTGCCGGATATGTGCCTGACGGTGAGCATTTGACAAAGGGGGTTTGGTGTTTTTCAACGATACTATTTTTGGGCAAGCCGCAACGCAGGTCAGACACTGTGTGTCAGACCGGTAACAGGCATCGGCTTTTGGAGGCATGGGCGGGTTTGGGCTTTTTGAAACATACCTGCCTGTCCGGCAGGCAGGCTATTTTCGTCGTGCGCCACGCCTGCATTTCCGGGCAAAAAATCAGGGCAGCACCACCACCTTGCGGGCTTGCATTTCGGTGGCGGTGCGCACCCGGACAATGTACAATCCCTGTGGCAACCCGTCGAGGCCAACGGTGAGCGAGTCGCTTTGGATTTGGGCAAACAGTTGCGCCCCTACTTTTTTGCCCGCCATTTCAAACACCTCAACCGTCACATCCTGCCGGTCTTTGAGCAATACATCCAGACGGAAAGGGTTGGCGGCGGACTGGGAAACGTAAAACGGATTGTTGTACACCCTGGCAATGGCCAGTATATCGGAGGCGGGCAGTTGGGGGCGCAGGCTTTCGAGCAGTTGCCTACGCCTCGGGCTTAGCACCAGCACTTGCCGGATGCGTTGGCTCTGGTTTTTGGTGAACAGGTTCATGCACGCATCGGGCGAGTAATCCATGTAATTCTCGGTCATATTGCGCACCCGCCCACCGCTGCAGGTTGAGAAAAACTCGGGACAGTCCAGGTCAATGCCGTCATTGGGGCCGAATATCCGTGGCGTGTCGTTGATGAAATCATCACCGCAGTCCTGGTCGCCCCACGTGTGCAGCAAACCGAGCCAGTGGCCAATTTCGTGCGTGGCGCTGCGGCCTTGGTCATATACCTCGCTGTCCACTTCCGGCCCGCGCCCGAAATTCCGGTAATCCACCATCACCCCGTCCGACTTTTCCAACCCATTGACCGGATCCAGTCCGGCAAGGCCAGTGCCATCGGGAAACTGGGCGTAGCCGATGAAAGCACCCGAAATGGAAGTGACCCAGATATTCAGATAGCGGTTGGTGGGCCACGAGGCAATGTCGGCCAGTTCATCCCGGTCTTCGGGGTCAAACTCCGATTTCCGGTTGTAGTGGCGCGTGATGCCCGTGGTGGCTTGGCCATTCGGGTCGGTGTTGGCCAGGCGGAACCGGATGTTCAAGTCGGCGGCCACGCCCGCGTAGGCGGGGGGCGTTTTTGTGCGGTCGGCATTGCGGCGGCGGTAGTCTTCGTTGAGCACATCCATTTGCGAACGGATTTGCGCATCCGAAATGTTGGGGTTTCCCGTGCCACCAATGCGTCCGTTTTGGGTGTTGTGTATCACGTGCACCACCACCGGAATCTCAATCAGCGTATCGGATTGCGTACCCGAAACCCGTCCGCCGCGCCGCGCCGCATTGTCTTGTTGAATCAGTTTTTCGAGCAATTCGCGTCCGTGGCGGTAGCTGGGGTTGGCGGCTTGGAGCAGCGAGTCGTATTGTGCGGCAGCGCAACGCCGCTGCCCAACGGCCTGCATGGCCGGACTTAGCGCAAGAGCCACGAAAAGGAAAATGAACGGGGCCGGTTTCATCGGAACGGAAAAAATACGGATGGGAAAAGTCGCCACACCGCCAAAACTACAAAATTTTCGCCTCAAAAAAACCCGCCCGAATCGGAATCCGGGCAGGTTCTGGAAATGCGGCGGAGCATTGTTTTCACACGGCAAACGCCTTTGTCGCGGGTGGCGGGGCGGCGGGTTCCTCCGCTTTTTCGTAGGCCAGGATAATGTCGCGCACCAAGCGGTGGCGCACCACATCGCGGGCATCGAGCATCACAAAGCCAATGCCTTTAATGTGTTTCAGGATGTGCAGTGCTTCAGTCAGGCCCGACTTTTGGTTGCGCGGCAAATCCACTTGCGACTGGTCGCCGGTGATGATGACCTGCGAGTTTGGTCCCATACGCGTCAAAAACATCTTGATCTGCATGGGCGTGGTGTTTTGCGCCTCGTCGAGCAGGATAAAGGCATCATGCAGCGTGCGGCCGCGCATATAGGCCAGCGGCGCTATCTCAATGACGCGGCTTTCGAGGTACTGCTTCAGCTTTTCGGGCGGTATCATGTCGTCCAGCGCGTCGTAGATGGGGCGCAAATACGGGTCTATTTTCTCTTTGAGGTCGCCCGGCAGAAAACCCAGGTTTTCACCCGCCTCAACGGCTGGGCGGGTAATGATTATTTTGCGCACCTCCTTGTTTTTCAGGGCTTTCACGGCCATTGCTACCGAAATGTAGGTTTTGCCCGTGCCCGCTGGTCCCAGCGCAAACACCAAGTC
>JANPIL010000511.1:0-12287 GCA_031424975.1 Sphingobacteriales bacterium
CAAACGATCATAATCATCCAAATTTTCGTTGATTATTTTGGTTTCCGCCCAGTTTGCGCAGTCACAGGCCCAAGCAATATAATTTAATTCGATACTTTGTTCATTGCCTACCAATTCATTGTTGCGAAAATCCACAGAGAATTTAAGCAGTGCGGCAAAAACGACTGGTGTAGTGACAAACAGCGCAAACCGCAGGAAATGCCGCTCATGTTTATTCTTTGGTAGTGTCAGTATCGTCGTTCCGATAATAAAAATAAACAGTGAAAAAGCGGATAGAAAAATGCCGTACATTAAAATTGTAAAACTCGAAACCGGATAATTTATCACAGTATTTGCGAGAAAATAGGCAAAACCAACAGTCGTCCATAATGTCCAATAAGTAATCAGTAACAGATAACGACTTATCCGTTTAAATTTGGAAAAGACAGGACGGGTTTCGGCTTTTTCGAGGATACTATTTTCCATTGTCTATGGTTTCGCATATTCACTCAAACACATATCCGTACAGTTTCGTAATCTTCTTCTTGCCCATCTTCTCCACTTTCACCTGCATCGGGATGTCTTTTTGCGGACGGTCGCGGTTGTCGCGGGGTTGCTTGGCAATAGTGTCCAGCACTTCCAATCCTTTGATGACTTCGCCAAAAACCGTGTAGCTGCCATCCAAGTGCGGTGTGCCGCCCAGTGTTTTGTACACTTGCTTTTGCGCGTCGGTCAGTGGGCGGGCGGCGCGTTTTTCCTGCACGGCCAGTTCGTCATCAGTAAACTTCTTGCCTTGCACGATGTAAAACTGGCATCCACTCGAAGCCTTGGCCGGGTTGTTGTCGCGGGCGGCGGCCAAGGCACCTTTCTTGTGGAACAGCCTTTCGTCAAACTCCGCCGGAACCTGGTAGCCCACGTCGCCTTCGCCCAAGGCTTGTCCGGCACGCGTCTTCTTTGATTGCGGGTCGCCGCCCTGAATCATGAAATTCTCAATGGTGCGGTGGAACAGTGTGCCGTTGTAAAAACCCGTGTCGGCAAGGGCAATGAAATTGGCCTTGTGCTTGGGCGTTTGGTCGTGCAGGATGGCACGCATGGTACCAAATTCGGTGGTAATAGTGACCAAATAATCCTTTTTGGATTTTTTCTGGGCCACTGCCGCCGCAACCGTTAGGAGCAACAGGAGAGAACAAACCGTCTTTTTCATGCGCCAAAGATAAAAACGGATTCCGGATTTTGCGGCCCGCCCCCGGTTGTTTGTGCCGCCGCTTCCACTTTCTTCAAGACCGGCGGGTTTGGCCTTTGAAAAAGATACTATTTTTGCAGCCGCCAACACCTCCATCCGCAACCGATGTTTTTCGACCTGCAAGCCACCGACCGCTATACGCAAGCCCGCGCCGGCGAGATCACCACCGACCACGGAACCATCCAGACCCCGATTTTCATGCCCGTCGGCACGGTGGCTTCGGTCAAGGCGGTGCACCAGCGCGAATTGGAAAACGACATCAAGGCGCAAATCATTCTGGGCAACACGTACCATTTGTATATGCGCCCCGGTCTGGAAACCATGCAAAAAGCGGGCGGCCTGCACCGTTTCAACGGCTGGCACCACCCAATCCTGACCGATAGCGGCGGCTACCAAGTCTATTCACTGTCCAACACGCGCAAAATCAAGGAGTCGGGCGTGACTTTCCGCAGCCACATTGATGGCTCGCAACACACCTTCACGCCCGAATATGCCACTGATATCCAGCGTGTTATCGGTGCGGACATCATCATGGCCTTTGACGAATGCACGCCCTACCCGTGCGAATACGGCTATGCCCGCCAAAGCATGGAAATGACGCACCGCTGGCTGAAACGCTGCTGCGACCGGTTCGACAGCACCGAAAGTCTGTACGGCTACCGGCAAACGCTTTTCCCGATTGTGCAGGGCAGCGTGTACAAGGATTTGCGCGTGCAATCGGCTGAGGTCATTGCCGCTTTCGGGCGCGAAGGCAATGCCATTGGCGGCCTGTCGGTGGGCGAACCGGCGGAGATGATGTACGAAATGACCGAACTCGTTTGCGGCATCCTGCCCAAAGATAAACCGCGCTACCTGATGGGCGTGGGCACACCGGCCAACATCTTGGAGTGCATTGCGCTGGGTATTGACATGTTTGACTGCGTGATGCCCACCCGCAACGCCCGCCACGGCATTTTGTATACCACGCAAGGCATTATCAACATCCGCAACGAACGGTGGAAACAGGATTTCTCACCGATTGACGAAACGCTGGGCGGCTACGTAAGTACCGCGTATTCAAAAGCATACCTGCGGCATTTGTTGGTGAGCCAAGAGTATCTGGCCGCCCAGATTGCCAGCGTGCACAACCTGACGTTTTACCTGTGGCTGGTGCGCCAAGCCCGCGAAAAGATTATGGAAGGCACATTTGCCGAATGGAAAACCGCGATGGTGAAACAAGTTTCGCAGCGGTTGTGAAAAAAAGCCTCCCCTAAATCCCCTCCGAAGCCCGCCTGCCGGACGGACAGGGAGGGGACTTTTGAACGGGCGGGTTTGGGCATTTTGAAAGATACTGTTTCAAAATGTCGCCGGACTTTCCAAGTCCGGCGGGTTGGCACACGAACCCCACCTTCCCGGATTGCCCGCCTGTCGGCGTACAGGCAAATCCGGCGGCTCCGCGTCCGGGATTCAAAATCCCGGACAACCGAACAGACGGGTTTGGGCATTTTAAAAGATACTATTTTTCACTCCCCCTTCGGGGGCTGTGGGGTTGTTGTTATGACGCATTCCGAACTCAAAGCGCATCTGCTGGAAAAATTGGCACGGCCGCTGCCCGGCGAGGCGGCGCACCAGCGCATGGCCAGCAGCATCCGCAGCAGCCTGAAACTGCGTGCGCAACCCGATGCCACAACCCGTACCGGAGCCGTGTGTATGTTGCTATATCCGAAAGACGGAATTTGGCATATCCCGCTGATTGTCAGGCCCGAATATGACGGGGCGCACAGCGGACAAGTGGCTTTTCCGGGCGGCAAAATGGAGCGTTCCGATGCCGACATCACCGCCGCCGCCCTGCGCGAAATGCACGAGGAAATCGGTGTTTTGCCCACCAGCGTGGAGCCGCTGGGTTTGCTCACGCCAGTGTTTGTGCCGGTAAGCAATTTTGTGGTGCATCCGGTGCTGGCCATCACCGCGCAAAAGCCCGGCTTTGCGTTGGATGCCCGTGAAGTGGCGCAACTGCTGCAACTGCCCGTGCGTGAATTGCTGGACGAATCGCATCGCGGCGAAAAGGAAATCCTGGTGCGCGGCATCCGGGTCCGCGCCCCGTTTTTCGGCCTTCTCGGACAAACCATCTGGGGAGCTACAGCCATGATGCTCAGCGAATTGGCGGAACTGATGGAATAAGTTTTAAAGCCCCCTCCTTCGGAGGGGGTTGGGGGAGGCTTTCACAACTCCACCTCCGGATCCCAGAACAGTTTCTCGAAATCACGCACCTGATCATTTTCCACCGCAACGCCTTCTGCTTCCAGCAGTTTTTGCATTGCATCGGGCGCACCGAAAAAGTGCTTTCCCGTCAGCAAACCGTTGCGGTTCACCACGCGGTGCGCGGGCACATCGGGCAGGGTGTGGGCGTTGTTCATGGCCCAGCCCACCATCCGCGCCGATTTCTTGGCTCCCAAATATGCCGCAACTGCCCCGTACGTGGTGACGCGGCCATGCGGAACCAGCCGCACGACGGCATAGACATTGTCAAAAAAATTGTTTTTTTCCGCCGGTCGGTTCGCCATGTTACGGTGATGTTAAGCATTGGTGCGCCACGGACAATTTTAAAAATAAATCGGTTGGAAAAACCTATTTTTTGTGAAAATTGTGCGCCAATGTTTATGCAGGCGCGGGTTTCCGTTGTTGCGAACCGCAGCGAACGCCAAGGCAAAACAGTATCTTTCAGAAAGGCCAAACCCCTTTTGTCATTCCGACAAATGAGGAATCCGGCGTTCACTTGCCCGCAAGCCCGGACTTTGGTGTGCGATTACCGCTGGATTCCTCCTGCGTCGGAATGACAAACCAAAGACAGTATCTTTTCCTAAAGCCAAAAACCTTTCAAAATCAAGCCAAGAACGGTAACCATCCATGCCTGCCACCCCAACTTCGCGCCGCTTTTGGCAGACCACCACCGCCGTTGGGCTTTTTGCCGGGTACAGCGGCTATTACCTGTGCCGCTCCAACTTGGCGGTGGCCGCGCCCCTGATTATCAAGGACTTTGCCGGCCAGGGCATTGACAAGGAAGTGATGGGCCAGATTGCTTCGGCGGGCGTGGTGGCGTATGCGGTGGGCAAGGTAATCAGCGGCTTGCTGGGCGATGTGCTGGGCGGCAAACGGGTTTTTTTGCTGGGAATGCTGGCCTCGGCGGCGGCCACGTTTATGTTTGGCTTGGGCACGGGGGCGGCGGTGTTTTTTGCGGCGTGGGTTGCCAACCGCGCGGTGCAGTCCATGGGTTGGGGCGGCTTGGTCAAGGTCACGGGCAATTGGTATTCGTACCGCAGCTACGGCAAAATCATGGGGCTGCTTAGCCTGAGCTACCTGTTTGGCGACATTGTGGCCAAACTCTGCCTCGGCCAGATGATCCGGTGGGGGGCCGACTGGCGGCAACTGTTTTTCATGGCGGGCGGCACGCTGCTGCTCATCGCCGCCATTGAATTTTGGGCCGTCAGGAACGACCCCGAAAGCATGGGTTTTGAGCCGCCGGAAACCAATCCCGACAATCTGTTCAAGGAAGCCGGCCCGGCGCGGGCACAACCCAAACTGACGGAGATTCTGGGCGTGTATTTCCGCAGCCTGCCGTTTATCCTGTTGCTGATCATGTCGTTCGGGCTGACGGCCATCCGCGAGGCATTCAATTTCTGGCTGCCCACCTACCTGTTTGAAAGTGCCGGGATGAACGAAGCCACGGCTTCGCAGTTCAGTTCTCTTTATCCGGTTTTCGGCATGGTTTCCATCCTGTCCGCCGGTTTCCTGTCCGACACGCTGTTCAGGGGCAAACGCAGCGTTGTCATTCTGGGCGGCTGTTTGCTCATGACCATCGTGCTGTCGCTGATGGGTTTGGGGCTGAAAGGAAACCTGCTGCCACTGGTGTTCTCGTCGCTGATCGGGCTGTTGCTGCTGGGGCCGTATTCGTTTCTGGCCGGTGCCATGTCCATGGATTTGGGTGGCCGCCAAGGCGCGTCCACGGCGGTGGGCATGGTTGATGGCGTGGGCTACTTGGGCAGTGTGCTGTCTTTGTGGCTCACGGGCTGGCTGGCCCAGCACAGCGGCTGGAACAGCGCGTTTGTGGCCTTGGCCATCATCACCGCCCTGACGGCCATTGCCGCCGCCGTTTTCTTCTGGACGCAAGACCGGAAAACGGCCTCTCCCCAACCCCCTCCGAAGGAGGGGGCTTAAAAAAACAGTATCTTTTGAAAACGCCAAACCCGCCCGGTTAAAAAGTCCCCTCCTTCGGAGGGGGTTGCCTGCCTGTCGGCAGACAGGGAGAGGACACTTTGAAATACGCCTTTCAAAATAGTATCTTTCCAAACCGCAAAACCTGCCTTCCACCCGCACGTGCTACCTCAAATGGACAAGATTTACACTACCCTGAATGCCGATACCCTTAAAAAAGCGTATTCCCTGATGTGCCTCACCTCGGAGATGAACCGGCTGTACAACGAAAACCGCCACCGGATTGCCGGTCCGTTCAGCACCTCACGCGGGCACGAGGCCATCCAGATTGCGGCGGCCATGCACCTGACACCCCATGATTTCATTTTTCCGTATTACCGCGACGAATCCCTCTTGCTTACCGCTGGCGTGCATCCGCATGAACTAATGCTGCAGTTGCTATCCAAAAAGGAAGACCCGTTTTCCGGCGGGCGGATGCCATACCTGCACCCCGTTCTGCAACGCGATGATGTGCCGCAAATGCCGTTTCCCGGCTCGCCAAACGGTTCGCACGTGATTCAGGCCACGGGTTTGGCGCAGGGACTCATGTACCTGCTCGCCCAAAACCTGCGCGTGGATTATGACCGGCCCGTGGTGCTGTGTTCGCTCGGCGACAGCATGGCCGTGGGAGGCGAAATCGCCGAGGCGTTTCAAATCGCGGTGCTGAAATCGCTACCGGTCATTTATTTGGTGCAGGACAACGACTGGTCGGCCTCGGTGCCGTCGGCGGAGATACGGGCGGTGGATGCCTACGAATTGGCGGGCGGTTTCAAGGGCATGAAACGGGTGCGCGTCAATGGTGCCGATTTTGTGGAGGCATACGACAAAGTGCAGGTTGCCGTGGAATACGCCCGCCAAGAGCGGATGCCGGTGCTGTTGCACGCCAAATGCCCGCTACTGGGCGACCATAGCTCTGCAATCCGCCGCGAAACCTACCGTACCGACGACAACATTGCCCTGCACCAGCGCGATGAGCCATTGGAGCGGTTGCGCCGCTACTTGCTTGTGGAAGGCGAAAGCCCGCAACTTGTCGCCGAATTGGAACAGCAGGCAAAGGAAACCGTAGAACGCGATTTTGCCCTGGCCCTGCAAGCCTCCGAACCCGATGCCAGCGGCATCATGCTCTACCGGTCGGCTCCGGCCAAAATCACCGAAGAACGGGGCAGCCGCAACGGAAATGAAGCCGGTGCGCCGTTAATCACCCTGCGCGAAGCCGCCATCCGCGCCACCGACGAACTGCTGGCACAGCACCCCGGAGCCATCTATTATGGCGAGGAAATTGGCGGGCCGCTGGGCGGTGCGCACGGCGTGGCGTTGGGCTTGGCTGGCCACCACAGTCCGGAGCGGGTCATGAGTATGCCCGCCACCCACGCCTACCTGATTGGGGCCGCTGCCGGGTTGGCGGCGGCTGGCTGCCAGCCCATGGTGAGCCTGCCATCGGTGCAGGCGGTATTGGCGGGCATGAACCAACTCAACGAATTATCAAGGTGCTACTACCTGTCCAATGGCAAATCGGCGGTTCCGGCGGTGATTCGCGTGTCGGTTGAGGGTACGGGTGTGGAAACCATGCTGTTGCAGTTGCAGGGTGTCAAAGTCGTGTATCCATCCAATGCCGCCGACATGAAGGGCCTGCTCAAGTGCGCTTTTGCCAATCCGGGGCCGGTGGTTGTGCTGGAAGACATTGGTTTGTATGACTCGGAAGAGGCAAAATCTGCGGAGCCAGACACCGACTACGTGCTGCCGCTGGGCAAGGCCCGCACCGTGCAGCAAGCCGCCCCCGAACGCCGCGACGAAGGCAATTCAATGCTTGTAATCACCTATGGCCGGGGCGTGCATTGGGCCACAGCCGCTGCGGAAAGTTTTCCCGGCTCGGTGGAGATTCTGGATCTGCGTACCCTGAACCCTTTGGACTGGGAAAGCATTGTGGAGGCCGTCAAGCGGCACGGCAAAGCGTTGGTACTCACCGCCGAATCGCAGCGCAACTCGTTTGCCGAGGTGTTGGCGGGGCGCATCATGCAGCAGTGCTTCCGGTTTCTGGATGCGCCGGTGGCCGTGCTGGGCAGTGCCTCGCTTCCGGCCTTGCCCGCCAACGCCGCATTGGCCGCCGCCGCCCTGCCCAACGCCGAAAAAGTAGCCGATGCCATCCGGCAGTTGCTGGCCTATTGAGGATTCTGGTTTTGAACCGAAACGACTCGGCTTCGCATTTCCGGGGCACAAAGCAAAATAGTATCTTCCGCAAAGCCCAAACCTCTTTGCCAACGGTCAAGCCCCCAACCCCGTCGGACCTGGGAAGTCCCACTACGCTTGCCAAAATAGTACCTTCCGAAACAGTCAAACCCGCCCTTCCGCGCCGCGATTGCATAAGAAGCTGCTTGGTTGGGTAATGACACGGAAAATATTTTTCCGGCAGTGCAACCTTTTGCCGACTTCGGGTGTCCTAACGCTTGAAAATCATATCTTCAACCAAAACCTTATATTCTCATGAGGACTTTCCTTCTTCTGTCACTTTCCTCACTGGCGTTGTTGGTTGGTTTTGGGTGTGACAGAAAAGTGCCTGAAACAGCAAATCAGTGCATCACGGGCATTATTGTAGACGACAAGTGCGGCGTGTACGCGCTGCAAGTCAAGGAGAACAATACCGGTTATGCAAATGACTGGGAAGGTCGCGATTCCACGGGTCAGCTTGTCAGGTATGCCAACGTGGTTGGCTTGTTGAACTTGCCCGCCAACTACCGGAAGCCGGGAACCAAAATCCATGTGCGTGTCCGGCAGGCGACGGCCAAAGAGCAGGAAGTACCGTGTTATTTGGATTATCCTGGCCCTCCGTCGCCCATGGTTTATGTACTCACAGCGTCGGATAAGGAATGTATTCCGCTCGATGGCGACTAACAATTCCGAACCCTGCGGTTGCCACCCGAAAGCTGGCGTGCCCTTAAAGGCAATGGGCGGTGAAAAACAGGCCACAGAAAATAGTATCTTTCAAAAACACCAAACCCCCGGCTTCCGCATCAGTATGGAAGGCGGGGGTTTTTGGTTGGGCGGAAATCCGGCTACGCATCCAGCAGCGGCAACTGCACGAAAAACGTGGTGCCCGTGCCTGCCTCAGTTTCGAACCAGATGGTGCCGCCCGCGTGTTCGATGCCGCGCTTGGCCACGGCCAGGCCAATGCCCGATCCGGAAGTCTTGGTGCTGAAATGGGGCAAAAACACCTTAGGCCGGATGGCATCGGCAATGCCCACGCCATTGTCTTGCACGGCAACGGTGACGTGGCCGTTTTGCGATGCCAGCGAAACCCCGATGCAAGGCTCGCGGCCTTCGGGCACCGATTGCAGTCCGTTGATAATCAGGTTAGTGATAATGCGGCCCATCAGTTGCGCGTCGCCATTTACCACGTAGCTGCCTTCGGCAATGTGCGTCTGGAAACGGATGTCCGGATCGGCGGCATACAGTTCGGCGGTTTTCCTGACGGCGGCCGCCACGTCGAACCGCTCGTTTTTGGGAATGGGCATCTTGGCAAACGCTGAAAACGAAGTGGCAATGTCGCTCAGCGTGTCCACTTGGTCCAGCAGTGTGCCGATGGATTTTTCGGTGCGCTGCTGCATTTCGGGGTTGCGGTTGGTGAGCGTGCGTTGCAGGTGCTGCAAGGTCAGTTTCATAGGCGTGAGCGGGTTCTTGATTTCATGCGCCACCTGCTGGGCCATTTCGCGCCACGCCGATTCCTTTTCGCTGCGGCTCAGGGCCTGCTTGCTGTCTTCGAGGTTGCGCAGCATCCGGTTGTATTCGCCCACCATCAGCCCTATTTCGTCATTGGAATCCCATTCGAGCGGCTCATTGTCGCTTTGTAGCGAAGTCTTGCCCAGTTTCTGGGTGATGAGCCGCAACGGAACCGTCAGCACGCGCGTGGCAACGTACGAAAGCCCCAGGAAACCGATGAAAATGACCGTGAAGATATTCATGATTGTGGATAGCACACTGATGAGCTGCTTTTCCAGGTCGGCCTTGGAATCGAAAAAAGGCATACTCAAAATGCCGAGCAGTCGCTTGCCATCCGAGTCGCGGATGCCCACGTACACCGAGTTGTAGTGCAGGCTGCCCACCGACTCGGCCACCTGCTGGCTGGCTTGGTTCTGCCCCGCAATGGCATTCCAGGCATTGCGGTTGATGTATGGCGACAGGATTCCGGCATCGTAAATCTGCCGTTGGTTGGCCACGACCAGCTTGCCGTCAGTTCCGAACACGTTCACATCCGAACGTGTGTGCCGCGCCAATTCATTGATTTCACGTTTGAAAGATTCGGCATCCACCGCGCCGCTCTGGTATTCATCTAGTTGTATGCGCAGTTCGGTGGCAATGTTGCGGGCGGTTTCCAGATAAGACTGCGCCAGGTTTTCGCGGTAAGTGGCGCTGAGCAGGCTCACCGTCACGGTGCTGACGGCGATGAGCGGCAGGAAAAAAGCGACATTCAGGTAAATCTGAATCCGGGTGGCAAAGCCCGAACGCGCGAAAGAACGCCGTTGGAAAATAGTATGCGCCAAAAGGCACAAACCCGCCACCACGGCCAACACCAGAAACAGGAAAGAGAAATTGCTGAACACGCTGCCCAACGGATAGGCCGGCGACGACACCACCACCGTGCGGTTGTCCTTGTTTTTCAGTGCCGTGTGTTGGTAACCGGTTTGATCCGCGGTTTGCCGCCGCATCCCGATTTTTTCCCGCCCGCCCCCAGAAAGCGCATTGCCGTAGTTGAAATCGCCTTCGCGGTAGGTGAGTTTTCCATGGTCATAAATGGCATAGCTGTACAAACGGCTTTCCGGCGATACGGCAAACCGCTTGTCGAGCAGCAGTTCGGGATACACGTTGGTGGGCGCAATGCGTTTCTGCTGCAAATCGAGCACCACAAAGCCGATAATCGCGCCCTGCCTGAGTATCGTGACCAAGCTTGCGTAGCGTTTCAGCACCGAGCCGCCCATGGATGGCGCAAAATACAGGTGGTCGTAGGCAGTGCCGTACACATATTTGCCATCTTCGGTTTTCTGCTGGAAATACTGGATGTAGTCCATGTAGCTGTTGGGCACATCGTCGCCCAGCAAGTTCAGTCCCGACGGGTCAAACACGCGCACATCCACCTCGTAACGGTCGAAATAACTGCCCAAGTAGCGGCGGGCCTTTTTCATGATGTCGTTTTTGGAAACAAACGGCCCGGTGAACTTCGACTGGATAAAAGCATCGCGGCGGATGTTTTCGGAAGCCTCGCTGAGCAAAAATTCGCCCAACGGATCGTTTTCGGAAAGCAGTTGGCGGGCAAAGTCGCGCTTTTGGGTCAGCCGGTCGTCGCGTTCCATCTCATACACCGCCCACGCACCGATGGCCGCGCACAACACCGCCGTCATGAACAGATACAAGGTGGCGCGGTAGCTGAACCGCACCAAGCCGCGCGGCAACCGAAAATAACAGACCGGAAACAGGTAAATGGCACCGCCAATCAGGATTTCGGGGTGCAGCTCAAAGGCCGTGTAGGCCACAGCCGCGTACACGGCCACGGCCGAAACCATTGCCAAGGCAAAGACCCGCAAGGGCAACCTGAACTGGACAACCAGCCTGAGCAGCAGATGGTTGACAAACAGAAACAGCAGCGAATTGACTACAAAAACCACAAGGCAGGCAATGCGCAGCGAGGAGAAATCAAGGTTGTCCGTGATGTCCAGATTTATCCGGGAATACAGGTGCAGCGTACGCAAAAAGTAGAAATGCACCGACAGCATCCCCAAACCCAGCAGCAGGAACACCCCCGTCAGCCACGCCTTGCCCGGCAGCGGCCACGCCAATATACGCTGGCACACGCGCGAACCGGAAAAATGGCGCAGCACGTAGGCGACCAGCACCAAAGCCGCCCCGCAATTGAGCAGCAAATCGCCGAGCGAAGGCGTGAAAGCGGACGAGGCATAGTATTTGGAACTGAACAACTCGCTTTCCACCAACTCATTGGGTATGCCCAGGCGCAGCATCAGCAACCGGATGCCCACCAGAAAAGCCGCCAGCAACCCAAAACCGCGTCCGTATTGTTGCCGCCGCGCCAAGCGTTTCAGGTACGTGTGCAGCCATGCCGCCAACGCCACGAGCAGCAGGCAACCGGCAAGCAGCAGCACAAAAGAGGCGGCGGGCGGTGCCGCCACCGGGGCATTGTCGGGAAAAATGACCGAAAACAGGAACACTGCCTCCGGTGAGTAGACATTGGTGCCCGAACGCTGCGTTTCGCCGCTGATTTGCAGGTTCCCGTACGGAAATATGCGCCGGTTCAGGCCCGGTTGCAGGTAATCGTTCTCAACCGCGTACCGTTGCTGCAACGCAATCAGCGAACATATTTCCACGTTGTTTCTTCCGGCCTTGAAAGCCAGGCGGCGCACCAGAAAACGCCCGGTTTTCGTGTTTGCCAACTGGCCGCTTCCGCTGGCCGCCAGCAGGCTGTAGTCGGGAACCAAGCGGTGGTCGGACCAGTAAACCAAGCTGCCGTTCCGGAAAATGCAGAACGGGTGCTGGTGTGGCACGCCAAGTTGCGCGGGGCCGGGCAGGCGCGTGGCCAGGAATGCCGCCCGGATGGCTCGCTGTTCGGTTTTTGCCGTTGACCATTCGCTCCACACGCGGCTGCGGATGTTTTCCATCTGCTGGCGCGTATCTTGGCGGCGGTTTTGGTTGTAAAACGCACCCAAACCCGCCACCGCCGCCACCAACAGCAGCCACAAAACGACGGTGCGGATTTTTCTGTTTCTTGCCAATTTCAAGCGGTTCAGTATTCGCCCTTGGGAAAGGGTGAGGTTTGGGCTTTCAAAAAGATACT
>JANPIL010000512.1:0-12670 GCA_031424975.1 Sphingobacteriales bacterium
CAAGCCATCCGGTTCAAGGAAATGATGAGCCTGTGAGCCGGGAATGACGCAACCCTGTGAGGTTTTTGAAACCTCACAGGGTTGCGTCATTCCAAAATAGTATCTTTCAAAAACCCCAAACCCCCTCCCCTGCTTTCTGAAAACAAAAGAAGCGGCCGGGCTTGTCGCCCAGCCGCTTCTTCAAATGGGGTTGGTTAGCCAGCGTGGGTTCATCAGCGCAAGTCGGCCGCCACTTTCTTGGGCTTGTCCTTGTCCACGGGAACCACTTCCTCCACATCGGCAAATACGCGTCCGCAATGCTCGCAGACGATGATTTTCTTTTTCTCGCGGATTTCCACCTGGCGCTGTGGCGGCACCATGTTGAAGCAGCCGCCGCACGCACCCCGCTTGACCAGCACCACGGCCAAGCCGTTCAGGGCGTTGGTGCGTATCTTGGTGTATGACCGCAGCAGGCGTTCCTCCACGTGGGTGGCCTGCTCGTCGCGGGCAACGGCAAGGGTTTTTTCCTCTTCCTCGCTTTCGGCGGTGATGGTTCCGAGTTCCTTTTTCTTGGTGTCGAGGTCTTTGCGGCGTTCGCCCAGCGTGCTTTCCACCTTGAGTATCTCCTCTTTCTTAAACGAAATCCTGACGTGGGCCTCGCTGATTTTCTTTTCCACCAGCTCTATTTCCAGCGTCTGCAATTCCATTTCCTTGCTTATGGCCTCGTGCTCGCGGTTGTTGCGCACGTTCATCTGCTGGTCCTTGTATTTGGCAATCAGCTTTTCCGAGTCCTTCTTGGCCAGTTTGAGTTGATCAACCTCCCCGTCAAGCACCGCTATCTCCTTGCCGAACTTGCCAATGCGGGTTTCGTAGCCGATAATCTCGTCTTCAAGGTCTTGCACTTCTTCGGGCAGGTCGCCGCGCACCTTGAGTATCTGGTCCAGTTTTGAATCAATGGTCTGAAGGGAAAGTAGGGCTTCGAGTTTCTGGGCAACCGTGAGTTCCATTGAATGGTCGGGGAAAATGGTAGATGATGAACGTGCGGATGGCAGGGTGAAAAGCAAACACCACACCAGCCATGCTTGGTAATTCAAACAGACGTGATTCAAATAATCGCAGGGCAAACGGATTCCAAGCGAAAAATCACAGGTAGAAAACCGGATTGGTGACTGTTTCTGCCAAATTGACCGCAATAGTAGGGAATTTTTCGGACAAATACCCGCAAATCAAATCTTTTGTGAAGGCTTCGCTTTCGTAATGCCCGATGTCGGCCAGGATTATCTCCCCTTGGGCCTCAAAAAACTCGTGGTATTTCACATCCGCCGTCACAAACACGTCCGCCGCCGCGCGGATGGCATCGGGCAGCAGGAAAACGCCCGCGCCGCCGCACACGGCAACCGTGCGCACGGGCTGCCCGCGCAGGGCCGTGTGCCGCACGCAACCGGCGGCCATGCGGTTTTTCAAATGATTCAGGAAATCCATCTCGCCCATGGGCGTTTCCAGCGTGCCGATGACCCCCGCCCCCACCTCCTGGTTTTCGTTTTCCAGGTCGTGCACGTAATGCGCCACCTCCTCGTAGGGGTGCGCCTGCCGCATGGCTGCCAGCACCCGCGCCGACAAATGGGCCGGAAACATGACTTCCACGCGGTTCTCGGCCACCTGTTCGGGCTTGCCCGCCCGCCCGGTGTGCGGCTGTGCGGCCGCGTTGGGCGTGAATGCCCCGGTTCCCGCCGTGCGGAAGCTGCACTCCGAGTAGTTTCCGATCATGCCCGCCCCGGCTTGATGCAGGGCGGCAAGCAGCAAATCGGTGTGGGCCACCGGCACAAACACGGTCAGTTTGCGCAGTGTCCGGGTTTTAGGGGCCAGTATCCGGCTGCCGTGCAAGCCGAGCTGCCGCGCAATCCTGAAATTCACGCCGCCCGCCACATTGTCCAGGTTGGTGTGGGCGGCATAGATGGCAATATCGTGCCGGATGGCGGTGACAATGGCCCGCCCGACGTAGTGGCTACGGTTGATTTTCCTCAAGCCCTTGAACACAATCGGATGGTGCGCCACCACGAGGTTGCAGCCCCGGCGCACGGCTTCCAGAACCACTTCTTCGGTGGTATCCAGGCTGACGAGCACGCCGGTCACTTCCGTCTGTGCCTCGCCGGTGATGAGGCCCGCATTGTCGTAGCTTTCCTGGTAGGCCAGCGGAGCCAATGCTTCCAGGTGCCGGGTGATGTGGGAGATGGTGGTCATAAGTTACATGGACAGGGATTTGCACGGGATATGCCGCCGCAAAAATAGTATCGTTGAAAAACCGGAAACCCCACCGGCCTGCGGTTCGCATACCCGACCCGCCGCCCGCCAATGGCGGCGTTGGTGGAAATGACGGAATTTTACACTATCTTTGCCATATTACCCATTGATTTTCGTTGCCGGTCTCTTTTTTTTCGTTCATCGTAATCCCCAAAGTAACATGAGCAAACTCCGTATCCTTTACGTCGCCACCGAAATCAATCCTTTTCTCCAAACCTCCGAGGTAGCCGATTTTGTTAGGAGATTGCCACAGGCCATGCAGGAAAGAGGCATGGAAATCCGCATTCTGGTGCCCCGCTTCGGCCTGATCAACGAACGCAAGAACCGCCTGCACGAAGTGGTGCGGCTGTCGGGCATCAACATCGCCGTTGGCGACGAGGAAAAGCCGCTGGTTATCAAGGTCGCCTCGATTCCCAATGCCAAGCTGCAAGTGTATTTCATTGACAACGAAGACTATTTCCACCGCAAATCCGTTTTCTTCGACAAAGACAACCAGTTCCACGCCGACAACGACGAGCGGGCCATTTTCTTCTGCAAGGGCGTGCTGGAAACGGTGAAGAAACTGGGTTGGTCGCCGGATATCGTGCATTGCAACGACTGGATGACAAGCCTGATTCCGATGTATTTGAAGACAACCTATAAAAACGACCCGATGTTCAAGGGAACCAAATCGGTGTTCACCGTTTACAACAGTTTCTTCCCGCACAAGTTCGACGGGCTGGAACTGCTGGAAAAAGTGAAGATGATGGATATTGAGGACGAAATGCTGAGCCTGATCAAAACCGCCGACTACCAGGGCTTTGTGCGCATCGGCATGGCCTACGCCGATGTGGTGATCAAGGCCGAAGAACGGTTCAACGAAAAGCTGACCCAGCTATTGAGCGAATGCGACGAGAAAAAAATCAACTACATCGAAACCACCGATGAAACTTTCAGCGAATCATATTACAACCTTTACAATGAGATGTTTAATTAAGGCAGGTTTGTGCATTTTTTTTCCTACTATTTTTTTCGCGTGCCAATTGGAAGACCCCAAGGAAATCGGTGCCGGGCTTAACCCCGGCACCGGCAACTTCGGGGTTATTTACACGGACACCCTGACGCTGCGCACCTCCACGGTGCTCGTGGATTCGGTGGTGACCAGCCAAAGCATAAGGCCGATTGTGGGTTACTACAATGACCCGGCTTCGGGCACGGTCGCGTGTCGGAGTTTCTTCCAGTGCATTTACAGCAGCGAGAAGTTCGACTTGGGAGCCAACCCGCTCTACGACTCCACCACGCTGTTCCTGATCAGCGACAGCCTGAGTACCGACCTGAAAAAGCCCATCGCGCAGAACCTGAAAGTGTACCGCCTGACCAGCGATTTTGACGGGGCACGCAACTACCTGAACACCGACGATTTTGCCTTTGACCCGGCTCCCGTAGGCCAGTACACCTATAACCGTCCGGCCAACTCCACCCGCAAGGCCGATACGCTGCGCATCAAACTGGACGCGGCGACCGGCCAAAGCCTGCTGTCGGCCTACCGGAACACCCTGACCGAAACCGACTTCACGGCGGCTTTCAAGGGCTTGGCAGTCGGTTCGGACGAGACCGGCAACACCCTCAGCCGGTTTGCGCTTGGTGCGGTGGTCATGTACTACCACAACGCGGGCGAAACGGCGGCCAAGGCCGTCAATTTCAGCGCGTCGTTCGGACGGTTCTTCAACCAGATAAAATCCGTGCGCACGGGTACGCTGGGCGGTTTGCGGAAGGCTTACGATGCCGTGCCTTCCACCGCTACCGGCAACCTCACGTACATCCAGTCGGGAACCGGCCTCAAGACCAAGATAGAGATGCCATCTCTCAAGGATTTGGGCAAGAACCGCGACATCATCATCAACGAGGCGCGGCTGGTGCTGAAACCGGTATCGGGCGGGATTTTCTCGGCCGTCCAGTTGCCGCCTTCCCGCCTGCGCCTGTACGAGGCCGACCTCAACGGACGGATGCCCACGCTGGTGCAGGCCGGGACCCCGCCCGCGTATTTTTACGTGCCCCTGCAAAGTCAGCTTGGCAGCCCGGATGCGGCGTTCAATACCGATGGCACCTACGTGTTTTCGGTGGGCGGATACCTGCAGCAAGTGCTGTATAACGACCGGCTGCCCGCAGCCCAGCGCAAAGCCGACAAGGGGCTGTTTGTGGCCGTTCAGAGCGGCGCACCCTACTCCGAGCAACCGAGAGCACCGGTCACGCCGTTTGGCGAAAACGAGGTCACCGTGCGCGGCATCACCCTCGGCAGCCAGCAGCACCCGACCGGCGCGGCCAAGCTGATCATTTACTACACGGTCATCAATCCGAATTGACGGCGGGCGGCTTTGTGTGCCGGGCATCATTTTGTCTTTTTTCAGGAAGGATGTTTTGAAAGAAGCATCCTTCTTCGTTTTTTCACGCCTGCGGGTTTGGGCATTCCGGAAGATACTATTTTGAAGACACCGTTTCCGGATGCGGAACGGCGGTTGTCCAACCGGCCCTCAACGCGGACCCCCAACATCCACACGTTTGCCAATCGCGCAACCGGTTATCAGCGTTCAACCCATTCTCATTTAAACCCATTCGTACCATGTGCGGAATTGTCGCTTACACGGGCTACCAGCAAGCCTACCCGATTTTGATTAAGGGACTCAAACGCCTCGAATACCGGGGCTACGACAGTGCCGGTGTCGCGCTGCTCAACGGGCAGGGCCTGACCGTGTACAAGAAAAAGGGCAAGGTCAGTGAGTTGGAGGGTTTTGTCAGGGATACCGACACGGGCGGCACCATCGGCATTGGCCACACGCGCTGGGCCACGCACGGCGAACCCAACGACGTGAATGCCCACCCGCACTACTCGTCGAGCAAGCGGCTGGTGATGATCCACAACGGCATTATTGAGAACTACCACGCCCTGAAGCAGGAACTGGCCAACCACGGGCACATATTCAGCAGCGAGACCGATTCGGAGGTGTTCGTGCATTTCATCGAGCACGTGCAGGAACGCGTCGGCTGCACGCTGGAAGAGGCCATCCGGCTGGCCCTGAAGGAAGTGGTGGGGGCATACGCCATCGTGATCATGTCCAAGGAACATCCCGACACGCTGTTTGCCGCCCGCAAAGGCAGCCCGATGGTGATCGGCGTGGGCGAAAGGGAGTATTTTGTCGCTTCCGATGCCACGCCCATTGTGGAGTACACCAGCGAGGTAGTGTACCTGGACGATTACGAGATTGCCGTAATCTCGCGCGACGGCCTGACCATCAAGACCATTGAGGATGTGACCATTGCGCCGTACGTGCACACCTTGGAACTGGAACTGGAATCCATTGAAAAGGGCGGCTACGAGCATTTCATGCTCAAGGAGATTTTTGAGCAGCCCCGCTCGGTGAAAGACAGTATGCGCGGCCGCGTCAACGCAGACAAGGGGCACCTGCTGTTGGGCGGCCTGCGCGAATACCTGAACAAGATGATCCACGCGCAACGCATCGTCATTATCGGGTGCGGCACTTCGTGGCACGCCGGACTGGTGGCCGAATACATTTTCGAGGAGTTTGCCCGCGTACCCGTCGAGGTGGAATACGCTTCCGAGTTCCGCTACCGCAACCCGGTCATCAACGAGGGCGACGTGGTGATTGCCATCTCGCAGTCGGGCGAGACGGCCGACACATTGGCCGCCATTGAACTGGCCAAGTCCAAGGGGGCCATCATTTTCGGGGTCTGCAACGTGGTCGGCTCGTCCATTCCGCGCGCCACGCACGCCGGGGCCTACACCCACGCCGGCCCGGAAATCGGGGTTGCCAGCACCAAGGCGTTCACAGCGCAGGTGGTGGTGCTGGCCATGATGGGCATTATCCTGGCCAAAGCCAAGGGAACCATCACCGAAACGGTGTACCGCGAACTGCTGGTGGAACTGGAAACGATTCCCGACAAAATCCAGAAAATACTCGGCAAGCACAAACAAATCGAATACATCGCCGATATTTTCAAGGATGCGAGCAATTTCCTGTTTTTGGGGCGCGGCTACAACTTTCCGGTGGCCTTGGAAGGCGCGCTGAAACTCAAGGAAATATCTTACATCCACGCTGAAGGCTACCCGGCGGCGGAAATGAAGCACGGCCCCATCGCGCTGATTGACGAGGAAATGCCCGTGGTATTCATTGCCACCAAAGACAGCAGCTACGAGAAAATAGTGTCCAACATCCAGGAAGTGCGGGCACGCAAGGGTCGCGTGGTTGCGGTGGTCACCGAAAACGACGAACTGATCACCCAGATGGCCGAATTCGTGATTGAGATACCGCCCACGCACGAGGCCCTGATGCCCCTGCTGTCGGTGGTGCCGCTGCAACTGCTCTCGTATTACATCGCCGTCATGCGCGGCTGCAACGTGGACCAGCCCCGCAACCTGGCCAAATCCGTCACCGTGGAATAATATCCTCACCCTTGCCGCCAGTGTGGGCGCGCGGCCGGATCATGACTCATCAAAAAGCCGCAAACTGGCGCAAGCCAGAACGCTTGCACCGGTAGCGAGAACCCACCAAAAGGCTCCGGAAAATAGTATCCGCCGGAAATGCCAAACCTATCGTGTCAGGTTTGGCATTTCCGGCGGATACTATTTTTTTACGGCACGCCACCGGGTTTGACCGCCCAGAACCGGGCAATATTTTCTCCACACCTTGTTTGGTACAGTTTTTTTAGCGCGCCATCGGCTTGCCAACTCCATGAAAAAAAAATCCACCCCTCCCCCACCCGGCATCTTCATGCTGCCCAAAACCCTGACCGGAATTGACGGCCTGGACGAAATCACCGAAGGCGGGTTGCCCAAAGGCCGCCCCACGCTGATATGCGGTGGTCCGGGGTGCGGCAAAACGCTGATGGCAGTTGAGTTCCTGGTGCGGGGCATCACGGAACACAACGAACCGGGCGTATTCATATCCTTTCAGGAAACCGCCGACGAACTGACCACCAATGCCGCCTCGCTGGGCTTTGACTTGGCGGCGTTGCAAGCCGACAAGAAACTGCGGCTGGACCATGTGTACATTAACCAGGCCGAAATTCAGGAAACCGGCGAATACGACTTGGAAGGGCTTTTCACCCGGCTCGGCCACGCCATTGACTCCATCGGGGCCAAACGGGTGGTGCTGGACACGATAGAAGCGCTGTTTGCCGGGCTTTCCAACAAATCGGTGCTGCGCTCCGAAATACAGCGGCTTTTCCGGTGGCTGAAAGACAAGGGGGTCACCACGGTTGTGACCGCCGAACGCGGCGAGGGTTTCCTGACCCGGCAGGGACTGGAGGAATACATCTCGGACTGCGTGATCCTGTTCGACAACCGCGTCGTGAACCAAATCACCACGCGCCGCCTGCGCATTGTAAAATACCGGGGCACCACCCACGGCACCAACGAATACCCGTACATCATCACGGCAAGCGGCACGTCGGTACTGCCCGTCACGTCGCTCAAACTCAATTATCCCGAATCGGATGCCATCGTTTCCACCGGCATTGCCAAACTCGACGAGATGTTCGGCAGGAAAGGCTTCTACCAGGGCAGCAGCATTCTGGTGACCGGCACCATGGGAACGGCCAAAACCATCCTCGCCGCCTCGTTTGCCCGCGAAGTATGCCGCGCCAAGAAACGCTGCCTGTTTTTCACCTTCGAGGAATCGCCCCGGCAACTGATCCGCAACATGAACTCGGTGGGCATTGACCTGCAAGCGTGCATGGACAAGGGTTTTTTGCAGTTGGAAGCCTCACGCCCAACCCTTTACGGATTGGAAAGGCATCTGGCTACCATGCACAAGACCGTCCACGAATTCAAGCCCCACGCCGTGGTCATTGACCCGGTCAGCAACCTGATTGCCATCGGCGACTTGGACGAGGTGCGGGCCATGCTCACGCGCCTGATTGATTTCCTGAAATCGAACAGCATTACGGCACTGTTCACTTCGCTGACCGCGCCGCACTCCAATGTCATTGACCTGACCGAAGAGAGCGTTGCCTCGCTGATAGACACGTGGATATCGCTCGGCAACCCGGCGGTTGCGGGCGAACGGAACCGCGAACTCAGCATTCTGAAGATGAGGGGCATGGCGCATTCCAACCAAATGCGCGAGTTTGTGGTCACCGACCACGGCATTGACCTGCTTGACGTGTTTGTCAGTCCGTCGGGCATTGTCACCGGCTCGGCCCGGCTGGCCCGGCAACTGGAGGAGGAGGCGCGAAACACCGCCCTCCAGCACGAGATGGCCCGCAAAAACCGTGAACTGGAACGCAGACGCCGGTTGCTCGAATCCAAGATTGCCAGCCTGCGCACCGAGTTTGAATCGGTGGAGGATGAATTGGCGCACAGCAGCGCCGAAAAGCAGGACGGCTCCGACTCCTTGTTGGCCGGACGAAAACGGATAGCCAAGCCGACAGCGATGCAAAGTGGCGGAACGGGATGAAAACAGGTTTGGCGATTTTAAAACATACTATTTTTTCAACTTACCGGCGACCCGTCCCACCGGGAGCTGGCAGGCCCGGATAGTTGCCTGTCACGGAGCAAATAAACAGTTTTTAGTACGCGTATCATGAGTGAATCCAGCAGCGACAAGAAGGAAAAGGATTTCGAGGACGATTCGGTAGCCGAACTGTACGTGCTGCACCTGTACATTGCCGGTGCCACCTTCAATTCCATCCGCGCTGTCCGGAACACCAAGGCGATATGCGAACAGTACCTGAAAGGCCGCTACGAACTGGTGGTGGTAGACATCTACCAGCAGCCCGCGTTGGCCCAAGCCGACCAGATCATCGCCACGCCAACCCTGGTGAAACGGCAGCCGGTGCCACTGCGGCGGCTGGTGGGCGATATGTCGGACAAGAACCAAGTGCTGCTCGGGCTTGGCCTGAAGCCGGTGTAAGGGGGAGAAGCCCCACCCCCGGCCCCTCCCCGAAAGGGAGGGGAGCCAAAAGCCCCCTCCTTCGGAGGGGGTTGGGGGAGGCCTCGGGTTTGGCCTTTTGAAAAGATACTATTTCCGGGAACCGCGCCCAACCGCCCGGCCTGTACCGCAACCCACGCATATGTGACCAGCAACCCGACAAAATACCCATCCCATGAGCGACAACCAGACCGAACGGCAGATTCACTTGACGGATGAGACCGCCGACCTGCGCATCCGGCTTCGCGAAGCGGAGGAAACCCTCGAAGCCATCCGCAACGGCGAGGTGGATACGCTGGTGGTGGAAAGTGACGGAGGCTCGCAGATATTCACCTTGCAGGGAGCCGAGCAGGTGTACCGGTCTTTGATTGAGGGCATGAACGAGGGTGCATTGCTGCTGGATCGCGAGAACGTGATCCTGTATTGCAACGCCTGTTTCGCCCGCCTGCTGCAAGCCCCGCTCGAAAGGGTGATTGGAATCCATTTCCGCGACATGGTTCCCGACGATTTCAAGGATTACTTCGCCCGGTTGACGGCCCAGGCATGGGAAGGCCGCAGCAAGGGCGAACTGCCGCTCCAAACCGTGTCCGGCCTGCTGGTGCCCTGCTCCCTGTCCATGAACCTGCTCAGCCACCACGACCTCCCCGCCCTGGGCATAATCGTGACCGACCTTTCGGCGCAGCGCGGAATCATGGACACCCGGGCGTTGGTGGAAATGCAGAACGAGACAATCAAACGCAAGA
Organism: Sphingobacteriales bacterium; assembly: GCA_031424975.1. Lineage (GTDB taxonomy): Bacteria > Bacteroidota > Bacteroidia > Cytophagales > 172606-1 > Xanthocytophaga. The sequence goes on from JANPIL010000512.1 coordinate 9,950, forward strand.
ACGAAGACCTGGAGCGGCAGGAACTGGTGCGGCAGAAGATTGAGGAAAGCGAAAACCGCTTCCGCATGATAGCCGACACGGCTCCCGTGCTGATATGGATGGCGGATACCGAAAAACGCTGCAACTTTTTCAACAAAAGCTGGCTCACCTTTACCGGACGCACCACCGAACAGGAAGCCGGTTACGGCTGGGCCGAAGGTGTGCATCCCGAAGACTTTGAACGCTGCCTCGAAACCTACACGTCCGCGTTTGATGCACGGCGGGATTTCTACATGGAATACCGCCTGCGGCACCACAGCGGCCAGTACCGCTGGCGGCCAGTACCGCTGGCTGTCAGACACGGCGGTGCCGCGCTATGACCCGGACGGCACTTTTTTGGGCTACATCGGCTCGTGCGCCGACATCACCGAAAGCAAGACCCACACCGACGAACTCACCAGCCGCGTAGCCGAACGCACCCGCGAACTGCAGGCGGCAAACGGGAACCTTGAACGCTCCAACACCGAACTGGAACGGTTTGCCTACGTGGCCAGCCACGACTTGCAGGAGCCGCTGCGCAAAATCACCACGGTCGGTGGCCGCCTGACCAAGAAATACGGAGAAACCCTGACCGACGACGGCAAAATGATGCTCGACATGATGACTCGCGCCGCCGACCGCATGAAAACGCTGATCGAGAGCCTGCTGGCCTTCTCGCGGGTGGCCCGCCAGGAAAAGGACACCGCCTTTGAAAACACCGACCTCAATGCGGTCATGGGCAATATCATGAACGATTTTGAGATCAGGATCAAGGAAACGGGGGCCGACATCCAATGCCAGGACCTGCCCGAAATAGAAGCCATCCCGCAGCAGGTGCAGCAGCTTTTCCAAAACTTGGTTTCCAACGCCCTCAAGTTCTCAAAGCCCGGCACCGCGCCCCGCATCACCATCCACGGCCAACCCCTGCCCGACAGCCAAAAGCAGGAACTGACACTGGATGCCGGGCGGGCCTACGTACACATTGCCGTCAGCGACAACGGCATCGGCTTCGAGAAGGAATACGCCGAGCGGATTTTCGTGATTTTCCAGCGGCTGCACGGCCATGCCGAATACGCGGGTACGGGCATCGGCCTGGCTATCTGCAAGCAGGTGGTGGAAAACCACGGCGGCACCATCACCGCCGACAGCGTGCCGGGCGTAGGCTCCACGTTCAACATCATCCTGCCGGTAAGCCAGGGCCGGGCAACGGTGCAGTAAGCCCCGCCACTGCAAAACCGGTTTTTTGCCGTACCTTCGCCACATGATCCTTGTCGGAAATGCCTGCCTGAGCGATGATATCGCCGAAAAAAGTTTTGTCTGCGACTTGGAAAAGTGCAAGGGAGCCTGCTGCACCGAAGGCGACCTCGGCGCGCCGCTCGACGAAGACGAACTGCCCGTACTGGAACAGATATACGCCGATGTGGCCCCCTATTTGAGCGAGGCCGGGCGGCAAGCCATTGCCGAACAGGGAACCTGGATCAAGGATTACGAGGGCGACTTCTCCACGCCCACCGTGGCTGGCCGCGAATGCGCCTACGCCCTCCACGATGACCGGGGCATCCTCAAGTGCGGCATCGAGCAGGCATATTTGGCCGGAAAAACCACCTTCAAAAAACCCATCTCGTGCCACCTCTACCCCATCCGCATCACCAAGTACGAGGAGTGGGACGCGGTGAACTACGACCGGTGGGAAATCTGCAACCCGGCCTGCCAGCTTGGCGAAAAACTGAAAGTGCCCGTGTACAGGTTCCTCAAAGAGCCGCTCATCCGCAAGTACGGCGAGGCGTGGTACGCCGAACTGGAAAGGGAAATCGAAAGCCGGTAGCCCGCAGTGCGCCGGAAAACAGCCCACAAAATATAGTATCCCGCAGAAAGCCCAAACCCCGCCCTTGTGAAAAGGCGGGGTTTGGGCTTTTTAAAACATACTGTTTTCCTTACTTCTTCGGCGATTTTTTGGCCTCCGCAAAACGCTGCTCCACGGCTTTCCAGTTGATCACGTTCCAGAAAGCGTTGGTGTAGTCGGCGCGTTTGTTCTGGTATCTGAGGTAGTAGGCGTGTTCCCACACGTCCAGCCCCATCACCGGAAAGCCCCGTTCGGCTGCGGGAACGGTGTCCATCAGCGGGTTGTCTTGGTTGGGCGTGGAGGTGATGATCAGTTCGCCTTTGGGGTTCTTCACCAGCCAGGCCCAGCCCGAACCGAACCGCGTGGTGGCCGCCTTGTTAAATTCCTCCTTGAGCTTGTCGAGCGAGCCGAATTTCTTGTCAATCGCCGCCGCCAGTTCACCCGTCGGCTTGTCGGTATTGGCCGGGGCCAGTATGGTCCAGAACATAGAATGGTTGTAGTGGCCGCCGCCGTTGTTGCGCACGGCCACGGGCTGCTTGCTCACGGTTTTCATGATCTCGAACAGGCTCATCTTTTCCATCGGCGTGCCGGTTATGGCCTTGTTCAGGTTGTCCACGTAAGCCTTGTGGTGCTTGCCGTGGTGTATTTCCATGGTCTGCTTGTCAATGTGCGGCTCCAGTGCATCGAAGCCGTACGGCAGGGCGGGCAGCGCAAACACCTCTTTGGGCGCGGCAAACAGCGTGTGCGGCTGCACCAGCCCGGCAAGGCCGAGCAGCGCGGAGGCTTTCAGGAAATGGCGTTTGTTCATGGGTTGTGTCATGGTTGGGTGGGGGTTTATGGTTTTCCAAAGATACTGTTTT
>JANPIL010000513.1:0-5066 GCA_031424975.1 Sphingobacteriales bacterium
GCGGAAATTGTTGCGTGAGTTGTCCGAATTATGCGGCACAATCAGGCCGTCGTAGCTGTAGCGGCTGTTGGGAAAGGTGGTTGTAGTGCCGGTGAGATAAGAGAAATTGGCGGAGAAAGACCATTTCTTGTTCAATTCATACAGCCCCACCACCGAAAGGTTGTGCGTGCGGTCATACTTGGCCGCGTACCACTCATTGTTGTTGATGCCGTCAATCTGGCGTTCCGTGCGCGAAAGCGTGTAGCTGACCCAGCCGGTGAGTTGGCCCGTGTTTTTCTTCACAAAAAACTCCACTCCGTAGGCGCGGCCGTTGCCGTACAGCAAATCGCCTTCCAAATCAGGATTCAGCAGTGTTTGCGCCCCGTTCACGTAGTCAATCTGGTTGGTCATGTTTTTGTAATACACCTCCACCGAGGTTTCAAACTGGTCGTCTTTCAGGTTTCGGAAATAGCCCAACGCCACTTGGTCGGCAATTTCGGGTTTGATGTTGGTGGTGCTGGGCTGCCAAATATCCAGCGGATTGGCGGCGGTAGTGTTGGAAATCAGGTGGATGTACTGCGCCATGCGGTTGTAGCTCAGCTTCAGCGAACTATTGTTGTCCAAGCCGTATTTCAGCGCGGCGCGCGGCTCCAAATTGGGATACGCGACAATGGATTGTTTGCCGAAAATCCGCTCATTCACGGGTTTTTTCCGGTCTTCCAATTCGCCCGTGTATTCATACACGCTGTGCGGCCCACGGTAATCGAACAACGACAACCGCAATCCGTACTGAAGCGTGACCCGTGAGCCGAAATTCTGTTCATGATCCATGTACGCGCCGTATTCAACCGCATCCTGGCCATCCAGCGCAAAGTTGGTGAAGATGGAATTGTCGGTCAGGGGTTTCCATTGGCCGGGCCGCAACCAGTACCGGATGGCACTGGCTCCGAAGTTGAACGTGTGGCTGGCATTGGGATAATACGTGAAATCCACTTTGGCATTCGCATTCTGGATGTTGGAAGTCCATTCAAACGATTGGGTTCCGCTCGGCACGCCCAACAGATAATTGTAATTGCTGTAGGTGGCCGTGAAATTGGAAAACAGTTTGGGTGTGAAAACGTGGTTCCAGCGCAGCGTTCCTGTAAGGCTGCCCCAATTAAGGCGAAACTGATCCGAAAAACTGAATACATCCTTGCCAAAATAGCCGGAAGCAAAAACCGTATTGTTCGGGTTGATCTTATAATTCCACTTGGCACTCAAATCATAGAAATACAGTTTGTTCTGGTTCAGGGCCTCATCCGATGAAAGCTTCAAAAACAAGTCGGCGTAGGTGCGGCGGGCCGCAATGATGAACGAGCTTTTGTCCTTGATAATTGGAGCTTCCAAGGTCAACCGGCTTGATACGGTGCCGATGCCGCCCGTTGCAGCAAATTTTTTCATGTTTCCTTCTTTCAGCCGCACGTCCAAAATTGAAGAAAGCCGCCCGCCGTACTGCGCCGGAATGCCGCCTTTCAACAGTTTCACATCCTTGACCGCATCCGGGTTGAACACCGAGAAAAAACCGAGCAAATGCGATGAATTATAGACAATGGCTTCGTCCTGCAAAATCAGGTTCTGGTCCACGCCACCACCGCGCACATTGAAGCCGCTGGCTCCTTCGCCCATCGTGCTCACGCCGGGCAATAGCTGGATGCTGCGCACCACATCCACCTCGCCCAGCAACGCGGGCATACTTTTAATTGTCCTGATGTCCAATTTATTCACGCTCATCTGGTTGCTCTGCACATTGCTTCGCGGATTGGTTTCGGTCACCACCACTTCCTGCAACTGGTTTTGCTCTTCCGAAAGCTGTATGTCGGCCGTCTTGTTGGCCGTCAGTTCCACAAGCATTGTTTGGGTGGTGTAGCCAACATAACTGAATACCAAGGTGTAACTGCCTTTGGGCAGTGTCAGCGAATAGAAACCGTAGGCGTTTGAACTGACACCCGCCGCCGGTTTTTCCTGCACGTAAACCACCGCGCCAATCATGCCTTCGCCGTTGGCCGCATCCTTGACATAGCCGTTGACGGTAAATGAATTTTGTGCGGAAACAGCAGAAACAAACAGTGAAAAGAAGGAAAATAGTAAGAAAGTACGCATGGTTTGAAAGGTTAAAGCCGGATGCAGTTAGTGGGGTTTGGGCATTTTAAAAGATACTATTTTTGATTGCCGTACAGACAAGCAATGCCTGTCTGTACGGCAACCGGGATAACCTGCCTGTATTTGTTGCAAAAAACCTGTGAATTGTGATTCTGACAGGCAAAATCACTCTTTCCGGATAGAACTTGCTCCGGTAGCATTCATTTGCAGCCGAACCGGGTTGCCCCGGTAGCGGATATTGCTGGCTCCGCTGGCCGTGGCCGACAGGCGGTTGGTAGCCGTGATTCGGAGTTCGCTGGCACCCGAAGCGTTGGCATCCGCTTCATCGGCGGGGGCATCAAATGCCTGCAGTTCCGATGCTCCCGATGCCCCGGCTATGAGCCGTTTGAAATTTCCGCTGAGTGTCATTTTAGACGCGCCCGACAGGTTTATCTGTCCGCGATCTGCCCGTGCGTCCACGTTGGCCCGCGATGCGCCAGACAAAGTGACTACCAGTTCCTCGCTGCTAAAACCCGTGATTGTTGAACGGCTGGCTGCCGAAAAATCGGCGGCAGTCAGCGTAGGCATCACAATCTCGAATTCGGTTTCGTACTGGCGGTTGCCACGCGGACGGCGGTATCGAGCCACTAATTGTCCGTTGCTCACGTACACGTCCAAATCATCCAGGTTGCGCCGGTCGCCGGTGGCTCGTAGGCTGAATTCGCCGCCTTGGCGCACTTGGATGCGGAAGGCATCGCCCATTTGCAGTTTGTCGAAACCGGATAAGTTAAAAGTACGGTTTCCGGCCTGGTACGGGCCAATGTCTTCCCTTTCACTACAGGAGGAGAAAACGAACGGTAGGGTAAGTAACATTGCAATGAGTTTGAAAAAGGTTGTGGTTTTCATGGGATTGAAAAGTGTATGGATTAAACAATGTGAAATGTGCTTGTTTTCCTGTCCGGGAAGCTCTGGAACAGGAAAGCCGGGTTTTGCCTTTTCTGGCGATACTATTTTTGCGGGCTTCCGGCCACCAATTACCTGAACTTTCCGAACGACAGCCCGGCTTGCAAGGTGGGCATACGCAAATCTTTAGACGGGTTGATGCCGAAAACCTCATCGCCGCCAGCCACCCAGTTGTAGCCAGCCCCGACAGATGCCTGCATCCACGGAAACAGATTGACTTCCACACTGACGGTAGGCATCACCATCAGGTTTCCTTGCACATCATCAGGATTGTAATCATAATCCTGGTTGTAGGTTCGGTATTCACGGATGAGCATGGCACTGCCTATTTTGGTGCCCACATTTAAATGGATTGCCCGGTTGGGAAAAAACTTGTAGCCGACCACGCCGCCCGTCTGCACAAGCCGGATATTGGTATTGAGCGAATTTTGCCCTGTGCGTTCCACCTCCGATATGTTGGACGGAGCCACTGAAGCAATGCCAAAAATACCCATGTAAAAACGCTGGTTGAACAAAACAGCACCCTCGCCGCCAATCGAATAAAAACTGCGTATTTTGTTGTTTCCCGAAAAACCCACTTGATTGATAACAGAACCGAAACCGGAGATTTTTGCGGGATTCGCGAGGATGGTTCTGTAAGTTTCCGTCTCTTGGGCCAGACTTGAAAAGATTGTGAAAACCATTGGAATTACAGTAAATACTATTTTTAAGGCTTGCATGGTACATTAAGTTTAGTTGAAAAAAAACAGATGATTAAAGGTTTGATTTTAGCTATGACAATTCAAAAAGAAAGTACCCCCACGACGGCGAAAATTATTTTTGCAACAGACGTGTTTGGTGCCGGAAATTAAAGTGTGCGGCAATCGCGGAAGGCGAGCAGGCTTCTGAGAAGGAATCTTCGGATGAGGATACGAAAGGCAGGGAGCGTTTTCATGGCGGATTGGGGTTTGGGTTCGTATATGTGACAACCCAAAAAAGGGAAACCCCTATTTCGCACCGAAATAATCCGGAAGTTTGAATCGCATCGGTTGAAAAGGGAGGTTTGGGCCTTGAAAAAGATACTATTTCGGGGCGGGGTTTTATCCGTCAAGGAATTGACGGAAGGCTTGCTTAGACAGAAAATAGCTTTCGAACAAGAAATTTCAGCCGCGTCCTTTCCTGTCAAAAAAGCGCAGGGAGGCCTGGAAACCCACCCACGACTGCGCCTGCTTGCTGCCCGCGTCTGCGTTCCAGATTGTGTAGGGTGGCAGCGCAGTCAAAGCCGTGTGGTCGGCAGAACGCGCATCGGTGAGGAAAACATTGAAAGTGGGCCCAAACGCCAGGGCCACGTTTGACGTAAGTGTCCTTTCAAACAAAAAATGCAGTTTGTGCAGCGAGTGGCGCGTGAATGCGAAGGGTTCGGTGCCGACAAACGTGCCCACATAATCCATATTGAACTGCCATTTGGAGCCAAGGCGGAAAGCCGTACCCACGCCGTAACCGTACCGCCACGTTGTAAAACCCCGGCTGCCAAACGGCTGCAAGCCCACGAAAAAGATATTGTAAAGCCGCCGCACGCCGGTTTTGAACGCCACATTGACGGGCGTTGTCTCATCGGCGGAGAGTTCCAGGCGGCGGTAACCGTTTTTGCGCACAAAACTCAAAAAGCCGACCGGAACACCGTGGCTGCTGTCGGCATAATTGAAAACGCCCAGTTGCAAGCCATTTTCCACGGTTCCGGCATAATTGATGAAGCCCGACAGTTGCAGGCCGCGCATTGTGTGCAGGGCAACATTGGCAAAACCCGCAACTTGTGCGCCCCGGTCAAGTTTCCCGGCATGGTTGGCAAAGCCCGCCAGTTGAACACCCCGGTGCCGCCGCAAGGTGCTGTTTGAAAACCCGGCGGCCTGTAATCCGGTTGCGCTGTCTATTTGCTGGTTGTGGAACCCGGCGAGTTGCACGCCATTTAAATTTTTCCGGTTCAGGTTTACGAATCCGGCGGCTTGCACGCCTTCCATGCCGCCAAG
>JANPIL010000514.1:0-2631 GCA_031424975.1 Sphingobacteriales bacterium
TCTGCTGCGGGTTCGTCCAGCACAAAACCTTGGATTCGGCTCCAAAGCTCCTGTTCTTGAATGGTCATTGTTTCCATGGTTATTTGACTGTCTGTCATTTGGTTGAGTCAAAATTACGCAACCCCGACGCTGGCCGTGTACCGAAAAACGTCATAGTTTTTTCATAGTTTTTGCGTAAAATGTGGGCGGATATTTCGGGATGCCGGGTTTGGGGTTTTCAAAACATACTATTTTGTACCGGGGCGGTTCCGGCGGCATCTGGCGTTTCTTCAAAAACAATGGCATTGTTCGAGGTCAAAACCATCAAAAGCCTGTGGGATGATGCCTGCCGGAAATACCACGGCCCGCCCGCCCGCAAAGTGGAGTTTGGTGAACTGGAAGGCATGGCCGATGCCATCAATGAAGGCGCGGCAAACCAAGAGGCCGTGGTGAGCCGCCGCTATCTGTACGAGAACCTGCACCGACAACTGGACAAGGCGCTGGCATCGGGCGAGAAGGAAATGAACCTGAACCGCGCCTATGTGAATAAGATTGCCGGCTATTTGGGATTCGGCAATTTTGACGGTTACCGGCGGCAACAACTGGAACAGATGCCCAAGGAAATCGTGAAGATGCCGCTGCCAAAACTGGGTACGGGCAATTTCCTGCAAAAACTGGTGGGGGCGTGGTATTCGTACAACCGGAATTTCGGCGAGAACGAGTTCATGCAGATTTCGCGGCGCGAAATGTCGGCCACCGAAAGCGTGATACGGTCGCCGTGGCTGTTTCTGGCCAACCCTGAAAGTGCAAGCGAAGACCGTCTGGAAGTGATGCGCGGCGGCCTGATTGACGAATACCGGGGCTTTTTGGAACGCAAAGGTTATTTTGTGTACATTCTCATGGACAGCCTGCACAACCCGAAACAGCGGCATTTCATTGCCAAACCCGATGATTTCACCAATCCGAAAACGCTGTTTTGCGTCAGTACGGCCATAAGCTTGGGCAACGAGCCGATCGGCCTGCGTGAAGTGCTGGTCAAACAGCCCGACGAAACGGATTTCAACCGGATGTCGGCCAGGATGCTGCCCATTGATTCACCGGAAATCAACGCCGAGGCGCAACTTTTCCTGAAAAACATGAACAACAGTATCCTGACACTTTCCTGAGAAAAAGGAGTTTTTGACCGGATGGGTTTGGCGGTTGGAAAACATACTATTTTCCGGATTCCCCGTCCGGGCTTGGGCTGTTTTTGCGCCAGTAAAAGTAAAACGGCAAACCCGTAAAAATCAGAAACAGGCCGATGCCCGCCTCGCGCGGACGTTCAATCAGCGTATTGACAATCAACAGGATGCAAAATATGATGAACAAGCCCGGCACCACCGGATAACCGATAACACGGTAAGGACGGGGCGCGTCGGGCATCCGGCGGCGCAGGATGAACACACCCAATGTCGTGGCCCCGTAGAAAATGAACGATGCGAAAATCAACATATCGGTCAGTTGGTCGAAGCTGCCCGAAAGCACCAGCACTGAAGCCCAGCCCGCCTGCATGACCAACGCAAAAGAAGGCGTATTGTAGCGTGGATGGATGAAATCGGCCTTTTTGAAAAACAGCCCTTGGTTTGCCATTTTGTAATAGAGCCGCGAGGCCAGCAAAATCGTGGTGTTGGTACAACCGAAAGTGGCTACCAGAATCAGCAGTGAAATCAGCAGTACGCCAGTTTTGCCCCAAAACGAATTGACCACGGCAACGGCGGCAATGGTGTTTTTTGACTCGTGAATCTGGACGAAATCCGTGATGGGCAGCACGTACAGGTACGTGAAATTGACGGCCAAATAGATGCCAATCACCGCCAATACGCCAAATGTCAACGCCAGCGGGATGTTGCGGTTCGGGTTCTTGATTTCGCCGCCAATGTAGCCCAGACTGCTCCAGCCTTCGTAGCCCCAAAAAGCCGCCAGCATCGCCGTGAAAATCATGTTCATCAGCGAAGGGTCTGTCCATGAGCGGCTTACATAATCGGGTGCGTTGGTTTGGATATTGGCCCAACTGCCGCCGCCTACCGTAAGCCCGGCCACCACAATCATGGTTATGCAAACCACCACCGTGCCGGTCACCACGTTGCTGATGCCTTCCCCGAAACGCAAACCCCGGTAATTTACGCCTGTCAATATCCATATCAAGCTGATTGCCAATAACTTGACCCCGAAATTGTCGAACGGCTGAAAAATGCCGAGAATGGAAATGCGGGCTATTTCGGGTGGCAATGCCGGCAAGGCGAACAAACTGTTGGACGATTGCGCAAACACGTACGCAATGGAAGCGATGGAAGCCGAACGGATGACCGCAAAATTGGCCCAACCGAACAAAAACGCGAACAGCCGCCCGTAAATGCGGCGGTAATACACGTACTCGCCACCCGAATCGGCCAGCAAACCGGCCACTTCGGCATTGCTCAAGGCACCGAACAAGCTGACCACGCCCGCCAGCAGCCAGCAAAACAGCACCAGGCCGGGCGACAGCAATTCGGCGGACATGGGCGCGACTTTCTTGAAAATGCCCGAACCGATGATGGAACTGACCACCAAAATGATGGTTGAAAACAGCCCGAGTGAACGGACTAACTGCCCTTGCGCCTTAGAATCGGTTTG
>JANPIL010000515.1:0-4058 GCA_031424975.1 Sphingobacteriales bacterium
TGGATGGCCGCCTGCTCGACATCACGGTTACGCGCCTGTGCCAGCAACTCATTGAGAACCACGGTGCTTTCGGGCAGTCGGTGCTGCTGGGCCTGCAGCCGCGCGGAATTTTGCTGGCCGACCGCATCCGCAAAAAACTGCTGGAACTGACTGGCAAGGACGTGCCGACGGGCTACTTGGACACCACCTTTTACCGCGACGATTTCCGCCGCCGCGAAACACCGCTCAAAGCCAACACCACCCACGTGCCGTTTCTCATCGAGGACAGGAAAGTTGTCCTGATTGACGATGTGCTGTTCACGGGCCGTTCGGTGCGGGCCGCCCTGGATGCCATGACCGCCTTTGGCCGGCCCAGGAAAGTGGAGCTGCTGGTGCTGATAGACCGCAAATACACCCGCGACCTGCCCATTGAGGCGCACTACGTGGGCAGGCACGTGAACACGATACTGACGCAGAAAGTGCTGGTGGAATGGACGGAACAAGGCTTGGCCGAGGATGCCATCTGGCTGGTGGACAATTGAACCAACGGCTGATTGAAAATAGCCTGCCTGTCGGCAGACAGGTATCCCCAGAAAACACCAAACCCCACCCTTTTTTAACACCGCCATTGCCCATGTCATTCAGTGCCAGACACCTGCTCGGAATCAAAGACCTCACCCGCAAGGATATTGAACTGGTTTTCGAGACCGCCGACACATTTAAGGAAGTGCTTGGCCGACCAATCAAGAAAGTGCCTTCCCTGCGCGATGTGACCATTGCCAACGTATTCTTTGAGAACTCCACCCGAACCCGGCTTTCGTTTGAACTGGCCCAAAAGCGGCTCTCGGCCGATGTAATCAACTTCTCCTCCGCCGCCAGCTCGGTCAAGAAGGGCGAGACCCTGCTCGATACGGTCAACAATATCCTGGCCATGAAAGTGGACATGATTGTCATGCGGCATTCAAGTCCGGGTGCGCCGCATTTCTTGGCCAAGCACATCAAGGCCAACATCGTGAACGCCGGCGATGGCACGCACGAACACCCGACGCAAGCCTTGCTGGATGCGTTTTCAATCCGTGAAAAACTCGGTGAAGTGGGGGGTAGGCGGGTGGCCATCATCGGCGACATCCTGCATTCACGGGTGGCCTTGTCCAACATCTTCTGCCTGCAAAAACTGGGGGCCGAAGTCATGGTGTGCGGCCCCAGCACGCTGATTCCCAGATACATCAAAGACTTGGGTGTGCAAGTGGAGTTTGATGTGCGCAAGGCGTTGCAGTGGTGCGATGTGGCCAATGTGCTGCGCATCCAACTGGAACGCCAGCAAATCAAGTATTTCCCGTCGCTGCGCGAATACAGCCTGTATTTCGGCATTGACCGGGCCATGCTCGACTCGCTTGGCAAGGAAATCGTGCTCATGCACCCCGGCCCGATAAACCGGGGCGTGGAACTGGCCAGCGATGCCGCCGATTCGCGCCACTCGGTCATCTTGCAGCAGGTCGAGAATGGTGTGGCCGTTCGCATGGCGGTGCTGTTCCTGCTTGCCCAAGCCGGCGGCTGAACGGCCCCCGGCAGCCTCCCCCAACCCCCTCCGAAAGAGGGGGCTAAAAAACAGTATCTTTCCGAAACGACAAACCTGCCGGTTCGGAAGCCACTCTTCCGGATGGAGCTGGTGGCTTTTCCGCAAAGTTTTGCGCCCCGGATGTGCATAATCCGAAAATTGGCGTAATTTCGCACCGTTTTTAGCGATAACCGTTCTTTTGATTTTCCATCATACACTTCCCCAACCTTACCCGAATGAAAAAAACAAGTTTGATTCTATTATTGGTCGGCAGCATATTCTTTGTGGCTTGCAATAAAAAAGGGGGTTCCGGCTCGGCAAACCTTAAAAACCAAAAAGACTCGGCCAGCTACGCGCTGGGTGTGCTGTACGGCAAAAACCTGAAGAGAAACGGTGCCGATACCATTTTCGACATTGCCATCCTGCAAAAAGCCTTCGGCGCGGTACTCAAAGGCGACAGCGTGAGCATGGCCGACCAGCAATGCTCGATGCTGGTGGATGCGTATGCCAAAAAGCAGCAGGACGTGAAATTTGAAGCCAACAAAGGCAAGGGTGAGAAATTCTTGGCCGATAACAAATCGAAAGCGGGCGTGAAAACCACGGCATCCGGCCTGCAATACTCGGTGATAAAAGAGGGAACCGGCCCCAAGCCCGCTGCCACTGATACCGTATCGGTGTATTACAAGGGTACTACCATTGACGGCAAGGAGTTTGACAGCAACATTGGCCAGCCCAGCCCGATTTCGTTTCCGCTCAACGGTGTGATTCCCGGCTGGACGGAAGGTGTGCAACTGATGAGCGAAGGCTCCAAATACAAATTCTTCATTCCCTACGCTCTGGGCTACGGCGAGCGGGGTTCGCCACCCACCATCGAGCCGTTCAGTATGCTGGTTTTTGAGGTGGAGTTGGTGAAGGTGAAAAAGGGAAATTAATCTTGCCGTTTCGGTCTGGAACCCCGGCATTTTTGTCTGACAATCCGCAAAATAGCACGGCCAGACGTGCTATTTTGCTTTTACCGCCACCCACAGAATCATGGAGAAGCCAATCCTGAAAAAAACAGTGCTGATGCTCATCTGCTGCCTGCTGGCGGTTTCGGTGCAGGCACAACGCAAAAAAGACCGTAAGAAACGCGGCCAAGCTATTGAAACAGCCGTGGTTGCCCCACCCAAGTTTACGCTTGTAAACTACATGGATTCGGTGAGTTACGCCATCGGCGTGAACATCGGCTCGTCGGTGAATGCCCAGAAAATGGACTCCTTGAACCTTGATGCCTTGGTGCAGGGGTTGCGGAGTGCGGTGGGCGGGCAAGACACGCTGCTCATGGGCGAGCAGGCCACGATGATGTTCCTGCAAACCTATTTCCAAAAGGCGCGGATGGAAATGGTCGAGAAAAACAAGAAGGCCGCCGATGCGTTCTTCGCTGAAAACAAAGCCAAGCCCGGCGTGGTCACCACCGGAACGGGCTTGCAATACTTGGTGCTGAAAGAAGGAACGGGAGCCTACCCCAAACCGACCGACAAGGTGAAAGTGCATTACACCGGCACACTGCTTGACGGCACCAAGTTCGACAGCTCGCTGGACCGGGGCGAACCCGCCGTTTTCGGGGTGACGCAAGTAATCAAGGGCTGGACGGAAGCTCTCCAAATGATGAAATCGGGCTCCAAGTGGCGCGTGTTCATCCCTGCCGAACTGGCTTATGGCGAACAAGGCCAGCGCAGCATTCCGCCCAACAGCATTTTGATTTTTGAAATGGAACTGCTGGGCATTGAAAAGTGACCGGTAATTTCCGAATTGGAACAAACACAAAACGGGAGGCGAAAGCCTCCCGTTTTGTGTTTTTGAAGAATGGTTTTGTCAATCTTTGTGACCTCCATCTTCCACGATATCCCATGCAAAATCGCCATCGCAAACTTCGTCATTGAAGTCGTATGATTTTCCATCTTCAAAAACCAAATGGATTTTTGTCTGGTGGGCCTTGTCAACCCCCTTGCATTCAAAGGCGACTTCAATGGTTTCTCCCGGTTTCAAAATTTCATCTTCATCCATGACATCGCCGCTGCCGTCAAAATGAACTTCGTCGATATCCGAATCCGTTTTGTTGGTGATCTCCAAATGGCCGTCCATGGGGGCAAACGCTGAAGAAACTACAAAAATCCCTACTACGGCGGTGCTCAACAAAGCACCAATGATTGTGTTCTTTTTCATTTTACGAATGATTTGAATAGGTTGATTAATTAAATGGGTGTATGCAGTCATTATTCCACAAATGTGCGGTTTTTTTTTGCGTGAACCTAATCTGAAAAACCGTATGTCGGCTTATTTTAAAATAGGGATTGCCATTGTCTGCAAATGTCGGGCAAGGGCGTGGAAACGGCTCCGCCCGTCAGGATTCCAACCGCACGGAAAGTCACTTTTCAAAATCCTTGCAAGGCAGACGCGGACTGTTTTTATGCCGCAGGGAGCATTTTGCGCTGGATCATCTCATCCAGTTTCTCCATGCCGCCTTCCTTTAAAATATCAA